>DATNHL010000218.1:0-33918 GCA_035604995.1 Occallatibacter sp. | reverse complement strand
GAGGAGCGCAATGTACTCGACGTACTTCAGCGACGAGGGACGCAGAGATCGGGAAAATCCGCCCCGTCCCTTCGGGTTGCGGATAAAATCGGGCCATACTTTGTTGTCGCCCTCGACCTTGGGGTCGCCAAAGCCTTCGGGTTCCGCCTCGTCTGGCCCGATTTTCTCTCGCAACGCTGTCCGCCCTATAAGTGTTAACAGGCCCTAGTCTTCCAGCAGCTTGCCGGCGCGCTTCTTCCTGAACCACCACCAGGCAAAACCAGCCACGGCCAGGACGCCGACGATTGCGACCACGGGCAAGGAGTGGCGCTTCACCACGTCCACCGCGCCGGGCCCCAGTTTCAGCACCAGGAGCGACAGCAGCATCCAGCGGACCATCCTGCCGCAAAAGACGCTCAGCATGAATGGGATCACCCGCATCTCAAAGACCCCGGCGGCAAAGACAAAGGCCTTCCACGGGGTGGGCGGGGGCAGCATGGAGGGGATCATCATGGCCAGGAACTCCTGGCGCTCGAAGCGGGTGCGCATCTTCTCGAAGCGCTCGCGGTTCACGCGCTTGAGCAGGAAGAGCTCGCCGCCGGCGCGGCCCAGCCCGTAGGGCAGCAGCCCGCCGATGGCCGAGCCCACGGCCGCCGCCAGGCAGTAGAGCCAGAAGCGGCCCTTGTCATTCCAGACGGAGAAGGCCAGAAACGCATCCATGGGCACCGGCAGGGTGGAAGAATCGAGCAGCGCCAGCGCGCCCATGCCCCAGATGCCGAACTTGGCCAGGAAAGGCAGCAGCACAAGTTTCATCTTGGCCATGATTCGTGCAACAAACGACTTCAAACGGGGTCCCCTTCCAGCCAGCAATCCGTCTTAACGATCAGCTACCATTGTACGGGCCGGGCCGTAGTGCACGGCCTTGGGCGGGATGAGAGAATAGACAGGAAGGACTCCCTTAGAGCCGGCCAGGGCGGGCGCCCCCATGCAGGCTCCTTTGAAGCGAATGCCCACCACCGAAGTGCCAACCAAAGTCGACGAGAACGAGCCCCCCAGGCTGCCAGAAACGGGGCAGCCGGAACCGGGCCCGCAGGAACCGCTCCAGCAGCCGGTCGCGTCCGCGTCCCCTGTGGTGCAGGGCTCGCGGTGGTTGGACTACGACACCCACGAACTGTTGGAGATGATCAGCGAGCTCGAGGACGAGCGGCGCTGGGCGCGGCTGCGCGAGGGCGTGCTGTGGGCGGTCCTCTTCCACATTCTGTTGCTCTCCGCGGTCACCTGGATTCCCACGTATGTCTTCAAGGTGCCGCAGGTCATCGATCCGATCGACGCCATCAGGAACCGCAAGGACCTGCAATATCTCGATCTTCCGCCTGACGCCATTCGCGCGCTGCAGCCCAAGGTGGTGGTCAAGCCCACGCCTCCCAAGGAGACCGCCGTGGACAAGGAGACGCTGGAAGCACTGAAACGCGAACCACCGCCGCCCCCCGCTCCCACGCCGGAGCCGCAGCCCGCCCCGGCGGCCGCGCCTCCGCCGGCTCCTACCCCCATTCCGCCCAGCAACCAGTCGCAGTCGCAGCTGGAGGCGCCGCGCCCGGCCGCCGTTCCGGCGCGGCCCAACTTTGCCCTGAACTCGCAAAACTCGGCCGACCAGCTGCGCGAAGCCATGCGCAACGCTTCGCGCAATCCCGGATCGGGCGGAGCGGGCAACCTGGGTGGCGGCGGGCTGGTACGTCACCCCGGCGCCGGGTCGGGCGGGGTCGAGGTGCTGTCGGATACGCAGGGCGTGGATTTCCGCAACTGGCTGCAGCGCTGGCACCGCGAGACGGAAAACACCTGGGACCCGCTGATTCCCGACGAGGTCAATCCGCCGATTCTCAAGTCGGGCATGGTGGCGATACGCTTCAAGGTGCTGCCCAACGGGCGGCTGATGGACGGAAGCCTGATGCTGGAAGGCCGCTCCGGCGATACGGCTCTGGACCGGGCGGCGTGGGGCGCGCTTACCGGGTCGAACTATCCGCCGCTGCCGAGGGACTTCCACGGCCCCTACCTGGAGCTGCGCGCTTACTTTCTCTACAACATGCAGGTGCCGCAGTAGGCCGGGCGGCTAGAACCGCTTCAGTCGGGAACAGGTGGAAAAGCGAGCTCGACACTGCGCCCTCCGTAGAGAATGCGGAGAATTGCGACCGATTCGGGGCGGGCCTGGAAGGCAATGAGCACGCGGTGTTCAAATCCCATCACGCGCAGGCCAGGACGCAAGTCCTTGCGGCGCGTTCCTCGCTCCGGCAGCGTACGCAGGCTCATGCAGGTCTTCTCGATGCGTTCTATGTAGTGGAGCGCACGCTCCGCGCTACTACGGTCGGCAATAAAGTCGAAGAGATCGAGCAGATCACCCTCAGCTTCCGGCGTGAAAAAGACCGGCCGGCTCACGCGGTGCGGGCCTTGCGCTCCTGGCTGCGGGCGCGAACGGCGGCGAACACGGCCTCCGCAGGAATAGCCCGGTTGGGGTCGGCCTTCAGCGCATCGTACGCGGCCAGAACGTCCTCGCGCAGCCAGCGTTCCACTGCGGCGTCTCGTTCTTCAAGTGCCCGCAAGCCAGCCCGGACTACCTCACTCGCGGAGGCATAGGCACCCGATTCCACCAACCCGTCAATATAGCGGCCTTGCTCGGCGGGTAGACTGACCGTCCGTTTTTCGCAAGAAGTGGATGGCATGGCAGATCGCTCCTGCTCGGAAGTTTAGCACAAGTATGAAGAACTCATACCGAATCAGACCGCGTCCGAACGTGCCCAAACGGCTTCTCAGTGCGCCGCCTCAACGTCCATTACCGGCAGGTAGTCGTTATCGTGCGGGTCGAAGGGGCCGCCACCGTGGGGCAGGTAAATGTCGTCCTGGGCCAGCAGCGCTTCGTAGACCGGGGTGCGGCGCCAGTGGCGCGCCAGGGCGAAGGCGCTCATGTTGGCGATCATCAGCGGCAGAATGAGGCCATAGCCGCCCGTCATCTCGAAGATGATCAGCACACTGGTCATGGGAGCGCGGACGATGCCGGCAAAGACGGCGCCCATGCCCACCACCGCAAAGGCGCCGATGGCGTCGGAGGAGTGGTGGAAGACGATGACGTCGAGGTAGCCCACCGCGCCACCCAGCATTGAGCCCATGAACAGTGCCGGGGCGAAGATGCCGCCCGAGCCGCCGCTCGAGTAGGAGCAGACCGTGGCCGCGAGCTTGAGCACGCAGAAGACGGCCATGGAGATCACGGTCATCTTGCCGGTCAGGGCCAGTGTGAGCGTCTTGTAAGGGTCGCCCGCAATGCCGTTCAGGTGGAAGAGCGCCAGCGCGGCAACCGCCATGCCGCCCGTAGCCGCTCCGCCAATCGACGGCTGCACCCAGCGCGGCACGGATTTGAGCCGCCGGAACCAGGCGCGCAAGCCCAGCAGCGAATCGGTAAAAGCAACCGAGACAATCGCCGCCAGCAGCCCCAACAGCGCGTACCAGATGAGCGAGGACGGGTTGGTCAGCTGGTAGTTGCCGTTGACGTGAAAGACGGGGTTGGAGCCGAGGACGGAGTGCTCGACAACGGCGGCCAGCGCGGCGGCGACGATGACGCCGGAGAGCATGGTCTGGTCGAGGTCGCCGATGAGCTCTTCAAGCGTGAATGTGACCGCGGCGATGGGGGCGTTGAAGGCCGCGGCGATACCGGCCGCCATGCCCACTGAGGCCATGCGGCGGGAGTTCTTGGGGCCCAGCCGCGCCAGACGGGCCAGCATACTGCTTACGCCGGCGCAGACCTGCACGGTTGGCCCCTCCAGGCCCAGCGAAGCGCCGGAGCCGATCTGGATGGCGCAGAGGATGAACTTGCCGATGGTCTCGCGGACCGTAACCATGCCATAGCGTAGCGTGTAAGCCACCTTGACCTGGGGAATGCCGCTGCCCGCCGCGGCCGGGGCAAAGTATGTGAGGCCGATGCCGGCTACCAGGCCACCGATGGTGGGGGAGAGGATGGTCCACCAGATCCAGCTTTGGCCGGGGGCCACGTTGGCGCGATCGATAAGCAGCGCCTCGAGGCCCATGATGCTCAGGTGGAAGGCCACCGCCGCCAGTCCGCACACCCCGCCGGCCACAATGGTGACCCCCAGCAGCCGTTGTCGCTCGGTGGGCATGCGGCGATGCAGCCAGGCATGGAAGCGCGCAAACAGACCCAGCACGCCGGCCCAGTAACTGGGCTCCGGCATTTCCTCGATGTCCAAAGGCATCACAGCACCAGTATAGAAGCTGGACAGTTTCTGTCAGGGTACGGCTTCACAGAGTGCGGACGAGTTCTACGTTTTGATGGGGCGCAGTTCAAGCTACGCTCTTGCCAAGCAACAGCCGGTTGACGGCTTTTTTGCGCTATTGCGGCGCCTGCACGACGAGATCGTCGGCGAGGGTAAAGTGAACGATTGACTCGGCGGGGATGTCGAGGTCGCGGTTGCCCGTCATCCCGGCGGCTGCGGTTCCGGCGCCGCCGCCCACCAGGCCGCCGACCACCAGGCCCACGCCGCCGGTGGCGATTCCGCCGACCAGCATGCCCAGGCCCGCGCCGCCGCCGATCATGGCCGCGGAGCGCTTGCCCTTGCCCTTCTTGCTCTCGGCCAGATCCCTGGTGGTGAGCGGGTACTCGGTTCCATTCAGGGTGAGCGAGGCGAGGCGCAGCTCCAGCAGCGAACTGCCTTTGAAGTGGCCGCGGCGGTGCGCGAGGGCTACGACGCCGGCGACCCGCGTGCCCTTGGGCACGATGACGCTGCCGTCGCCGGCCAGGACCGGCTCAACCACTTCGCCGGTGAATTTGTCGCCTGCGTGGCTGGTCTTTACGCTAATGCGCTGATCGATGCGGATGGCGAGGGCGGTCTTGGCCGGAATGGTCACGTTGGCGGGGACCACGGGCGGAGGCGGCGGAGGCACGGCGGAAACCGTGGGTCCGGAGGGTTGGGGAACGGGCGCTCCGGGCGGGGGCGGGGTGACCGTGGTGGTGCTGGCCTGGGCGGTTTGGCCTGCTGCGGGCGGCTGCACCACGATGGTGGTGGTGGCGCCGTTCTTGTCGACGGTGACTACCTGTTGGGACTGGCCGGTTTTGGCTGCCTGCAGCTTGGCCTGCTCGAGCGCTTTCTCCTGTTTGGAGGCGCAGCCGGCGAGGCCGGCGGCAAGCAGCGCCAGGGCCAGCAGCGAGGGCAGCAGCGAGGAAATTCGCTGGCTGCGATGGGGGGTTGAGATTTGTCCGCTGCACTTCAACAAGGTCGAACTGAACATTCGTGCTCCTTTTTGTGTTGCCTTTTGCGCCGGCGCAGCCCCAGTTGCGCCCGCATCTGTCCGCAGAGAATTCCCCCGCCCTCTATGGAATAGGATGCAGCTTGATCCGTTAAGGCTGCCTTGGGGGATGGATCCCGGCGACAGCCGGTTGCATTTGCTGCATGACCTGGGAATCCGGCTGAGGCCCGGGCCTGAATCCCCGCGCATTTGTCCTGTACACACGGGGTTCTATGAAAATAGCGCACTTAGGGCCCGGGAAATGTTCAAAAACGGCCATTTTGCACGTTTTGCTCCCTCGGCCGAGGCTCTGCCCGCCGGAACAGGACTGATGTTCATCAAAGAAAACTGACCGGGGCTCGGCCGGCGGCCGTGCAAGGCTCCATCGCCCTGCCTGTGCAATCATGCACCTAGAGGACCCTCCGCTTGTTCACCAACGCCATCGTTCGCATTCCGGGCAGCAACTTCGACGCCGGGCTCACCACGGCGGACTTCGGCGCCCCGTGCCTCGATCTTGTTCTTGAGCAACACAGGCTCTACTGCCTGGCGCTGGTTGAATGCGGCCTTGCCCTTACCACGCTCGACGCCGACCTCCGCTTTCCGGATTCGACCTTCGTCGAAGACACGGCCATCCTCACCGCGCACGGCGCTATTTTGACGCGTCCCGGCACGGCCAGCCGCGAGGGCGAGGTCGACGCTATCCGGACCGCAGTCCTCGACTTTTTCCCGTCCCCGCTCAACATCGAAGCCCCCGGAACCGTCGACGGCGGCGACATCTGCGAGGCGGAAAACCATTTCTTCATCGGCCTCTCGCATCGCACCAACGAGGAGGGCGCGCGGCAGCTCGCCGCCCACCTGGCCAGCCTCGGCTACACCTCATCGACCATCGACGTACGGCCCATGACCACGATTCTGCACCTGAAAAGCGGCATCGCGTACATTGGCGGAAACACGCTGGTAGTGATGGAGGAGATGGCGGAGGACGGCCAGTTCCGCGGCTTCGATCGGCTCCGCGTCTCCGCCGAGGAGAGCTACGCCGCCAACTGCGTCCGCGTGAACGATTGCGTGCTGGTGGCCGCGGGCTTTCCAATGTTGACCGCCGAACTCCGCGCCCAAGGCTTCAGCCCCCTCGTCCTCGACATGTCCGAGTTCCAGAAGATGGACGGCGGGCTCAGTTGCCTCTCGTTGCGCTTTTAGCAACCCCCACGCAACGGCTCGTTTCCGCGCCCCGCGCAACACACGCCGCTCGGCCCACACGTCTCAAGCTGGGAGCCAAGAGCTAATGCTGCGGCTTTGGATTCGGCTGCTGATTCGGCGCCGTAATGTCCTGGCCCTCGTAGATGATCTTGGTCGTGGAACCGAAGCGCTTGTATTCGGCGTACTTGATCGTGTCGCGGATGTGCACGTCCTGCGCCATGTACCCGCTGCCGCCGGCAAAGTGCAATACTCCCTCGCCTTTGGTGTAGACCGGGAACCAGTAGTGCCCGTCCACCTGCTGGCGCCAGGTCATGAACGGCGGATGCAGGTCCTCGCTCCCCTTGCGCGTGTCGTCGGGAACCATGCGCCCGTTGGTCACAACAATCTGCAGGTCGGTCGTGTCCACCCAGATGCGCCCCAGCAGGTAGCGCTTCTTCTTCTCGATCACCTTGGGGCTCACGTCGAAGACGTAGCAATCCACCTCGTCCACCTGTTGCCGGCCCACGTACTTCACGTCATACTGCCCAATATCTTCAGCGGTCAGCACAAAGGGATACCCCCGCTGAATGTCCTGCAAATCCGACGGCGACATCATCACACGGGTCAGCGTGTTCTCCGGCGCATACACCACCTTTTCCAGGCGTGCCCCGCTGGGGTCGAAGATCACGTCGTCCACCTCGTAGTACGCGCCGTCCACCTTGTTGTCGTCGTCGACGGTCTCCACCTTGGCGGTGCGGCGATAGGTATAGTGGTTCAGCGCCTGCTGGAACTCGCTCTCCTTGGCGGCGAACTGCTTGATGATCTGCTCGGGCGCAATCGCCGGCGGGGAAACATCCATCCGGCCGAAGCCCGAGTCCAGCGCCATCGGCGTAAAGCTGTCCTTGCTCTGCGCACCGCCGGCCAGCACGCACCCGGCAGCCAATCCCATCGCCATCCACCAACCGTTTCGCACGCTGACCTCTCTCTTTCTGCGCATCTTTCCTGGCAGCGGGCCGGTACGGCCCAAGGGACTGGAATCTCTTACCCCCCTACAACATTAGACGCATGGACTCGGCTGCCGGATGGCTCCAGAATCAAAGGGATAGGGAACCTGCGGACGGCGCTACATGCCTCCATGGCGCAGCTTGAAGGATTATCTGGACTCCAGGTGCGCTGTCGTGTTCTGCTTGCGTCCAGCAGGATCTGGCTGCCCGATTGCCGTTCATGCGAAGCATACCCGGACGGCGCCACAAACATCTAAAATCAAAGGCCGTTGCCAACCCAGGGAATGAAGGAGATTTACGGCTTCCATGCCAGACTACTACCAGGCGCCCGCTCTCATCCTCACCATTCTGCTGCTGCCTGCGTTCGGTTACCTCTATCTCCGCTTCCGCGATGCCCGCACCCTGCTCTGGTTTCTGGGATTCCTCTTCGCCATCGTCCGCATGCTCTTCCTTTACAGGCTGGGGTCCTGGTACTTCGCCGATGGCACGCATCCCTGGTTAACCGCGGTCGGCCAAACCGCCGTTCAGATCAGCGCAACCCTGTTTCTTGCCTCGTTGTCCCCTTTGCGGTTTAGCGTCGGCAGGTTCAATGTACTTTACGTCATCCCCTACACCCTTCCACTGGTCGTTTACTCCATTCTTCTGGAGGGCGTCTTTCACGGTGTTTCGCCCACTGGACCCGCGTTTTGGATCTTTCCTGCGCTGGGCGCCATGTCGCTGGTGGCCGGGTTCTTCTGGGGCGTCGCAAGAGGCAGCATGCCTGCGTGGCTGGGCGCCGCGGTTTGCGTCGTGTTTGGCTACATCGGCCTCTGGATCTGCTTCGCCATGGGAGGCGACTGGCCACTGAATTTTGTCCAGTGCGCCAACCGCTTCATGACCGCGCTGCTCCTGGTCTATGTATTCCGTCGCGTTTCTCCGGGCTTGATTCTCAGCCTGCTGGGCTTTACCGCGTGGTCGCTCTCCATCTTCGAGATCTTTCCCTCCATCAGCCATAATCTGGCGGTCGACACCAGTTTGGCTCGAATCATGGTCATGGCAAAGGTGGTCGCCGCGCTGGGCCTTATCCTGTTGGCCCTTGAAGACCAGCTGGCCATCAACCAGGCAGGCCAGGAGCGCGAGCGCAGAGCCCGCCGCGAACTCGAGGCCTATACCGACCTGATCCTTTCCCGCCGCCGCGTTGAAGACTTCGATCGCCAGGCGACCGAAATCTGCCAGACCGTGACCACCCACAGCCGCTTTGCCCAGGCTGCGCTGATCCTCCAAACCGCGGGGCGCTATCGCCTGGCCGGGGCTGCCGGCCTTGATCCGGCCATTGTCGCCGCCCTCGACGAGCTGGCCGCCCGCATTCCCGTAGAGGGCTTCCTCTCGCCCGGCTCTGCGCCCGCCGCCGTCGCGCAAAGCCACACCGTTACACTCAACCTCGGCCCCTGGCTTCGCCCCGGGGATGACCTCAAGCGCCTCCGCTTTACTTTCGCCCTCGCCGTGCCCATGACCGGCCGCTCTGTCACTGAGGGATTTTTGCTCTTGTCCGGCATGCGCAATGCGCCCACCCGTGCCGTGCAGGCCTATCTCTCCAGCCCCCAGGAAGAACCGCTTCGCCACGACGATCTTTTGCCCATCGAGATGCTGGCCGCCCGCCTCCAAGCAACGCGCAGCCAGACCATGATGCTGGAAAAGCTCATCGACTCGGAGAAGTTCGCGGGCCTGGGACAATTGGCCGGCAACGTCACCCAGCAGTTGAATAACCCGCTCACTGTCATCCTGGGCTACGCCTCGCTCCTTGAAGAAACCTCGTCCCTCGATCCCCAGGAGCGCAAGGGAATCGAGTCCATCCTCACGGAAGCCCGCCGCATGCGGGCCACGCTGGAGAGCCTGACCCGCATCTCGCGGCCGCAAACCGGCCAGTTCACCGCCGTCTCCGTCGCCGAGATGTTGACGGACATGGAACAGCTCCACCGTTCGGAATTTCTGCGCCGCTCCATCGAGTTCCGCCTCAATATTGCCCCCGGCCTGCCCAGGGTGCTCTGCCATGCCCAGCAGTTGCGCCAGGCGGTCCTCCACTGTCTGCAGTTTGCCATTGAAGCCGTAGAGAGCCAGTCTTCTGCAGAGGCTGCAGATGAGGTGAAGACGGTGCGTCTGGAGGCCACCGCCGAAGGAAACCAAGTGCAGATTCTCATCGCCCACTCAGGGCCCGGATTCCTGCAGCCGGAGCGCGCCTTTGATCCGTTTGTCCCCGCCCAGGCCACGGGCGAGACTGCCGGGCTGGGCCTGAGCCTCTGCGCCACCATCCTCCGCGACCACAACGGGCGCGCCTCGGCCGTCAATCTGGAGCCGCGTGGGGCCGCGATTCTGCTGGAATTGCAGGCGGCATGAGGCCCAGGTTTGGCCGGGTTGCAGCGCCGGCATCCAGGAATCCGTAGAATAGTCTTGCAGGGCTCTTTCCCCATTAAGATGGCATTTACAGAACAATACGATGTCGCCGTAGTCGGCGCCGGTCACGCTGGTTGCGAGGCAGCCATGGCCGCCGCGCGCATGGGCCTCAAGACTGCTCTCATCACCATGAACCTCGACCTCATTGCGCAGATGAGCTGCAATCCAGCTATCGGCGGCGTAGCAAAGGGCCACCTGGTGCGGGAGGTCGACGCCCTGGGCGGCATCATGGGCGAGGTGGCCGATGCCGTCGGCATTCAGTTCCGGCTGCTGAATACTTCGCGCGGTCCTGCCGTCTGGAGTCCGCGGGCCCAGTGCGACAAGCAGCTCTATCGCGTGAAGATGCGCGAAGTGCTGGAAAGTCAGCCCGGCCTGCACATCCGCCAGGCCGAAGTGGTGAACCTGGTGCTGGACGAGGGGGCAGGCTCCTCGCAGGAATTGGGTGCCTCAGAGCCTGCCCTGAGCTTGCCGAAGGGTCTCGCTTCTGAGACCTGGAATGAACTGCCTCGTCTCGTGCGTCCCAAGCGCCGTGTCCTCGGCCTGAAGCTCCGCGACGGCCGCCGCCTCCTCGCCGGAGCCACCATCATCACTACCGGCACTTTCTTGAACGGCCTCATCCACTGTGGTGAGGAGCGTTATCCCGCCGGCCGCAGCGGCGAGCCCGCCTCTGTCCTTCTCGGCGAAGCGCTGCGCGCGCTGGGCCTGCGCACGTGCCGTCTCAAGACCGGCACGCCGCCGCGCCTCGACGGCCGGACAATCAAGTGGGAGGCCTTCGAGGAGCAGCCCGGCGACGCCGACCCCACTCCCTTCAGCTTCCGGACCAAGAGAATTGTCCAGCCGCAGATCAGCTGCCACATCGCCTTCACGACGCCTGAGACGCTGCGCCTCATCCGCGAGAATGTGCATCGCTCCGCCATGTACTCCGGCCAGATCGAGGGCATTGGCCCGCGCTATTGCCCCTCCATCGAAGACAAAATCGTCAAATTCCCTGACAAGACGCAGCACCAGTTCTTCCTCGAACCCGAGGGCCTCAACACGCACGAAGTCTACGTCAACGGCATGTCCACCTCGCTGCCCATGGAGGTGCAATGGCAGATCGTGCGTTCGATTCCCGGCCTTGAAGATGCGGAGATGCTGCGCCCCGGCTACGCCATCGAGTACGACTCCGTCGACGCCACCGAACTCGACCGCAGCCTGCGCGTCAAGGCCTTCACAGGCCTCTATCTCGCCGGCCAAATCAATGGAACCAGCGGCTACGAGGAAGCCGCCTGTCAGGGGATCATGGCCGGCATCAACGCCGCTCTGTGGCTCAAGGGCGAGCCGCCGTTCACCATGGACCGCACCGAGGGCTACACCGGCATCCTCATCGACGACCTCATCTCCAAAGGCACCAACGAGCCCTACCGCATGTTCACCTCGCGCGCCGAGTTCCGCCTTCATCTGCGCATCGACAACGCCGATCGCCGCCTCACCCCGCACGGCCGCCGCCTCGGTCTCATCAGCGATGAAACCTGGGCCGATTACGAGCAGAAGCAGGCGCGCATGGCCGCGCTTAGCAGGCTGCTCACCACCGGCAAAGCCGACCCCGAGCGCCTTGCCGCCGCCGGATTCGCCGATCTCCCGGCAACCGCCGGGCTCACCTGGGCGCAACTGCTCAAGCGCCCCGAAGTCACCATCGGGCCCGTGCTCGCCGCCATGCGCGAAACCCTTGCCCGGGACCCCCTGCTTGCCTACTACAACCCTGCCATTGATCCAGACCAAAGCTCCGCCGTCCGCAGGACCAGGGCCAACGAGGCCCGCGCCGTCGAGACGGAGATCAAGTTCGCCGGCTACCTGGAGCAGCAGAAGAAATCAATAGAAAAGCTCAAGGCCGCCGAGTCCGTAGCCATTCCCGAGTGGATCGAATACAGCGCCATCAGCGGCCTCTCCCGCGAGATGCGCGAGAAGCTGGAGCGCGTTCGCCCCATCACCATCGGCCAGGCCAGCCGCATTCCCGGCGTCACCCCCGCCGCGCTCTCGCTGGTCCACGTCTCCATCCGCCTGCAGGGGGCGAAGCGGCTGGCCAGCTAGTCGCGCCACGAAGCCCTTGCTAAATTTCGTTTATTAGCCGATCCCATTGATAAATAAATGCGCCTTGTTTTTAGTAAGGCAACCGTTCTACAGCTTCAAGCATGCCCGCCCGCACAGCGATTTCGGGCTTCTCAGGCGATTTCGCGCCGTGAATTTTGATATTTGAGAGGCGTATCTTACTCCAGACAAAGGCCATTCTCTGGAATATCCGCCTCCCTATCAGAAAATCCTTGATTAGCGGCCCGATCCACCAAACGGCCCAATCTCCAGTAAAGCCCGGAGAAACGTCGCCTCGGCCCGCCCTTACTGCGGCCCCTTGTCGCTCTTCGAGAACAGCGGAAAGTGGAACGGCAGTTCGGCGTTGGATTGCTTCTTCTGCTTGCCGTTCGAGTCCTCGCGCAGCACGGTGCGCTGCGAGTTGATGCACAGCCAGGTGCCGCGGGCCCGCTCGTAGACATGTGTGAAGATGCCCTTTTCGTTGCCCTCCGCCGAACCCACCTTGTGGTGCAGGGCATAGGTCCCGTTGGCCACGGCAATGTCGCCCAGCATGCGCACGGTGATGACCCGCTGATCCAGGTGAAGCGTCTTATCTTCCCCCGCGATCACCATGGCAACCTGCTGATTGCGCGTGGTGATGTCGCCGCTGGCGGAAACATCCACAAACAAGGGGGACAGAACCAGTTCCAGCCCATACTGGTCGCGGTCATTGACGGCCGTTGACCAGGAGTCTTCGATCTTCTGGAACTCCCGGATCTCCGGGCTTGCCGCGGAGGCAGCGCTGTTCTGGACTGGAGCCGGAGAGGTGTTCTGAGCAACTGAAACGCAGCAAGAGAGAAGAACCGCAGAAAAGCAAGCCACGAAACGAATCATAGTCGGAACGAACTCCTACCTCTTTATGATAGCCCCACGGAACGGCAATGGTTTGACTCCGCAGGCAGACCGACGCGAGCGGCAGGACGGCTAGGGTTAACAGGCCCTAGATGAGGTTTTGCAACCGGTCCGGCTGGTGAACGGTCACCAGCGAGTCCTCGATCGAAATCCACCCTTCCTTGCGGAACTGGCCCAGGGTCCGGGTCACGGTCTCGCGGGTGGTGCAGGTCATCGAGGCCATCTCCTCATGCGTCAGCAGCAGCGGGAACCGGTAGGCTCCGCCATCCAGGTGTTCCCCGATCTGATGAGACAACTCCAGCAGCAGTCTTCCCAGGCGTGCCGCCACGGTGTCCGCCAGCGCAATCCGGCAGGCATCCTGCAGGGCAAAGCGGTACTCCTGGCAGATGCACTGAACTGCGCGCATCTGCGCCTCCTTGTGGGTGCGCAAAAAGCCCAGGAACCGGTCCCGCTCGACCGGCCGCAACTGGGCGCTGGTCAACGATTCGGCCGAAACCTCGTACACCCCATGGGAAAGAACCGCGTACAACCCCAGCATGGAACCGGGGCCGGCGATGCGCACAATCATCTGCTTGTCGTCCATCCGCCCCGCGGTCAGCTTCAGATAGCCGCCGCAGATCAGATACAGGCAGCGCGCATCGTCGCCCTGGTTGAACAGCGAAGCCTGTGCTGGAAGAGTGATCGTGCTGGTGGCAAGTTCAAGATCGGCCAGAACCGAGCTGCCCAGCGAACAGAACCAGCCGGGCCGTCGATTCGCGCAGGCCGCACACCCCGCTGGAACCTGCCGGGTAAGGTGCTTTTGCCGAACCTGCGCTGCCGTCGCGATCTCTGCGCCTGTCATGGTAGTGCCCCTTCCGACGCCGTTCAAGCTCCTTCGCCCCCCGGTCCCGGACTTTCCTATGACGCCTCGCGGGAGGTGAATTTGCTGTGAATATCCCTGCAAAAGAGACTCTTGCTCAACCAAAGTTTGCGTGAGCGGCGATGCAAAATGATGTGATGGGCCTCACGTCTATCGCAGGTCCCGGGGGGCGCTTCTCTTCAGGCACGTCCCGAAGGTTGACTTGTCCGCCGCGCCGGGACCGAATGAAATGCCGCCTGCCCGCCCAGGCTCTCTCCGCCGCTGCCGTACTGCGAAGAAGGTCTTCCCGAGTGAGGAAGCTCACCTACAGGGCCGCTTCCTCGTTTTTCTGAAGACTGGCAAGTCTTACAGGGTGAGACTCTCGTTGGATGCCGCCGAAATCGGAAAGAGGCTCGGTTCCGGGCTCTGTCCCGGAGAACAACCCATTTTAATTCCAATGGATAGAGGAGCCTGTGCGCCCTTCGGCATCTTCGCAGCTTGGAAGGCCGGCCACTTTGGAATCGGAACCGGAACCCGGAAGCCGCCCGCAGTACCAGCTGTGATAAACATCACGGCCGGTACAGGTGAGGAAACCGTAATCTTCACGCCATGGAGTGATGCTCCGCACAGGGACCAGCTTCGGCAATTGGCAAACCGGACAAATGCCTTGCGCGGAGCCAGTTCTGCTGTGTGGAAACGCCGGGTTCGGGCGGATAATCTTCAGGGAAGCAGATTTCAGAAGATGCTAAAGAAGCATCCAGGGCGGTATTTTGCGTGCATAGTGATGGGCCTGTAACGCGATTGCCGATTGGTGCGGCCTCGGGAAAGTTGCCGGCACTGCGGCCTTATCTGATGTTGATGCTGGGCGCAGGCATCCTGTGCGCCTCCACTCAGGGACCTCCGGCGGCCTGGTCCGATCCGGCGGCCCAAACGCCCGTTGCCCAGTCCAGGGACGCTGTTCCCAGCGCCTACGCGGGCGGCGCCGCCTGCGCCACCTGCCACGAAGAGGTGTCGAAGAAATTTGCCGGCAACCCGCATACCAAACTTGCGGCCCAGCACGGAGCAGCCGTCGTCAACTGCGAAGGTTGCCACGGCCCGGGCGGGGCGCACGTGGCAGCTGGAGGCGACAAGACCAAAATATTCAACCCGGCCAACGCCACGGCCAAAGAAGTGGATGAGAAGTGCCTGGGCTGCCACCAGGGCAAGCACCAGAACTTCGAGCGCTCGGCGCACGGGGAAGGGAATGTAAGCTGCATCGGCTGCCACGACATCCATAACGGCAAGGACGACGCGCTGCTCAAGGCGCCGCAGACCGCGCTCTGCTTTGAATGCCACGCCGACGTCAAGCCGCAGTTCTCCATGCCCTTCCACCACAAGGTGAACGAGGGCCTCGTGCAGTGCTCGGATTGTCACGATCCGCACGGCACCTTTGAGAAGAACGGCCTCAAGTCGGCCACCGGGCAGGACGCCGTTTGCGTCAAGTGCCACGCCGAGAAGGCCGGACCCTGGGTCCACGAGCACGCCGTGGTCAAGACCGAGGGCTGCACAGCCTGCCACACGCCGCACGGCGGGCCGAATCCGCGCCTGTTGAACCGCGCCAACGTGAATACCATCTGCCTGCAGTGCCACTCTCCATCGCCGAACTTCACCACCGGGCCGCCGGCCGGACCGTCGCACAACCAAATGGCGCAATACCAGTCGTGCACCATTTGCCATGCGAGCATTCACGGCTCCAACACCAGCGCAATATTCCTCAAATCAACCGAGTAAGAGGCGAGCGATGACAGTACCGGCCAATTTCCAGATGTGTCTGCGCAACTCGCCGGCCGGGTTCCGTGTTTATCGGTTGTGCACCCTTACCCACAGTGGCATTTGCACCCTGGGCGTCCGGTACGCCTTTTAATCAACCTGGTGTGGCCTGGGAACTCCCGGTCCACTCCCTTTTCCCCATTGATCGCCGGCCTTCGTTCGACCGGCGCAGAATGGGCAAGCAGTAGACCTCCTGAAGGAATCTCTGCCGGAACCCGCAGTCAATCGCGGCTTGGGCGAAGAGGCCTCAGGAGCGTGCCGTGCAACAGTTCATTCGATCCGGTGCGGTGCTGGATGCTTGTCGTCGCAACTGCAGAGTATGAGAGAATTCAACCCGCGAGTTTTGCCGTGTGCATCCTCGCTTTCAAACTTCAAGGAGTCTCACATGAGAAAGTCGATTCGTTCCAAGGTGGTTCTGGCCGTTGTGGTTTGTCTGGCCAGTGCCGTGGGCTTCGCCGAAGGCGGCGATGCAACGTACAAAGCCAAGTGCGCAAGTTGCCATGGCGCCACCGGCACACCCGCCCCGGCGATGGCCAAGATGATGGGCATCAAGCCTGTCTCCGATCCTGCCATCCAGGCGCTTACCGTTGACCAGATCATCGCCGCCATCAAGAACGGAAAAGGCAAGATGAAGCCCATCGCCGGGCTGACCGACGCCCAGATCAAGGACGTGGCGACCTACTACCACGGCCTCAAGTAACGCGTACAATTAGAGCGGTTTTCCAATTTACGAGGCACTTCTGGCATCGTGCACGTGTCTTTTTCTTCAGGAAAGAGACACTCCCGGCCAGTGGCTCCGTTCAACAGCAATTGGAAAACCGCTGTACCGCGGGAATCGGAACCAGAATCGCCTGGAGCGAAACCCCGACCGGTGTTGACCGCAGGTCCGGCTGTCATGGGCTGATTTTATTCAGAGATCGGCGCCGTGGGTCGGCCCGCGCGGGGCGCACCCCTCGAGGTTTCGCTCTTTGTGGCGGAAAATTCATTCGCATTTGGGGGGCAAAGTGCCACTGCTTCAAAAATTCCGTGAGCACTGGGTAAGACCGGCGCTCTTCTTCGGCAACAACCCGATCAGTCTAGCGGGCGGCGCTCTCACCAGCGCCTCCGGCGTCACCATGATCGGCTACTGGCTGGTGGAACTCTTTGGCCGGCCCAACGACAATCCCTACCTCGGCATTATCTTCTTCCTGCTTCTCCCCGGCCTGTTCATCGCTGGGCTGGTGATCATTCCCATCGGCGTCTTCGTGCGCCGCAGAAAGCTGCAGAAGGCCGGGCAGATTCCCGCGCAGTTCCCCAAGATCGATCTCAACGATCGCATCTTCCGCCACGGCCTCGATATAGTGCTGGTGGCCACCATCGTCAACCTGCTGGTTGTGGCCATGGCCAGCTATCGCGGCGCCGCCTACATGGACTCGCCTCAGTTCTGCGGCCAGTCCTGCCACGTCATGCATCCCGAGTACACGGCCTACAAGATCTCCGCGCACTCCCATGTGGACTGCGTTGCCTGCCATATCGGCTCGGGCGCGGCCTCCTACTTTGCCGCCAAAGTGAACGGCACCAAGCAACTGCTTGAGGTCAGCTTCGATCGCTATCCCGCGCCGATTCCGTCGCCGGTGCAGAGTCTTCGCCCCGCGCGGTATATCTGCGAGGGCTGCCACACGCCGGCCCGCTTCATCGGCGAAAAGCTGCTGGTCAAGTCGAGCTTTGCCGACGACGAAAAGAACACCGAGACCCAGACCGTCGTGGTGCTCCACCTGGGCGGCCGCGATTCGCTCAGCCAACTGAGCGGCATTCACGGCACTCACCTGGGACACATCGAATACGTCGCAACTGACGAGACGCGGACCGCCATCCCCTGGGTGCAGAAGCGCAATGCGGATGGCTCGGAAACCGTGTTTGCCACGGCCGATGCGGGCAGCGGCATTCCCAAGGGCGAGCGCCGGCTGATGGATTGCATCGACTGCCACAACCGCGCGGCCCACACCTTTGTCACTGTGGAGGACGCCATCAACCGCGCCATGTCCGAGGGCGCCATCAGTCCCGATCTGCCCTGGGTCCACAAGGAGGGCCTCGAACTGCTCAAGGCCACCTACGCCTCGGAAGAGGAGGCCGGCACAAAGATTCCGCTTGAGCTCCAGGCCTTCTACAGCTCTCAGCATCCGGATGTGATGGCTGCCAAAGCCGCGCTGGTCAAGGCCGCCGGCGACCAGTTGGTCACCCTCTACAGCCAGAATGTCTTCCCCTACATGAAGGTGTCCTGGGGAACCCATCCCAACCATATCGGCCACATGAGCTACCCGGGCTGCTTCCGCTGCCACGACGGCGGGCACGCGGCCAAGGACGGCACCAGCATCACGCAGGATTGCGCTGCCTGCCACAACTTGCTCGCCGTGGACGAATCCAAGCCCAAGGTTCTCTCCGACCTCGGCATTCAGTAGGAAATTGCCCCTGAGCCCGTCCGCAGCCCCAGTTCGTTCCGGCTGCAATGAACCCGGCGCCTCACACCCCACAACCGTTGGGTGCCCTATCCTTGCGACGTTCTTGTTTTTTGTCGCGAGGGTGGGAAGCCTCGACCCCAAACCGCCCATCCACGAACCACTGGCTCGCAACCTGCCATCAAAACGGGCCCCTCACTGCCCGCTCCGCACCAGCTCCCGGAGAAATGAGCTCTTGACTTCCCACCGCTCACCCCTCCCGGAGGGAGGGGACGAGAATAGCCCAGCATGGAGCGTAGCGGAATACTGGGTAAGCGGGCCAAGCAGGATTTGCGCCCCTAGGGGCGCAGCGAATGGTCTCAAACAATCAAACAACGGAAACCGACCTGCCCTCGTCCTCACTTTTCTCCCTGCTGATTTGCAGATAATTACCGCGCAACCGCGCACAATGTCTGCATGGACCTCCTCTCGACAACAGTGGCTGCCGCTCCCACAGAAGTCCCTCCGCATGGAGCACCCCCCCGTGCCATGAGCGCTAAGATAACCAGTTGGTAACCCTATGCGTTGTGCAGTTTCTAGTTTGATTACCCCACCCGTAGCGTACCAAGCTGGTTCAAAGTGGTTGGCGAAGCCTTAGCTTAGCGCCTATGCCCCCCGTGCCCCCCCCTGTTTCGTCCCAACCCAATGAAAACAAGCAGGTTACGCAAAAAAATGACTCCTTCCGCCTATCGAAATAAAGGACTTACGTGTTGCCCCTCTTTTGACCCCTTCTAAAACAAAGGACTTACGGGAGGTCGCACTTGGCAAACCAGACGATTCCCCACCGGAATCGAGCAGATTTGGCGGTCGGCCCAGCTCCCTCTCAGTGAAACCGGGTGCTCGGTCCCCAAAAGTCTTCATCCCGAGAACACTGAACAGAAGCTCAGGGGCATCGCCGAGCACGGATGGCTGCGCAGCGGCGTCTGCCCCACCGCAGTTGGCAGGGGGCGTGGTAGGCTGGCTTGTCAGTTCCGAGGAGCCAAACTCTCGATGCATTCCAACCACACCGCGCACTTCAATCTTGTCGCCGCCGCCCACGCATCCATGATCGAACACGGTTTCCAGCCCGATTTTCCAGCTGGCGCCACCGCCCAACTTGCCGGCATTCAGGCTCATCCTGAACTGCCCGCCGCCCAAGGAGCGCAGGACCTGCGCAAGCTGCTCTGGTCCTCGATCGACAACGATACCTCGAAAGACCTGGACCAGATCGAGTGGGCCGAGCAGTTGCCCGATGGCCGCATCCGCGTGCTCATCGGCGTGGCCGACGTGGACGCCCGCGTCAGCCTGGGCACGGTGCTCGACGGCCACGCCAAAAGCGAGACCACCTCCGTCTACACCGGCGTCAGAGTCTTTCCCATGCTCCCCGCCGAGCTCTCCGAGGGCATTACCTCGCTCAACGAGAACGAAGACCGCATGGCCCACGTCATCGAATTCCTGGTGGACGCGGCCGGCACAGCATCCGACGGCAAGGTCTACGCAGCTCTGGTCCGCAATCGCGCACAACTGGCCTACAATGCTGTCGGCGCCTGGCTGGAAGGGACCGGGCCTGCGCCGGCCAAGGTAGCCGCGAGCGCCGGTCCGAACGCAAGTACCGATTTGGCCGCGCAACTCAAGCTGCAGGACGCTGCGGCCCAGCGCATGGTTGGCGGCCGCTTCCAGCACGGCGCGCTCGATCTGGAGACGGTGGAAACGCGGCCGGTGATGCTGGCCGACCAGGCGGTCGACATCGCGCGCCTGGAAAAGAACCGCGCCACCTCGCTCATCGAGGAGTTCATGGTGGCGGCCAACGGCGTGGTTGCCCGCACCTTCGAGCAGGCCGGCGTAGCCTCCATTCGCCGCATCGTCCGCACGCCCAAGCGCTGGGACCGCATCGTCGAAGTGGCGCAGGCTCTGGGCACGACGCTGCCCGCCGAGCCCGACTCCAAGGCCCTCAACGACTTCCTGCTGGCGCAGAAGCAGAAAGACCCCGACCACTTTCCCGATCTGTCGCTGACCGTGGTCAAGCTGATGGGCCCCGGCGAGTATGTGCTGGTCAAGCCCAACGAGCCCTCGCCCGGCCACTTCGGCTTGGCCGTGCAGGACTACACCCACTCCACCGCTCCCAACCGCCGCTTCCCCGATGTGGTGACGCAGCGGCTCGTGAAGGCGCTTCTGGCCCACAAGCCCCAGCCCTACTCCGAGGACGACCTCAATGTCATCGCCGTCCATTGCACGCTGATGGAAGACAACGCCCGCAAGGTGGAGCGCGACATGCAGAAGCGCATCGCCGCCGTGGTGCTCGCGAAGCGCGTCGGCCAAAGCTTCCCTGCCATCGTCACCGGCGTCAACAACTACGGCACCTTCGTCCGCACCCTCGATCCGAACGTGGATGGAAAGCTGGTCAGCGGAGGCAAGGGCCTCGACGTGGGCGACAAGGTGATGGTGAAGCTGGTCTCCACCGACCCGCAGCGCGGCTTCATCGACTTCGCTGCGTGAAATTATCGAGATGATTCTGCGGTCAGACAATCCGGGATCGTTTAAGCTACTTCCGAGACTTTAGCCATGCACAAACTGGGAAAGTGTTTTCTAGCAGGCCTCGCGGCGGTTGCTCTCATACCGATTGCGGGAGCCTCGCAAGAGGAACAGAAGCCGACAACTACCAGCGTTCCCGTGTCGGCCGCACCGGCTGGCGTTTCCGATTCGCTTCCTCCGATGGAGGATCCAGCGACCGTCGATCAGATCAAGGATTATCTCCGTCTCAGCGGGGAAATTGACTCCTTTCGAGCTAGCTGGATTGCTGCCGTGGATAAGAACCGCTCCATTGGGGCGCCTTACTGGCCGGAGTCTTTCTGGACGGCGATCAAAGAGGAGATGCAGAAGACCGATCTGATGCCGATGTATATCGTCTTTTACCAGCATGGAATCTCAAGAGGGTTGATGCATGAGGTTCTCGACGCCTATCAAAGGCTGGGAGCCGACCACTTTCGCGGGTCGCCTGAGTGCTTTAAGTTAGGCGATGCCGTATCACTGATGAGCGCGGACTGGGAGAGGATAAAGCTCGCGAAAACGCGGGAAACCATCTCCAGGGTTTATGCGGTCTACAAGCCTCAGATGAAGGCGGCCCGAGCGCGCTATCTTGCCGAGCATCCCGGCTGGGTAGATAAATGAGGAACCTGTGCCCCGTGCCCCATCCTTGCGCCTTTTTCCTGGCGCAAGCGTGGGAAACCACGAGACTCCACCTTCGGCCTTCAACGGCGTCTCGGAGCGACGATCTGAATAAGCGTATACATTGTGCGCACATTGATGTACACTGATTGTGATCACATATGGAGGCCAAATCCATGGGCACTGCAGCTCCGGAATCGAGCCAGTTGCGCGCCGAGAACATCAATCTGCGCGTCACCCGCAGCCAGAAGGCGCTGATTGACAGGGCGGCAGAGGCGCAAGGCCGCAGCCGTTCCGACTTCATGCTGGACGCCGCTTGCCGGGAGGCGGAATCGGTCTTGCTCGACCAGCGTTATTTCCATATGGACGACGAGGCATTCCAATGTTTTGTCGACCTGCTGGATGCGCCGCTCAAAGACAATCCCGGGTTGACTCGCTTGCTCAAGACGAAAGCGCCATGGGACAAGTAGAGATTGGGGAACTCTGCGCTCCGGAAAAACAGAACCCAGCTCACGATCTTTCGCAATTCCGATGCGGCGAGCCGGAGCTCGACGACTGGCTCCAGCGCCGAGCGCCAGCCAATGAAGAGAGCGGCGCTTCCCGGACCTACGTGGTCTGTCTTGGAAGCAGGGTTGTTGGCTACTATGCGTTAGCCGCGGGCGCGGCGGCGCACATGGATGCTCCCGGCCGTGTGAGACGGAACATGCCCAACCCCATCCCCGTGATGGTGATTGGGCGGCTTGCCATCGACCTCAAGTTCCAGGGACATGGGATCGGTTCGGCTCTTTTGCGGGATGCAGTCCTTAGAACGGTTCAGGCCGCCGAAATCGCCGGCATTCGAGCCATTCTCGTCCATGCGATGAGCGAAAGCGCGAAGCGATTTTACGAGAAACTTGGATTCCTTGCGTCCCCCACAAATCCGATGACGCTGATGATCACCGTTCAGGCAGCGGCTCATACTCTTGCCGAGAAATCTTGACTCTCAAATCGGTTCGCCGCTCTACTTCGGCTGCTGCACCAGCCCGATCAGCTGCCCTTCGGGATCGGTGAAGCCGGCGATGATGGCGCCGGTGGGGACAGGATGCGGTCCAAACCCCAGCTTCCCGCCCTTGCTCTCGATCATCTTGAGCGCCGCCACCACGTCCGCAACTTCAACATAAAAGGTCACATGCCGCCGCGCTTCGCCCATGGCGCCAATGCCCCCGGCGATTCCCGAGCCGGTATTGACCAGCGCATATTCCTCCATGACCTGGTCGATCTTCCAGTCGAAGACTCCGCCATAGAAGTCGTTCAGCAATTGCTGATTCTCGCCGATAATCTCGAAATGCACCACAGGATTGCCCATCGCGGAACCTCCTTGTCCAGCTCACGTGAACCCCACTCTACACGCCAGTCACGCAGAAACTCCACTCGAAGTCCGCATGCCGGGCCCGGCCACGGCATTTTCTGTGTCCGCGAAGCGTCCAATTGCGTCTAACAAAGAGGCTTAATGTACGCACAAGGAAACGTAGTCCCGCCGGCCGCGTTGATCGGCAACTTGCGGTTTGGCGTGGTTAACCCTTATGGTTGCTCCCCGGATTTGAAACCGGTTCCGGACCGGCGCAAATCAGGTTCGATCTGCCTTCCTGAGTCAGACCGGCAAGAAGGGCGCCGACTCCACAACTGGTGAATGATGCGTTCAGTTTTTCGTCTATTTTTTGGATTGTCTTTCCCGTGCATCGCCCTGCTGGCGTTGCCGATCCCCTTGGCTTCGCAGCAGGCCGGCGCCAACCAGCTCGTGACCGCAGCTGCCGCCTTGCCCGAAACTCCCCAGCCACAAATTGCGCCGGCCGCAGACCTGCCTCAGGATCAACAGACGCCGGCCCAACAGACTTCAGCCATCCCGGCTCAGACCCCCGCCGCCCAGGGCAGCTCCAGCTCACAAACGCCCGTCCAGCAAACCGATGCGGAAAAAAGCCAGCGCGAAAAAGCCGAGGAACAGATCAAGGAACAGGAAAAGCAGCGGACCCTGGGAATCGTTCCCGCCTTCAACATCTCCTATCGCGCCGACGCCGTCTCTCTGACCGCAGGCCAGAAGATGAATCTTGCTTTCCACTCCGCAGTCGACCCGGTTACCTTTGCCGCCGCATTCCTGGTTGCTGGCTACCACGAAGCCCTCGATGACGACACCGGCTTCGGTTGGGGTTGGGAAGGTTTTGGCAAGCGCTCCGGCGCCGCCTATCTCGACGCCTTCGACGGCACCATCATCGGCAACGGCATCCTGCCCGCCGTCCTGCACCAGGACCCCCGCTACTTCCGCCTCGGTCACGGCAGCAAGACCCATCGCCTGCTCTACGCCCTGGCCACCAACGTCATCTGCAAGCACGACAACACCGGCAAGTGGGAGCCGAACTACTCCAACGTGGCCGGCAACATCATCTCCGGCGCAATCTCAAACTTCTACTATCCCTCCAACGAATCCGGATTTGGCGAGACCATCACCAATGGACTTACCGTGACCGCCGAGGGCGGGCTGGGCGCCATCTTCCAGGAGTTCTGGCCCGACATCTCCCGCAAGTTCCTGCACAGGGACCCCACACACGGCCTCGATGCCCAGGCCCGCGCCCAGGATGCCGCCGAGAAGATCGCCGCTCAGAAGGCCAAAGAAGAAGCCAAACAGAATCAAGGCCAGACTCAAGAATAGACTCCGGACCAACTCGACGGGCTCCGGAACGGCAGAGAACCCTCGTAATCCGGCCACCGGCACCAGCGTCTATTCACACGTGAAAGAGCTTCTCCTCGGGCTCATGGTTGTTCTTTGCTTCGCAACTCCGGTCGCGTCGCTGGCGCAGAGGCCGGCGGCACATCACCATCACCACCATTACCATAGCCACCACGGATAGAGCGCAACGCCTCACCGGAAAAGGCTGAAGGCCTTTTTCTTCCCCTCGACCGCAGGCAGACCGCAGGCCGCCCGGGCCATCTGCCTGATCGCCTGTGAGATCGGCGCGTCTCCCTCCGCCAGGCCAGGCGCGGTGTACGGAGCCCCCCCTTGACCGCGGGAGCGGCTTCATCCACCGTGGAGTCTGAACTGCCGCCATGCGCATCCTTCGAGCCCGCAGGACCGCCATCGCCGCGCCGGCGACGATGCGCGAGGGTTCTCTATCAGGTCACGACCGGGTACCGGGGCAATCTTCAGAGCCGGGGTACCGTGCCGCAACTAGAGGGGAACCAGAATTACTGTGCCCTGTCGATGTCTGTGCGAGGTCGCCGCTCCCTGTTGGTCGCGTCGACTTGAGCGTAGCAGTTTCGGGGGATACCAATTCTGGTTCCGCAACTAGCCGAAAATGAACGAGGGTTGGTAGGGGTGGGTTTCAACCCACCCACTTATCCCCTGAGGGATGTTCTCTGGGAAGCCCGCTTGAAACACAGTCCTTTTCCGCAGCCTGTCTACTCCACAGTCGCAAATCGAAGATTCCGGAGGGAGCAGCCGTCTCATCCGACCTGAGGCCCCTTCCCCTCCCGGGGGTCATAAGAAAACAGGACACTTAGCTCTAAAAATCGCGATGTGGAACGTCTTTGGGTGCTTTTCTCCGTCGGCAGAGGCTCCGCCAGCCGAAACAACCCTCGTACTCATCTTTTCGTAATAGACGGTCCAGGGCGTAGACTTCCTATCACAGATGCAAGTGCATATCGAAAAGCTCGTAAAGCTGCAAGCCGCGGATCTGGAGCGCGCCCGCCTGAACGCCGCCCTGCGTGCGCTGCCCGCCGAGATTGCCCAGGCCGAAGCTGCTCTGGCCGCCGCCGAACGTCAGGCCGCCGAAGCCTCCGACGCGTTGAGCCGCGAGGAGTCGCTGCGCACCCGCCTGGAGCGGGAGATTGCAGGCCACCGCCAGAAGGCTGTCCGCTTTCGCACCCAATTGGATGTGGTCAAGACCCCCGAGCAGGCCGCAGCCATCGAACACGAAATCCAGTTTGTCTCCGGTGAGGCGGACCGTCTGGAGAACGAAGAGTTTGCCAGTCTGGAGCGGGCGGAAACGCAGGAAGCCGCGCTGGCTGCCGCCCGCGCCCAGGTGGAGCTGCTGGCCGGCGCCCTCGACAAGACCCGTGCCCGCGTGGCGCTGCGCCAGCATGAGTTCAACGCCGGGCTGGCCAGCCTGAACGCGGAGCGCGAGACGCTGCGGCACGCCATTGAGCCGGAGTGGCTCACCCGCTTTGATCGTCTGTCCGCCTCGCGCGGCACAGGCCTGGCCCGGGCTGAGAATCAGCAGTGCACCGGCTGCCGCATGGGCGTGCGTCCGCAGACCTGGAACCAGTTGCGCGAGGGCGAACTGCTCACCTGCGACAGTTGCGGCCGGCTGCTCTATTGGGACCCTGCCTTCGCGCCGGTCCCCAAGGCGCCCCAGCCCGAAGCCGGCCGCGAAGCAAAATCCAGGAACAGCAAATCCCAGGCAGGAGCTTAGAGAGCACAGCGATGCGGCGCATCTGTGTGGATATGGATGAGGTCATGGCGGACACGCTGGCCGAGCACCTGCGCCGCTATAACCAGACCTTCGACGAAGAGATCAGGCCGCAGGATCTGGCCGGCAAGGGTCTGTGGGAGGTCACCCCCGTCGACCGCCAGGCGCAATTGCGCGCCTTCCTCGATGCCGAAGACTTCTTCGAAGACCTGGCCCTGATGCCGGGCGCACAGGAGGTTCTCAAAGACCTCAGCCAGCGCTTTGAAGTCTTCATCGCCACCCAGGCCATGACCGTGCCCAACTCCCTCGGCCCCAAGTACCGCTGGCTGCAGCGCCACTTCCCCTTCATCCCGCCAACCCACTACGTGTTTTGCGGCAACAAGAGCATCCTCCGCGCCGACTATCTCATCGACGACCTGCCGCGCAACCTGCTGCGCTTTGAGGGTCAGGGCCTGCTCTACACCGCGCCGCACAACCTCACCGCAACCGGCTTCGTCCGGGTCAACAACTGGCAGGAAGTGGCGGATTACTTCGCTGGAATCGCCGGCTGATTCGTTCCGCGGCAGGGCCCGTGCGGAGTTCGTTCGCCGGGGCCCTCGCGCGCGCGTCCTCAGTAGCCCGGAGGCGGCGGTGTCCGATGCAGAAACGCCTGGTAGCCCTCACGGAAACCGTGCCGGTAGTCTTCAACAGCCGGCGGCGGCACCGGAGGGTTGCGGAACTTCGGGTGTTTTTCCACACCCGGAGGCAGGTTGCGGGCCACGTCGCGTTTTGCAGCTTCAAATCCATCGTGGAAGCCCTGACGGGCAATCTCGTTGAATTCAGCCGGCGGCGGGCCGTAAACAACAGGCTGCGGATGGGCACACCCCGCCAGAGAAAGGGGCAGCAGCAAGGCCCCAAGTGCAAGCCATTTCTTCATAGGTTTGTCCTCGATTGAAGAATTTCGATGTCCCGCCCAGGCTTCTGCGTGACGCTCTCCGGTTAAGAACCCAGCCATGCGCAAAGTGTTGTCCCTGCCCGGTCAGGAACATGCGCCGGGCAGTACTCAGCGGCCCAGCGGGGTAGGCGCGGCTTTTGCGGTCTGGGAATCGGTGCGTGCAATTTGAGCCTGCGCGCGCAGCGGAATCGGCTGCGCGGGCGGCGCCTGGTGCATGGTCACGATGATGGCGCCGGCCGGCCTTTTCCCGGCGCACTGGTACGAGTGCGGCGTGCTCGCATCGAAATAGATCGCGTCGCCGGCTTCCAGCGTGCATGCCTGGTCGCCATGGTGAATCTCAAGCTCGCCCTCCAGCACGTAGAGGAACTCAAACCCCGGATGCATGTGCGCCTTCGGCTCCATCTCCTTGGTCAGAGGGATGAACTCGGCAAAGTACGGGTCCATGTGCCGGTCAGGAACCATGTACCCCAGGCTCTCAAAGTAGTAAGTGGGCGTAGCCACCCCGGTCTGCGGCAGCCGCACACGCTCCTTGCGGCGGTGGATCCGGAACAGCGCATTGGGCTCGTTCTCGAAAAAATAGGACAGGTCCTTCGAGAAGACCATTGCGATGCGGGAGAGATTCCGCAGCGTAGGCACCACCCGCCCCGTCTCCAGCTGCGAGAGAAAACTGGCCGACAGACCCGTATGCTTGCCCAGCTCCACCAGGCCCATGGACTTCTTCAGCCGCAGTCTCTTGATGCGCTCGCCAATGCGTTTTTCGGCAATAAAGCGCTCGGCAGTCTCCGGATCGACCTGGGTCTTCTGCGTCTCCTCGCTTTTCACCACCGCCAGCTCACCCATGCGCTCCTCCAGACTACCCATGAAGCTAGGATGCATCGCGGAACGGAATGTTGTCCAGATCAAAAAAACTTCCCATGCCACTAAATCATCCTTGAGCCACAAGCAGTATTGTATTCACCAGGAGGGAAAGAAAATCCATCCCGTCAACACATCTCCCGCTTCGTCCAAAATCCTCCTCTCCGGCGCATCTGGAATGCTGGGGACAGCCGTGCGTCTGGCGCTCGGTGGCCGCAACGCTCAACTCCTGCAACTGGTGCGCCGCGACCCCGTTGCTGCAGGCCAGCTCCAGTGGAACCCCGCCGCCTCGCCAGCCATTACCGATCCCGAGCCGCTCGAAGGCTTGACCGCGGCCATCCATCTCAGTGGCGCCAGCGTCGCCGCCCATCGCTGGACGCCGGCGTACAAGCGCGAGATTCGGACGAGCCGGGTGGATTCCACAAAGGTTCTCGCCGTCACGTTGGCAGCTCTGCGCCAGCCGCCGAAGACCCTGCTGGTGGCTTCTGCGACCGGGATCTATGGGGACCGTGGCGACGAGATGCTGGATGAAAGCTCTGGGCCTGGCTCGGGATTCCTGGCCAATCTCTGCCGGGAGTGGGAGGCAGCGGCGCAGCCAGCCTCCGATGCCGTCCTCCGAGTCGTCCACCTCCGCTTCGGCGTCGTGATCGGTCCCAGCGCAGGCGCCCTGGCCAAGATGCTGCCTCTCTTCCGTCTCGGCCTCGGAGGCCGCCTTGGCTCCGGCCGGCAATGGATGAGCTGGATCAGCCTCGCCGATGCCGTGTCCGCAGTGCTCTTCGCCCTGGACACCCCTACGCTCACCGGCCCCGTGAACCTGACCGCCCCACAGCCCGTGACCAACGCGGAATTCACCCGCGCCCTCGCCCGCGCCGTCCATCGCCCCGCCCTGATGCCCGCCCCAGCCTTCGCCCTGCGCCTGGCCCTGGGCCAAATGGCCGACGAAGCCCTGCTGGCCAGCGCGCGCGTCGTTCCCGCCCGCCTCACCAGCGCCGACTTCCGATTCACCCATCCCACTCTGGATGCGGCGCTGGCCGCAGCGCTCGCACCAGCCCGGTAGCCCTTCACGCAGCGTTATCCTAGAGAGTCCGGCCAGCGTTGGTTTTCGCCGGCCGCTTTGAGGAACTTGTCCATGCCCGATGAAAGCACCACTCCCGCAGGACCAATCACTCCTGGCGTGCAAGCGCCGTCTGCCCCACCGCAGGTGGCTGCCGCACCGCAGGCGCCGCTAGTGGTGGCGACTATCGCCACTCTCGGCCAGTATGAAGGCCAGTCCGTCACCCTGAAAGGATGGCTCTACAACTCGCGCGAGAGCGGCAAGCTGCTCTTCCCCATCTTTCGCGACGGCACCGGAACCGTGCAGGGAGTGGCCCACGTCAAGAGCGTCGCACCCGAGGTCTTCGAGGCGCTCAAGGGCCTGACGCAGGAGTCGAGCGTCATCGTCACCGGCAAAGTCCGCGCCGACAAGCGGGCCCCGGGAGGATACGAGCTGGACATCGAAAACGTCGAAGTCGTCCAGCGCGTCCCCGAGTCCGACCCCTACCCCATCACCCTCAAGGAACACGGCGTCGACTTCCTCATGGAGCATCGCCACCTGTGGGTGCGCTCTCCCCGCCAGTCGGCCATCCTCCGCATACGGGCCGAGATCATGCGCGCTGCGGCGGAATATTTCGATCAGAACGGCTTCATCCGCACCGACCCGCCCATCCTCACCCCCGCCGCCTGCGAGGGCACCTCGACCCTGTTTCCGGTGGACTACTTCGGCGACCCCGCCTTCCTCACCCAGTCCGGCCAGCTTTACATCGAGTCCACCGCCCTGGCTCTCGGCAAGGTCTACAGCTTCGGCCCTACCTTCCGCGCGGAAAAGTCGAAGACCCGCCGCCATCTCACCGAGTTCTGGATGATCGAGCCCGAAGTGGCCTACTGCGACCTCGACGGTCTATTGGAGCTGGCTGAAAACTTCCTCTCCCACATTGTGCAAAGCGTCCTGAAGAACCGCGGGCCCGAGCTCACCGTCATCGGCCGCGACCGCGCCAAATTAGAAGCTATAATCCCGCCCTTCCCGCGCCTCCGCTACGACCAGGCCGCCGACATGCTCAACCAGGCCCACCGGGATGGCCACCTCGAAGCCCCCTTCGAGTACGGCAACGACTTCGGCTCCCCCGACGAGACCTGGCTCAGCAATCAGTTTGACCGCCCGGTGATGGTCAACCGCTACCCGGCCGACGTGAAGGCCTTTTACATGGAGCCCGACCCGAAGGACCCGAAGTTTGCCCTCTGCGTCGACGTCCTCGCACCCGAGGGCTACGGCGAAATCATCGGCGGCTCCCAGCGCGTCTCAAGCTATGAGCTCCTGAACGCCCGCATCGAGGCGCACAACCTGCCCAAGGAAGCCTTCCAGTGGTACCTCGACCTGCGCCGCTACGGCAGCGTGCCGCACGCCGGCTTCGGCATGGGCATCGAGCGCGCCGTGGCGTGGATTTGCGGCCTCGACCACGTCCGCGAAACCATCCCCTTCGCCCGCACCCTCCACCGCATCTATCCATAGCAGGCGAATCGACTCCGAATGAAACGAATCTCGTTCAATTGGAAAGGGCAAGCCCACCTGGCTAGCGAGCTCTGTCGGCCCGTGAGAGAAGTCACTGCATAGATTGACTCGATTGAGAGACCGAGCTCAATAACACTCTGGCGAGCAGACGGCACCGGATTGAGAATTCAATCAGAAATGCACGATCTCGCTGAACGGATAGAAGTAGGCGTACTTCAATTCGAAACGGTGTTGGCACCTTATGAAGATGAGCAATTAGTAGATGCATCCGGGGCCTTCAACGCAGATCTAAAGGCGCTGAAGATGGAGATCAGGGAGTCCGGGACAATCGCTGAATCAGGGTTGATCCTGCGCACGGTTGAGGGCTTGGAACTTCTAGTAGTTGCCAGCGCGTCGCCCTACTTTCTCTGGACAAGCGGCGTCATCTCCATGAGAGAAGAGTTTAAGCCGGAGTATCCTCTCAAGAATTACCGAATCTCCGCCATCTAACCGATTCTTCGCGAGAAAAGAAACCGGGATTCATCGATCTAACTGAGCAGAGAGAGTCTCACAATTAGCTTAGCTAAGCTAATCTGTGCTACACTTCCTCTATGGAAGTCAATATCCATCACGCCAAGACCAACCTCTCCCGGCTGATCCTCCAGGCCGAGGCCGGAGAAGAGGTCATCATCGCTCGCGCGGGCAAGCCGGCGGTCAAGCTTGTGCCCGTGCAGCCCCCCGCGCCGAAGAAGTTCAAGTTTGGCGCGCTTAAGGGTCTGTTCACCGTGCCGGATAACTTCCTTGATCCTGATCCAGAGCTTGAGAGCCTGTTTTACGATGGCCAGATTTTGAGTGGCGTACCGGATGAAGAACTGATCAAGCCGCAACCTGATCAACCGAAGCCCGCAACCGTCTCCAAGTGAGGGTTTGCCCCTGAAAGTTCTCGTCGACACGCATGCGTTGCTCTGGTGGATGGGCGGCGACGCCCGTTTATCTGGGCAGGCACGCGAGATTGTCGAGGACGGTGCGAATCAACGGCTGGTGAGCATCGTGTCGCTGTGGGAGATTGCCATCAAGATTAGTTTAGGCCGATTGCCAACCTACGGGCTCACTGTTTCCCGCATCGCCGAGCAATTGCACGAGCAGAGCTTCGCGATGATCCCGGTCCGTCTCGGAGATCTAACTCGCATTGAGAAGCTGCCTTGGATTCACCGCGACCCGTTCGACAGGTTGCTCATTGCTCAGGCGCTCGAGGAGAACGTACCCCTGCTCACTTCGGACGATGCGATCCGCCAATATGCGGTCCAGACTATCTGGTAGCCCGCCGGTAGCGAAGCAGCAACCTTGCTCCATCCAGCTAAAATGGAATGGGGCCTGCCGCCGCGCGACCAGGCCCCACCGTCACACCCAATCGCTTGTCGCCCCTCACACCTGCATGACTTCTGCTTCCTTCTTGCGCGAAAGTTCTTCCATGCGGCGAATCTCTTCGTCTGTCATCTTCTGCACTTCTTCCAGAGCCCTCTTCTCTTCGTCTTCGCTGATCTTCTTGTCCTTGGCCAGCTTCTTCAGCACGTCGTTGCCATCGCGGCGCACGTTGCGGATGGCGGTGCGATGCTCCTCCAGCACCTTGTTCAGGTGCTTGCACACCTCGCGCCGCCGCTCCTCGGTCATGGGCGGAACGGGCACGCGGATCAGCTTGCCGTCGGTCTGCGGATTGAGCCCCAGGTCGGCGACGCGCAGCGCCTTCTCAATCTCCTTGATCACGCTGGGGGCCCAGGGCGAGATCAGGATCAGCTGCGCCTCGGGCGTCGAAACCTGCGCCAGTTGGCTGATCGGGGTATGCGTGCCGTAGTAGTCCACCTTCACCTGGTCGAGCATGTGCACGCTGGCCCGGCCGGTGCGCGTCGAGGCCAGGTTGGCCTGGAATGTGGTCACGGCCTGGTCCATCCGCCGCTTGAGGTCGCTGGAGAGTTCTTTGAGCGCCGGAATCCCGGCCATGACTGAGACTGCCATCTTTCTCCTCGTTCCTTCCAAAACAATATATTAGCGGAACTCCCTGGGCAGAAAGGCTCAAAGCTGTGGACGAAATCTCCCCAGAGGACGTGACCCTGAGCCGTTAGACCAGAACCGAAAGCCCCGTCGAAGCCGCCTGCTCGTGCGCGTGGTAGCTCGACCGCACCAGCGGACCCGACTCAACGTGCCGGAAACCCATCCTCAACGCGTCGGTCTTCAACTCCGCAAACTCCCGCGGCGTGTAGAGCCTGGCCATCGGCAAGTGGTCGCGCGAAGGCCGCAGATACTGGCCGATGGTCAGAATGTCGCAGTGCACCGCCGCAAGATCACGGAATACCTGCAGCAACTCAGCCGTCTCCTCGCCTAACCCCACCATCACACCCGACTTCGTAATCCCATCAGGCCGCAACTCTTTCGCATAGCGCAGCAGCTCCAGCGTCCGCTCGTAGCGCGCCCCTGAGCGCACCACACGATAAAGCCGCGGCACCGACTCGGTATTGTGGTTGAGCACTTCGGGCCGCGCTTCCACCACAATCCGGATGGCCTCAGGGTTGCCCTGGAAGTCGGGAATCAGCACCTCGACGCGGCAGCCCGGCGCCTGCCGGCGAATCTCCTCGATGACCATGGCGAAGATGCGCGCGCCGCCCACCAGGTCGTCGTCCCGATTGACGCTGGTAATCACCGCGTGTTCCAGACCCAGCGTAGCCACGGCCTCCGCCACGCGCCGTGGCTCGTCGAGGTCGATCGGCTCCGGACGCCCCTTGGGCACGACGCAAAACCCGCAGCGCCGCGTGCACAGGTTGCCCAGCATCATGAAGGTCGCTGTCTTGTGGTGCCAGCACTCGCCGATGTTGGGGCAGTGCGCGCTCTCGCACACCGTATGCAGGTTGAGCGAGCGCGCCAGACGCTTCAGGTCGTGGTAGTTTTCGCCGACAGGCGCACGCGCCTTCAGCCACTCGGGCTTCGGAGCGGGAATCTTCTGCGCCGGCGCAATCTGAACCAGTTCCATCACGCTTTTCATTGTAACTGGGGCGGAGGTGGCGCTGATTGCGACGATCCCGCCACGGCTGAATCCCAGCCGGATGGGCAAGATAAACTTGAGGCTGGAGCGGAACCGGGGAAAATGACGATGAGGCGTTGGGCAATCTGGCTGTTCGTGGCTTTGGGTGCGGGAATCGTCGCACCAACGACCGCGGTTGCACGGCAATCGTCCCACGACGCCACCCAACCGCCGACGGGCCAGCTACCAGCGGGCGCGCTCGACGCACACCCCGTGGTTGCGCTCACCTTTGACGATCTCCCCGCGGCAGGAAGCCTGCCGCCGGGCGAGAACCGGACGGAAATCCTCACCACGCTCGCGAGTGAGCTGAAGGCCAACCACCTTGAGGGCACTTATGGTTTCGTAAACGCCGTCAAGCTGGTCGACAACCCAGACGCGCAACTGGCCCTGAGCGTCTGGGTGAACGCAGGCATGAACGTGGGCAGCCATACCTGGTCGCACATGTCTCTCAGCGACAACCCGGCCGAGGCATTCGAGAACGAGATTGCCCTCAACGAGCCGGCGCTGGCTAAGTATGCCGACCCGCGCGACTGGCACTGGTTCCGCTATCCCTTCCTGCGGGAGGGTGACACGCTGGACAAGCGCCGCGCCGTGCGGGCGTATTTGAAGCAGCACGGCTATCGCGTGGCGCAGGTGAGCCTGGACTTTGAGGACTACGCCTGGAACAACGCCTACGGCCGCTGCGTGGCAAAGCAGGATGAAGCCGCCATCGCCTGGCTGAAACAGAGTTATCTGGAGACAGCCGAGGAGTACATTCGGCTGGGCCGCGAGGAGCAGCGCATCGCCTTCGGCCACGAGATTCCCAACGTGATGCTCCTGCACGCCACGGCCTTCACCACGCTCATGCTTCCTGACCTGATCGACCAGTTGCATGGAGAGGGCTTCCGCTTTGCGGCACTGCCCGAAGTCGAACAGGACCCGGCCTACGCACTGGACCCGGACGCCGCGCTCAAATACGGCGGCACTCTGCCCGACCAGTTCATGGACTCGCGGCATCT
>DATNHL010000217.1:0-25114 GCA_035604995.1 Occallatibacter sp. | reverse complement strand
GTTTTCCCGTGAGCCCATGGCCCCGATCAGCCCGGCGAATAGCGCGCACAGCACAATCAGCCCCACGGCGAACGCCACCACCACCCCATCGATATGCACCGCCTCAACGCGGCTCAGGTCGGGTCGCGTCTTCGCCAGCCATTGGATTGCACCCCACGCAAACGCCATCCCGCCCGCGCCGCCCGCGGCCGACAACAGCAGTCCCTCCATCAGGTGTGCCCGCAGCATGCGCATGCGCCCGCCGCCCAGCGCCATGCGGATCGCCCGTTCCTTCCGCCGCGCCGCCCCGCGCGCAATCACCAGGTTCGCCACGTTGAGGCAAGCAATCAGCAGCACGCACCCCGTCGCCGCCAGCAGCACGTAAAGCGGCCTCTTTACATTCCCCACCATGTCTTCCAGCAGCGGCCGCACATTGGCGCCCTTGCCCACCGGCGTATCCAGGTGCTCATCGTGCACCCGCCGCGAAATCACCGACAGGTCCGCCCGGCCCTGTTCCGCCGTGACGCCCGGCCGCAGGCGGCCCGTCACCTCGAACTCGTGATCCCCAAAAGACTCCATCCTGTCCGCCGGCTTGTCGTGGAAAACCGGCGTCAGCAGTTGCACCGACGGGTCCTCAGGATACGCGAAACCCGCCGGCAGAATCCCGATCACGGTGTATGCCTGCGTGTTCAGGTGGATGGTCTGGTTCAGAATTGCCGCATCGCCGCCGAATCGCCGCTTCCACAATCCCCAGCTCAGCACAACCGTTCCGTTCGCGGAGCGCTGGTCGTCTGCAGCGGTAAAGCCGCGCCCCAGCGCCGGTTTCACGCCCAGCAGCGGCAGCAGATTCCACGAGCAATTGACGCCATGGATCTTTTCCGGAAGCTGCCCGCCCGCTCCCGAGAGGTTGTCCTCCGCCGGACCCGCCAGCGCCAGGTCTTCGAAGGTGCGGTTCTGCGTCTTCCACTCCGTAAACGTCCCGCCCGCCACCGGATTCATTTGCGATTCGTCGTCGCCGGCAACTTCGCGCTCATACACCATCACCAGCCGGTCCGGATTGGTAAAGGGCAGCGGCTTCAGCAGCACCGAGCGGACAATCGTAAACATGGCCACATTCGCGCCAATCCCCAGCGCCATCACCACCATCGCAATTGCCGCAAATCCTGGCGTCCGCATCAGCGTACGCGCCCCATAGCGCACATCCCGCAGCAGAAGTTCCAGCCACGTCCAGCTCCACGTCGCGCGCGCCTGCTCCCTAACCAGCGCCGGATTCCCAAACGCCCTGAGCGCCGCGTACCGTGCCTCTTCGGCGGTCATCCCAGCGGCAATGTTCTCCGCTATTTGCCGCTCCAGGTGATCGCGCATCTCCGCATCCAGCCGCGCCGCAGCTTCTCCGCGCCCAAACAGCATCGCGATCCGTATCCGCAGTTGCGCTGGCCAACGCATCCGTATCCCCTCCATTATTCCGTTCTCAACGCCTGCATCGGGTCCAGCCGCGAAGCCCGCCACGCAGGCACCACACAAGCCGCCGCAGCCACCGCCAACAGCGTAAGGCTCACCGCGCCAAAAACCGCAGCGTCCAGCGGCTCGGTGCCATAGAGCATGGACGCGATTTCGCGCGCCGCCGCCGCACTGCCCGCCAGTCCAATCGCGAGCCCGACCAGCGCCGGCCGCAGCCCATCCAGCAGCACTTTGCGCAGCACCTGCTCCCGCTGCGCCCCCAGCGCAATGCGAATCCCGATTTCGCCCTTTCGCTGCGCCACAAGGTACGAGAGCACCCCGAACAACCCCACCGCCGCCAGCAGCAGAGACACACCGGCAAAGACCGCCAGCAGCATCGCGTTGAAGCTGGCATCCATGTTGTTTCTGCCAATCACCTGGTCCATCGTCAGCACATTCGAGACAGGCAGATCGCGGTCCATCTGCTGGAAGATTCTCTGCACCGGCACCGAGAGCTGCGTAACATCGCTGGGCGAACGGACAACGAGGGAGGCCGCATTGAGGTAGTCGGTTGAATACACCCAGTCAGCCATGTAGATCGAGAAGTACATCGTCGGCTGAGGAGGGTCGCTGGAAGCGGTACGCGTGTCGCCCACGATCCCGACAATCTCATGCGGCTTTCGGCCAAGTGTGATGAGGTGTTGCCCAATTGGGTCTTCGCCGGCAAAGAACTTCTGGGCGAAGGCGTAGCTGATGATCACCTCATCCGAATGGGTCTCTGGATTGTCGTCGAAGGATCGCCCGCGCAGGATGGGAATGCCGATGGCCGCAAAGTAGCCGGGATCGGCCCAGCGGTGCAACGCATCGCGAAGCTGCCCCTGGGGCAAAGGCGGTCGCCCGGCAATCTCGAACCCATTGTCGCCGCCTTCACCGTCGCCGGGCACCACCGGAAAGACCAGCCCGGCGCCTTCAATACCCGGGCTGCTGCGAACGCGCGTAAGCAGCTCCCGAAAGAACGTCACGCACGCAGGTTGGCTGTAGCGCGCCTCCGGCAAATTGAAGTCCATCTTGAGCACGTTCTTCGTAATGCACCCAAGGTCCGACGCGCGCAACTTCGCGTAGCTCTTCAGGAGCAGCCCGGCGCCAATCAGCAGCATCACCGTCAAGCCCACCTCGAGCGCCAACAGCACCGCCCGGAGACGCGTGCTCCTGCGCCCTCCACTATGCGCGCGCGAAGACTCTTGCAGCCAAGCGACGAGACCGTCCTGCCAGTCCTGCGGCGACGAGATCAATCCCGCAAACGCAGCGCACATGGCCACCAGTCCAACCGCAAACAGCGCCACGGCGCCATCGATGTGAATGGCCTCGACGCGCGTCACGTCCTGTCGCGCGCTCGCAAACCAGTGCAGCGCACCCCATGCCAGCAGCAGTCCCGCCGCGCCGCCCGCTCCCGCAAGCAGAAGGCTCTCCATCAATCTCTGCCGCAGCAGATCCCACCGCCTGCCCCCCATGGCCGCTCGAATGGCATGCTCCTTCTGCCGCGCGGCCGACCGCGCCACCAGCAAGTTGGCCACGTTAAGACATGCGATCAGGAGCAGGCATCCCGTTGCCGCAAGCAGCATGTGCAGTGGAGCACGAATGGGGCCGACAATCGATTCCAGCAGCGGGCGCATGTTGGCGTCCTTGTTCACGAAGGGATTGTCGAGGTGCTGATTGTGCAGCTCGCGCGTAATCACGGAGATCTCAGCCAGCGCCTGCGCCTCGGTGACGCCGGGCTTGAGCCGCCCGACGGCCGTGAATTCGTGGTCATCCAATGCATCGGTAATCAGCGGAGCGTTCTCGTGATACAACGGCGTCCACATCTGCACACGCTGATCGGGATACGCAAACCACGCCGGCATCACCCCGATCACCGTGTAGCTCTTGGTGTCGAGCATAACTGTTTGGTTAAGTATGGACGCACTGCCGCCGTAGCGCCGCTTCCAAAGCCCCCAGCTCAGCAGAACCGTAGGATTGGCGGACGGTCTGTCGTCATCCGCGGTGAAGTTGCGGCCCAGCGCCGGCTCGACACCCAGTGTGGGGAGCATATTCCAGGTAAACACCGCAGAACGCACCGCCTCCGGCAATTGCCCGCCGTTGCCGGAGAGGTTATATTCGTCGTACCCGCTCATCGCCATATCGGAAAAGCTTCGGCTCTGCTTTTTCCATGCGGCAAAAACGCCGGCCGCGCTCTGGTTAAAGGGGAACGTGCCGTCGGAACTCTGCTCGTACAGGCGCACCAGCCGGTCGGGATCCTTGAACGGCAGCGGCTTCATCAACACCGAGCGCACGATAGTGAACAGAGCCACATTGGCGCCGATGCCCAGCGCCATCACCAGAATTGCAATCGAAGCAAAGCCCGGCGTTCGCGCCAGCGTGCGTACACCATAGCGCACATCGCGCAGCAGCAATTCCAGCCAGTTCCAGCTCCACGTGCCGCGCGTCTGCTCGCGCACCAGCGCCGGATTCCCAAATGCCCGTAGCGCCGCGAACCGCGCCTCTTCCGTGCTCATCCCGGCGGCGATGTTCTCCGCAATCTGCCGTTCCAGGTGATCGCGCAATTCCGCGTCGAGCCGCGCCGCAGCGGTCCCGCGCATGAACAGCATTTGGATTCGCATTCGCATTTGCGCAAGCCAACGCATCGCGACCTCCTATCAGCCTCGGCCCGGAAAGCTAACTCCGCCTCCGCTCAGGCCTCCGTCACAATCAGATTGATCGCCGCCGAAAGCCGGTTCCAGTTTGCCGTCTCCGTTTCAAGCTGCCTGCGCCCGGCCGCGGTCAGTGAGTAGAACTTCGCCTGCCGCCCCGTCTCGCTTTCCGCCCACTTCGCCTTGATCCATCCCTGCTGCTCCAGCCGGTGCAGCGCCGGATAGAGCGATCCCTGCTGCACCTGCAGCACCTCACACGAAACCTGCTGGATGCGCTTGGCAATCGCCCACCCATGCATGGGCTCAAGCAGGATTGTCTTCAGGATCAGAAGGTCGAGAGTGCCCTGTACCAGATCGTTCGGTTTTCCCATACTATGATTATCTACAACATACTTGTGTAGACCGTCAAGGTATCATGCTACAAATATTTTTCGGAGGTGGTCCGGCTCTCTCGCCCTCACCACAAAAAGGGGATCAGGTGATAGCGCGTCTTCCGGCAGTATTCGTCGTACCCAGCCAGCTCCGCGCGCAGCACCTTCTCCTCGTTCAGCAGCCGGATCGCATAAAACGGAATCAGCCACGCGAACACCGGCAGCGCAATCCACGAGCCCATCGCCAGCGGCGTAAACATCCACAGCACCACGCTGCCCGAATACATCGGATGCCGCACCCATGCGTACGGCCCCGTCGAGATCACCGTCTGCCCCTCGTCCACCTGAATGGTGCGCCCGGCGTAACTGTTCGTCTTCAGCACCCAAAAGACAAACACGAACCCCGCAGCCACCATCCCTGCCGACGCCAGCGCCAGCCACGCCGGCACTTCACCCACCAGGCTCCGCGACCACCCCAACCGGCGGTCGAAGCCCGGCAGCAGAAACGACGCCAGAAACAGCGGCACGGCAAGGCGGATGAGCCATTTCTGCGTGCCCACCTGCTCGCGATTGCGCAGCCTGCGCTCCACCAGCGCCCTATCGGTCCGAAGGAAGTATGCGAAGGCAAACGTGGTGGGCAAAAAGAACGCCGCCAGCGTCGTCCAGCCCTGCCAGATCCTCCACGAGCCCGCCGGCAGAAACACAATCGCCGCCGCAGCAAAAAACATGAGGACGAACCGCACCGCCAATCGCAAACCCAGGCTCATCGTCCCAGCCCTCCTTGCCGCGCAGTTCGATTGCCGTAGAAAGCATACCCCCGTTTGCACCGCACCGAGCCCCAAAATGGTCAGCCCCAGCCGGGAATCTTCCCGGCCGGGGCTGTCGCCTGTTCCTCGGCGGCTTTCTCTGCTCCGTCGAGGCCAGTAGAAATTCGGCAGAGGGACCTGTAAGCCGAATTCTGTCGTGTGCGGTCATTCCTCTAGGCGCCGCGTTGCCGCGGACGCTCATCAGCGACCTACCCGGAGGTTTCGGCCATTGCTCGAGCCGCCTGGGCGCATCGGGCCGATGCGCAGCGCCGCCCTGGCTCTTGGGCGAAGCTTCCCTCCCTATTTGGTCTTGCTCCGTGTGGGGTTTACCCTGCCTCCGGCGTTACCGCCGGAGCGGTGCGCTCTTACCGCACCATTTCACCCTTACCCCAGCGGGAGTCCTGGCCGGACGGGCGAACCCTTCCGGAGACTCCGGATGCCCGCAGCCCGTAAGCGGCGGAGTAGCCGAGGCGGTATCTTTTCTGTGGCACTGGCCGTCCATGGGTTTTGAGGCCCACGTCCCGGACGTTATCCGGCACACTGCCCTGCGGAGTTCGGACTTTCCTCCCCCGGCGGACTCAGGCTTGCGCAAAAGCCGCCGGCAGCGACCGCCCGGTCCTCCTGCCAGTGGATAGTTTAGCGCAGATTTGGGTTACCAGTTGCGGTAGGGAATTTGGGAAGGGACAACATCAACGCCGTGGATTCCCATCTTGACAAACTCAAGTCTGAGGCCAAAGACAATTTGCTCCTTATTCTGAGAGGGCCCTACGACGATCCTCCTAAGGGGCGAGTCCGGCTCTTTCAGTCCAATGGGGAGCTTAATGAACGGAGTTCGACCAAACGGGCCATCACGAAACTCAATCGAATCGAGCCTCGATGCTCCGTCGAGCACATAGAGGACCAACCTCCATTCATTCTCCTCCTTGAATCCCTCATGCTTAAACTGCGAGGAATAATTGAGAAAGGATGTTTCAAGCTCTCTGAATATGCTCCGCCAAGCGGGATCATCGATTATTCTTTCGGTCTTCGGCTGGCTCATCGTTATTCTTTCCAGTGAGATGCGCTTGAACAAAGCAGCGTGGTCCTGCAAGATGTCTCTTACGATTTCTGCTTTGATTTCATCGTCGTAGGCGCAAGGTAGGAGGAGCGTGGCAAGCCCCAGATCCGTCGTCAATTTGCCGGCAAGCTTTCTTAAATATTCTGGCTCAAACCCAAGACTAAACCCTTGACGATTGAGTGCGTATCCTCTCCATTGACTTAGGCGATCACCAGGAAACTGCGAAACCTCCCTCTCTTCCGAAAATGAAACAACGTAAGGATCAGCTAGCTGTGCAAGCTTCTCAAGAGACGCTCGAAGGGCACCCCAATAGCTCGGCGATGTATCTTGCTCCTTTGAGTACATTTGGTCGATTGATACGAAGAAGTCGAGGGCGCCCTGGCGCTCGGTGGCGTCATTCAAAAAGCGATAGTGCGTTGCCCATAGACAATCGCTTTGTAGAATCCCTAGAAGACCCTTCTGATCGGTGTAGTGATAGAGCAACCCCTGGGCCTTTGGCAAATCGCCGATCTCTTGATATTCCTGTTCTTCCATTGTCATTCCTCAAAAGCCGGAGAATACTAGGCAGAACTTTCATACGAGCTTGGGCTCAGCCGTTCTCTTCGAGTTCCCCGAGCACCTTCACAATCTGCTTGCGCAACTCCGGCACGTCCACCTGCACGGAATCCCAGACCATGGCTGTGCTCACCGCGAAGTATCCGTGCGTGACGCGATTCCTCATGCCGTAGATTTGCGCGAAGGGAATCGAAGGATATTTGCTCGCAAAATCAGGGCCAACTTCAAGCAGATTGTTGGCGGCTTCGCCGATGATCTCAATGTTGCGAACAACGGCATCCTGCAACATTTGATTGGCAAAGAAATGCTCCTCGCTCACTCCCGAGGTGTACTCAAGGACACGATCCGCGGCTTCCAACATGTGGAGCAGATAGTCCTTGGCGCGGAATTCGTGCTTGTTCACAGCGATGCGGCCTCGGCGAGGATCTTTTCGCGGAAGCGGGGATGAAGTTCGCCCGGTGTGCGAACGTCGACCTTGACCCCAAGCGCCCTTTCCAACTCAATCTGCAAGCCTGCCATATCCAGCAGACTGGCGCGAGGCGCCGGGTCCACCAACAGATCAAGGTCGCTGCCCTCCTGATCGTCTCCATGCAGCACCGAGCCGAAGACGCGCGGGTTCGCCATGCCGGCTTGAAGAACTAGCTGGCGGATCGTATCCCTGTGTTGCGGCAGTACCTCGGACGGGCGCATGGCTGCTTTCTCCCTGAGACTGCTACCAGTTTACCGCCAAGCTCAAGGCGCAACACGGAATGCTTTGAATCCAACCACCCCGCGCGGCCATCTGCTGCTAACAGAGGGTTTCCCTGCTTCCCCACCGGCGTGCCCTGCTCGGCCCCGCTCCCCGCACGCAAAATCCCTCGAACAAGGAGAGTCTCGATGAAGATTGTTGCGATGATTGCCCGCTATCTGCTGGGCCTGATGTTCGCGGTTTTCGGGTCCAACATGTTCCTCCATTTCATCCCCATGGGGACCATGCCTCCGGGGTTGGCCGGTCAGTTTACGGCCGCGCTTTTTGCCGCACACTACTTTTACGTGGTGGGCGCCATCATGGTCGTCTCAGGCATTCTGTTTCTGGTGAACCGGTTTGTGGGGCTGGGGCTGACGCTGCTGGGTCCTGTGCTCTTCAACATCCTTGTGTATCACCTCCTGATGGACCCGGGCGGTATTGGGATGGGTGCGTTTGCGACGCTTCTTTGGTTCCTCGTTGGCTGGGAGCATCGGATTGTGTTTGCAAGGCTATTTGCGGCGCGGCTTGAGGAATGAAGGCTGCCCCGATGAACCTGCGCCCCGACTGGCTACAATCAATGTAGCGATGATTCAATACCTCTATCTGGGCCGCGTGGACTACTCCGAAGGCCTCCGCCTGCAAGACGAGTTCTCCGCGCTTGTGGCCGAGGGTCGCCTCCACAACGTGCTCCTGTTGCTTGAGCATCCGCCAGTGCTGACCCTGGGCCGCAACGCCAACCGCGCCAATGTCCTGGCCTCCGATGAACTGCTCGCCGCGCGCGACGTCACCCTCCACGAGATCAACCGCGGCGGCGACGTCACCTACCACGGCCCCGGCCAGTTGGTCGGCTACCCCATCTTCGACCTGCGGACCCTGCACAATCCCAACGGCGGCCGGATGGGCCCTGTGGACTTTGTCCGCGGTATGGAAGAGGCGCTGATCCGTCTCTGTGCCGGCTTTGGCGTCCGTGCCGGCCGGGTCGAGGGTCTTACTGGCGTCTGGTGCGCTGCGCGCGGCGGACCTTTGGTCGAGAGCAGTGCCACGGGTCCGGAGCGCAAGATCGGCGCCATTGGGATTCATGTGGCCAAGGGCATCACCTCGCATGGATTCGCCTTCAACGTCACCACTGACCTCCGCGACTTCGAGCTGATCATCCCCTGTGGCATTCCCGACCACGCCGTCACCAGCCTGGAGCGGGAGTTGGCCAGGGAAGTGGCCCACCGCAAAGAGCTGCCGTCTCTCGAAATCGTGGCCCACCAGGCCGCTCGCCAGTTTGGCCTGGTCTTCGACCAGCAGGTTCTCGCCGTCGAGAGCCTCGCCGATCTGCGCGCCCAGGCGGCAGCGGCAGCTCCCGCGTATCCGGCGGAAGACACCCCGCTGCGGGTTCCCGCCGAGGTCGACCGCCTGCGGTCCGCGACCGAGCCCCCGGTTCGGGCCTGACCGATGGCCTGCGATTTATAATCCGGCAGGAACCGGGCGGTCACTTCAAGTCTCAAATGGCGGAGAGGAATCCATGCCAACCGACGTAGTCATGCCGCAGATGGGCGAGTCCATCTTTGAGGGCACCATCACCAAATGGCTCAAAAAGGCCGGCGATCGTGTGCAGAAGGACGAGCCGCTGTTCGAAATCTCCACCGATAAGGTGGACGCGGAGATTGCCTCGCCCGTTGCCGGCGTGCTGAGCGAGATCAAGGTGGAAGAAGGCGCGACCGTCCAGATCAATACTGTAGTTGCCGTGGTTTCTGAAGAACAGGGGTCAGGGATCAGGGATCAGGGATCAGTCTCTGCGGTGGCGCCGGATAAGGCTGCGCCGGCGAGCGTCGAGGCCGCGACCGGCCCGGCGATCGGGGGCACCGAGGTAGTCATGCCGCAGATGGGCGAGTCCATCTTCGAGGGCACCATCACCAAATGGCTAAAAAAGGCCGGCGACACCGTCCAGAAGGACGAGCCGCTGTTTGAAATCTCCACCGACAAAGTGGATGCCGAGATTCCCGCCCCTGTCGCGGGCGTGCTCACCGAGATCAAGTTCGAGGCGGGGTCGACCGTCGAGATCAACACTGTCGTCGCTGTCATTGGGGGCCCTACGAACGCGCCAGCCGCCTTCGGCTCGACTACTCCCGCACCAGCCGCCGCGCCAGCACCGGCACCGCAACGGGCAGCAGTCCCAGCGACGGAGCCGGAGCCCGCGCCAGGCAGCGGAGTGCCTGTGCGCTCGTCGCCCCTGGTGCGCCGCATCGCCCGGGAAAACAACCTCGACCTTGGCCGCGTTGCCGCCGCCGTTGCCGGGTCTGGCGTCAACGGCCGCATCACCAGGGACGATATCCTCAGCTACCTCAGCCAGTACGGTCCGGGCAGCACCGCCGCGCCCGCCGCACCAGCGCCGCCGCCGCCGCCTGTTTCGTCCTTGCCGGGCACCGTCGTCCCCCTCAGCCGCATGCGCTCCATCATCGCCGACCGCATGGTCGAGAGCGTAGCCATCAGCCCTCACGTATACACCGTATACAAGGTCGACATGACGCGCATCGTCCGCCTGCGCGAGCGGGAGCGCAGCCGCTTCGAGCAGAAGCACGGCGTCAAGCTCACCTTCATGCCCTTCATCGCCGCGGCAGCCGTCGAGGCGCTGCGCCGCCACCCGATCGTCAACTCCTCGCTCATTAGCGGCTCCGTCCACTACCACGCCAACGTCCACCTCGGCATCGCCGTGGCTCTCGAGTGGGGCCTGATTGTTCCGGTGGTCAAGCAGGCCGAGACGCTCAGCTTCGTAGCCCTGGCCCGCTCCATGGCAGACCTGGCCGAGCGCGCGCGGTCGAAGAAGCTCAAGCCGGAAGAGGCCTCCGGATCGACCTTCACCCTCACCAACTCCGGCGTCTTCGGCGGAGAGTTTGGCACACCGATCATCAACCAGCCGGAGTCGGCGATTCTGGCCATCGGCGGGCTGAAGAAGGAAGCCGTGGTGATGACCGACGCCGACGGCAACGATGCAATCGCCATCCGCGGCATGCAGAGCTACTGCCTGGGCTTCGACCACCGGCTGATCGACGGAGCTGACGGCGGCAAGTTCATGAGCACGTTCAAGCGCACCCTGGAGACCTGGGACCGGGAGATTGGGTGAACGGGCAGGGGCGGAGGCAGGGGTCGGCGGTTGAAGCGCCCTCCCCGGGCGTCTTATCAGAGCCCAGCGTTAGCGGTGCTCACCAGTTGATAGTATTTTGAAGCGTCGCCAGTCTTGAACAGGGCAAACCAGGCCTCCAGCGCCGCATCGCTATACAGGTTGAGTGTCTTGAATATCTCGTAAGCAAAATCAACCGGCGCCGTTCCTGCTGCTGTGGTGACCTTGACCGCCGGTGCCTCTCGATAAAAGCCGCTCCCGCCATAGCCACTCGCGCTCAAATACTCCCGTGCATTGCTTGTATGTTGCCTAGCATCGAGCAACCCTGCGCGAGCCAGGCCAGCGTCGCCGCGCAAATTGCCGCTACCGGCACACCTGCCGCCATGAACTCCCTCGCTTTGTCGACAGCTTCCGGATTGGCCCCGCTATCCCAACTTTGCCCGCCCGGTAGAATCAACATTGCGCTTGCTTCCGGCAATACCTCGCGGAGCGTTAGGCCGGGCTGAATGCTCACTCCTCCCATGGTCGTGACGATCTCTCTGCCAACGGCAGCGGTCCTGACCGTGTAGCGACCCGGTTCAAGCTGCCACTCCGGGTTGTTAATGCCTGCGATTGCGAAGGCAGGCTCCCAATCCGCCATGGTGTCAAAAACAAACAGATGTACGGCACGAGTCTTCATTTCGATCTCCAGAGACCCCTAAATCGCCGCAGCTGGAATTGCTACAGCGTGTTTCAAAAATGGCCTTTCCCTCCGACCTGCGAAGCGGCCTCGCCTGAATCGCCCCCGTCGACCGGGAACATGCAGCTTCCACAGAGCTTGGCCCTCGGCGTCCGCAAGGGCTTTTGACAGCGCTTGCATGGAGGGCCGTAAAGCGTGAGCCTGTGGTGCATGATTGCAAGGTGGTTGCTTTCCTTCATCCCAGTCAGGCGCTCATACGCATCCCGCAAAGGCCGGAATCGGTCCTCCCTGGTGGCGTCTTTCAATGGAATGTGCCAGCGCTCGCGGAACTCCTTTGTTGCGCTCATTCCTCCGCTGTAGAGCTGCGCCACCTCGGCGTATTCGTCTTCATCCAGCATCGGGACTTCGATCTTGCATCGCCAGCACCAGAGGCGTTCCATCTACTGACCTTGCCTTTGCTCGGGATTTAGGACAAGTTACAGCTTCTGCGTCCGCTGGACGGCGCGGACGCCGGCCACGCGGCGAATGCCCAGCACCATCCGGTTCAGGTGGTGCAGGTCTTCGGCTTCCACCACAAACTCGATCATGGCTTCGCCGTTCTCAGCCTGGCGAATATCCACCGCGCGGATGTTCGTGTTGTCGTCGGAGATCACGGCAGTCAGCTCCTTCAGCATGCCGGTGCGATCGTCGCAGTAGATCGTAATCTTCACCGGGTAGCGCTGCGGACGGCCCGCGGACTGGTCGCCCACGCGCGCCCACTCCACGGCAATGCGGCGGTCGCTTTCGTAGAGCAGATTCTGCACGTTGGGGCAACTGCGCGCATGCACGGCCACACCCTTGCCGCGGGTGACGTAGCCGATAATCTCTTCGCCGCGAATGGGGTTACAACATCGAGCGCGATAAACGAGCAGGTCGTTCTGCCCCTCCACTTGCAGCGAGTCCGATCCGGTCAGGTGCAGCTTGCGAACGGCGTCGGACATGGCTGCTTCGCCGGAGCCGGGTTTGGTCTCGGGCGCTTCGGTTTCCGGCGGGTTGGTGATGCCGGGCGCGAGCTTGCTGAGCACCTGGTGGGCGGTGTGCTTGCCCTGGCCGAGGGTGGCCAGCAGATCGGCGGCTGTGGCCACGCCGTACTCGCCGGCAATGCGGCTCAGATCCTGGTCGTCGATCTGGCTCATGGGCACCTTGAACCGGCGTGCCTCCTTCTCCAGCAGCTTGCGCCCAATCTCCACCGCGCGGCGGCGCTGGTCCTCGTTGAGCCAATGTTTGATCTTGTTGCGCGCGCGCGGGCTTTTGACGAAAGTCAGCCAGTCGCGGCTCGGCTTGTGGTCCTTCTGGGTGACGATCTCGACAATGTCGCCGGTCCGCAGTTTGGTACGCAGCGGCACCATGCGGCCATTCACCTTGGCCCCCACGCAGGTGTGCCCTACCTCTGTGTGGATGGTGTAGGCAAAGTCCACCGGTGTACCGTCGGCCGGCACTACCACCACCTTCCCCTTGGGCGTGAAGGTATAGACCTCGTCCGGGTAGAGGTCCATCTTCAGGCTGGAGAGGAACTCGTTGGGGTCGGTCATCTCCTTCTGCCACTCGACGAGTTGGCGAATCCAGTTGAGCCGCTCCTCGTCGCGGGCCGTCACCGACCCGTCCCCGGCCTTGTACTTCCAGTGCGCCGCGATGCCTTCTTCGGCGATGCGGTGCATCTCCTCGGTGCGGATCTGCACCTCGAACTGGTGCCCGCCCGCGCCCATCACCGTGGTGTGCAGCGACTGGTAGCGGTTGGCGCGCGGGATGGCGATAAAGTCCTTGATGCGCCCCGGCACCGGCCGCCACAGCGTATGAATCAGCCCGAAAACCGCGTAGCAGGAGGCCACATCCTGGGTGATCACGCGCAGCGCCAGCAGATCGTAGACCTGGTCGAAGGAGACCTTGGAACGCTCGATCTTCTGGTAAATCGAGTAGAGCCGCTTGATGCGCCACTCCACCCGCGCCTCGATGTTGTTTTCGCGCAGCTGCTCTACCAGCGTGTCTTCCACACTGTGCAGAAACTGCTCGCCCTCGATGCGCCTGGCCTCGACAGCAGCCGCCACCTTCTCGTAGCTCACCGGATCGGTATAGCGGAAGGCCAGGTCTTCGAGCTCGCCGCGCACCTTGCCCATGCCCAGGCGGTGCGCCAGCGGAGCGTAGATGTCCTGGGTCTCGCGGGCAATCGCTTCCTGGCGATCCGGCTTCAGGTGCTCCAGCGTGCGCATGTTGTGAAGGCGGTCGGCCAGCTTGATGAGGACCACACGCACATCGGAGACCATGGCCAGCAGCATCTTGCGAACGTTTTCAGCCTGGCGGTCCTCGCGGTTGGCAAACTGGATTTTGTCGATCTTGGTAACGCCTTCGACGATGTGCGCCACCTGGTCGCCGAACTCCGCCTCGATCTCCGCGTTGGTGGCCGGCGTATCTTCAACCGCATCGTGCAGCAGGCCCGCGGCAATGGCCGTTGCATCCATCTTCAGCTCCGCCAGCACCTCGGCCACTTCCAGAGGGTGGACGATGTAGGGCTCACCGGAAGCCCGCATCTGCCCCTCATGATGCTGGACACAAAACTCCCAGGCCTTGCGAATCAGGGAAACATCTTCACTGGGACGATTGGCCTGTACCTGCCGGAGCAGGGCTTCAAATCGCTGATCGATCAGGCGTTGCGGCGGGGCTGGCTCCGCGGCGCGCGGCACCGACTGCGGCTCCCCAGCAGGAACCCGGGGCGCGCTTTCAGCATCAGCCGGGATGATCTGCCGGGCACTCGCCATACTTCATTATAGGCCGCATGCGTTTAGCCCGCACCTCGCTGCCGGAAACGGCGCTTCAGCCCCACTCCGGGGCCGCAATCTGCCCCAGAAGAAACTCCTCACGGCAATGGCGCCGCCGCCTTACGCAACTTTAGTTGTATTGATAAGTCGCACCCAGTCTCCGGCCTCAATTCCGGCGCCGGAACCATGAAGCTCAAATACTTGCTTCCAACAGTTTTCAAAACAGTACTCTTGCCTTCTAACTATGAGGTAAGAATGAACCAATCAACGTCCTACCCAGACAAAACATAAGTTCCGAGATGCCCGGCGATCCATCATCTCAAACGCTCCGCAATTTACGGCTTATGCAATGAAATCCTAGCCTCTCCGCTATTGGTACGTCGGTGTCGCTAGAACGCCTGCAGTGTGTTTGCCGTCACATCCTAAGTACCCCAACCAAGGAGTAAAGTCCCCTTCGGACTAAGGGTCCAGAACCGAGGAACTTATGTTGAAGCACCTCTTAGTTACAGCCCTGACCGCAACGCTGGCGGTGGGTATGAGCTATGCAGATCAATCCAATGCAAAAGTAACCATTCCTGTGAACAAGACCTCGCCAACCAGTGGCAAGCAAATGTACTCAAACTATTGCGCGCCGTGTCATGGCGTGGACGGCAGAGGCCAGGGGCCCGTTGCCGCCGCGTTGAAGGCGCCGCCCACCGACTTGACGGTCCTCAGCAGGAACAACCACGGAAAATTCCCCGATACCCACATCGTTACGGTGCTGCAGAACGGTGCGCAGATTGCGTCGCACGGAACGGCCGAGATGCCCGTATGGGGACCGATCCTTGGTAAGATGAACCAGACAAACTCCCAGGACAGGATGCTCAGAATCAGCAATTTGAGCCGCTACCTGGAGACCCTTCAGGTGAAGTAGGGGCCGGCGGCCCATTCGCTCCCGGTCAAGGGAGTAAAAGATGAAGCCGCGCAACCCACGACCTGTTTCGAATCAAAAGGCGCCTGGCAAACTCAAGCCCCAGGCGCCTTTTGACCGGATTCACGAGAAACCTCCCCTTGTCAAACGCTTGGAAGGCCGCGAACTCGAGCGAGAGGTGTACCCCGGGGGCCAGCCCTCCTTACCACCCCACCCGCAGCCGAAACCGCCCGCCCGCAGCCCCAGACCCAGCCTTGGCGCCCTCCTCAACCGCCGCGCCGCCGACCGCCTGCGTGCCGGCCATCTCTGGGTCTACGCCTCCGACATCGAGTCAATTGAACTGCCCGCAAACGCATCAGACAACCCGCCCGCGCTCCTGCCCGTGGCCGACTCCCGCGGCCTTCTGCTCGGCACCGCGCTTTACAGCCCCTCCTCGCAGATCGCCTTGCGGCTGATCTCCCGCGAGGCCATCGGCGAGCCGGCCTGGCTCGATCTGCTCGCCGTCCGCCTCCGCCACGCCATTCACCGGCGCAAACCCCTGCTCAATGACCAGACCGACTCCTGCCGCCTCTGCTTCAGCGAGGCCGACGAACTCCCCGGCCTGGTGGCAGACAAGTACGGCAACCTCGTGATTCTGCAGCTTCTTGCCAAAGGCGTGGATTCAACCGCCGTGCGGGAAGTCTGTGTGCGCGTCATCCGCGAAGAGCTATCCCCCGCCGCCATTCTCGAGCGCCCCGACCCCCGCATGCGAGAGCTGGAAGGCCTCAGCGCGCCCAATTTGGAGCCTCTGTTCGCCGCTGAAGGCGAGGCTCCAAGTGGCGCGGGTGGGGCCACCAGCACCCAGTTCCGCCTCAACGGCCTTTTGTTTCAATACGATGCCAATGCCGGGCAGAAGACAGGCGCCTTCCTCGACCAGCGCGACAACTACGCCGCCGCCGAGCGCTGGGCACAGACCCTTGGCACAACTGGCCGCGCCCTCGACGTCTGCTGCTACCAGGGCGGCTTTGCCCTCCATCTGGCCCAGGTCTGCGCCCAGGTCACGGGCATCGACGCCTCCCGCTCCTCGCTTGAAGTCGCCGAGCGCAACTTCGCCGCCAACCGCGCCCGTATGAAAGCTGAGGTGGACTGGGTCGAGGGCGACGCCTTCCAGATCCTCCGCGGCTGGTCCGACTCCGGCCAGACCTTCGACGCCATCGTTCTCGATCCACCCGCCTTCGCCAAAACCCGCCGCGCGGTCGAGGGGGCCCTGCGCGGCTACAAGGAGCTCAACCTGCGCGCCCTCAAGATGCTCCGCCCCGGCGGCCTGCTGGTCACCTGCTCCTGTTCGCACCACGTTGGCTGGGCAGAGCTTGAAGCCACCGTGGCTTCAGCCGCAGTCGATGCCGGCCGGCGTGTGCGCCTGCTGGAGCGCCGCGGCGCCGCACTCGACCACCCCGTGGTCCTCAACCTGCCGGAAACCGAATACCTGAAATGCCTATTGCTGGAAGTCGAATGATCAGGCCTGGGCGGCAGCCTCGCCGTCGCGCCGATGTGGCAACAACCGGGCCAGCCGTTGACGCCAGCTCCGCCGCTCGCCACCCGCTTCGGCCGTTTCCGCTTTGCCTGGCTCAGTCCGCAACTGCGCCAATGTGTCTTTCACCAGCGCCCGCAATCGTTCCGCCTCAAAGGTGCAGGAGCGCATGTAGGCTGAAACCGTGAGTCCTGCCTCCGCGGCGCGCTTGCGCAGCTGATCGCATTCTGCTTTGGTCAGCCGGATCGTGATGCTGGCGCATTTCAGGTTCCAGTCCTGCGCTGTCGCAGTGTCGTGCGCAGCCTCCGGTTCCGCGTCCGCGCTCGAGGGAGCCGCTCCCTGCGGGGCCGCCGGTTTAGCGGCCAGGCCGGCCTCGGCTGGAGGCTCCTCAAAGCGGCGGGCAGATCCCGGATCCTGAGGTTGGGTGAGTGGCCGGTCGTTGGGCTCGGGCGCTTTGTAGCGGGCGTGGGCGCGCAGTGCGCGGTCGTAGCTCAGCGTCGCCACATCGTCCTCAAGATCGTCATCGTTCCAGGCGGGCTTGCGCGTTGGCGCCGGTGTGGCGAGCGAAGCCAGCAAACCCGCAAATGTGGCGGAGGCGGCGGAGGGCGCCGATGGGCTTGGCTGCTGCATGCCTTGCAGCATACCGGTCCCTGCCCCACGGGCGTGAGCAGATTCCGCGGCTGCCCGGCTCACTCATTCCGGTTGCGGAACACCGTTGTTTCATCCCAAATCGGGACTGCCCCACTCAACTCGCGGCCAGCTCGAGCGCCTCCGGGTCCGGCAACACCCTCCCAGGCAGCCGCAGCAGGCGGGTCACCGCCTCTGCCGACAAGGGCCGAGCAAACAGGAACCCCTGCCCGAACCGGCAGCCCAGTTGCCGCAGCAGATGGTACTGCTCGGTGGTCTCAATTCCCTCCGCCACCACATCCATCCCCAACACCCGGGCCAGCTCGATGATGGTCCGCACAATCTGCAGGGGCTGATCCCCTTCCGTCATCCGCCCCACGAACGAGCGGTCGATCTTCAGCACGTCGAACGGAAACGAGTGCAGGTGGTTCAGCGAGCTGTAGCCGGTGCCGAAGTCGTCCATCAGCAGCGACACGCCCAGCCGGCGCAGGCTGCCCAGCACTTCCAGCGCAATCGGCATGTTCGGTATCAGGCTGGACTCCGTCATCTCGAGGCCCAGCTGGCGGCTGGAGATGCCGAATTGAACCAGCAAGGCCTCGACGTGGTCGGCCAGCCCGTGGCGGGAGAACTGCCGCGCGGACAGGTTGACGCATACACGCAGCGAGTGGTGCCGCCTGTCCTCGCGGCACCACCGCTGAATCTGATTGCAGGCCTCGGAGAGTCCCCAGTCGCCGATGGGCAGAATCATCCCGCTCTCCTCGGCCAGGGGAATGAACTCCATGGGTGGAATCAGCCCGCGCTCCGGATGCTCCCAGCGGATCAGGGCCTCCAGTCCGACGATCTTGCGGGTCGTCAGTTCCACTTCCGGCTGGTAGTAGAGCACAAACTGGCGCTGGTCCAGGGCGCGGCGCAGATCGTGATGGCGCGGCCAGCTGCGTGTTGCGCCTGTACTGTCGGTGGAGTTGCGGGGCCGGCGACTGCTGTGGGACGCAAAGGCATTGCGCATCCGGCGCAGTTCCAGTTGGTTGGCCACAATATCGGCCAGATTCTCCAGCATGCGCAGCTCATCCGGAACCAGTCCGCCACGAGGCTCGCTGAAAAAGAGCGTCAGCACCCCGAGAATCTTGCCGTCGTGGGAGCGCACCGGCGCCGCGGCAAAAAAGACGGCGTTCAGCAGCTTGGGGACCAATGGCTGCTGCTCGATTTGGGCCTGCGTCCAGGCGCCCGAGTCGATGACCGGACCGTTTTCCGCGAGTACCCGTTCAAAGATGGAGTTCTTCCGCGGCAACTCGCGAACGTGCGGGCCCCAGGACGATTTGATCCAAACGCGGCCCTCGTCGCCAAAACCGAGGCCGGCCGAGACGGCCTGGAAATACTCTGCTGCGATACGTGTGATGGCGTCGTAGCTGGCTTCGGGTTCGCTATCCAGAATCCCTGTTGAAGCCAGGGCGGCCAGCCGGGCAGCTTCCTGTTCAGAATCGATTGTTTCGGTCTCCAACTCTACATGAGGCATGTCCACTCCGGCCCGGCGATTTTCTCGCAAGCACGATCCCAGCCGGAGATGGCTTTCCTCTGCTTACCGGCTTAGAAGGGGCCCGCAAGCGACTTCCCCGATCTCTCCGCGCTCGATCTTCACGGTATTGGCCAGGGGCGTCGCCCCTTGGGCGCGCTTCTCAGGTCCCGCACCTCCCTTATCGGAAACGATTACCAATGGCATGAGGTTACGCCCGGACTATTCTCTTGAGTACCTCTCCCGCAGGTACTTCTGGTACGCCGCCGGGGCTGCAAATAGCCGTGGCGTCCTCGACCTCCTCCATCAGGCTGCCCGTTGAAAAGCCGGTCTTCCCGGAAAAACCCTGCGTCCAGCACCTTGGCACGGATTTCCCTACGGATGAGCCGCCCGCCTGTCCGCCTGTCCCGTTTCCGTCCAAAGGAACGTCAGCTGGTCGGCGTCGTCCTGCACCTGCTGGTCTACGCTCACCCCGGCCGAGTGTCCGCCCGCAAGGCTATAGTGCAGCAGAATCGGCCGACCGCCCGACGGCGCCGCCTGCAGCAGCGCCGTCATCTTGCGCGCGTGCAGCGGGTCCACCCGCGTGTCGCTGTCGACGGTGAAGAACATCACCGCCGGATAAGCCGTTCCGGCCTTCACGTTCTGGTAAGGAGAGTATTTGAGCAGATAGGCAAACTGCTTCTCGTTTTCCGCCGTGCCGTACTCCGTGGTCCAGTAGGAGCCCACCTTGAACTTCTGGTAGCGCAGCATGTCCAGCAGCGGATAGCCGCACCACACCGCCGAAAACAGCTCCGGCCGCTGGGTAATGGAAGCCCCCATCAGCAGCCCACCGTTCGACCGGCCCGAAATGGCGAAGTGCTCCGGCGCAGTGTACTTGTCGGCAATCAGAAACTCCGCCGCGGCAAACCAGTCGTCGAAGACGTTCTGCTTACCAGAAAACATTCCCGCCTCGTGCCAGGCTTCGCCATACTCGCCGCCGCCGCGCAGGTTGGGCACGGCAAACCAGCCGCCCTGCTCCATCCACCACGCCCAGGCCGGGTTCCAGCGCGGCGTCACGCTCTGGTTGAAGCCGCCGTAACCGGTCATCAGCAGCCGCTCGCTCCCGTCCATCTTCAGCCCCTTTTTGCCGGCAATGAACATGGGAACCCGCGTCCCATCCTTCGACTTCAAGAACACCTGCTTCAACTCGTACTCGCTGGTCTCGAACGGCGCCTTCGACTGGAAAAACACCTCGCGCTTGCCCGTCACCGTATCCAGCCGGTAGATGGTCGGCGGCACAATGTACGAAGAGAACGAAAAATAGCCGTACCGATCCGTGCTGCGCCCGCCCACTGCCGAGGCCGTGCCGATCCCCTCGTACTCCACCGTTCCGGCCTGCTTCCCATCCAGCGCATAGATCGAGGTCTCCGTCCTCACATCCTTCAGCCGGTTCAAATAGATCTTGCCGCCCACAATCGACCATGCATCGATCACGTCCGGCCCCTCCGGCACAATCGTCTTCCACACGTCGGGCAGAATCCCTGGATCGGCCTTCAAAATCCGTCCCTTAGGCGACTGGTAGTCGGTCTTCACGTACCACGCGCCTCTGGCCCAGATGGCGTGAAACCGCGAGTCCAGCCCCCAGACCAGCACATCGAAAGGCGAGTCCGGCTTGGTCAGGTCGCGAAAGACAATGTCCTCCCGCCGCGCCGGAACTCCGCGGCTGATCTCCACCACCAGGTACCGCCCATCGTCGGTCACCACACCCGAGAACAAATCGTTCCCCTCCAGCGGCTCCCCCCTGAACTCGTGGCCAAACATCAGCGTGTCGCGTGCGATGCGCGTCCCCAGAACGTGCTGGTAGAGCAGCGTGCCCTGCTTGTCGTTGCGCGCGTAGTAGAGGCTCTGCCCATCCGGCGCGAACGCAACGCTCAGGTACCGGGCCGCTGGCAGCTCGTCCTCCAGCGCCTTGCCGGTCTTCACATCCAGAACGTGAACGCTGGCCTCGTCCGCGCCGCCCTGCCGTATCCAGTAAGCCAGCAGCGACCCGTCGCGAGACACATCGTCAATTCCAACCGAAGTGTTCGGATCGCGCGTCAGCTTCGAGGGATCAACGAGGCGCTCATCCGGCTTCACGGCCGCAGAATTCGCGCCGGCAGGGTTCTTTCCAGCCGGGCCCTTCTCCGGCGAGCCTTTTTGAGGCGACCCCACCCACCCATGCCGCACATAAATCGAGAACTGCTGCTCCCCGGCCAGCCGCTTGCGGAAGAAATAGCTGCCCGCGCGTTCGATCGGCGCGCCCGCCTCCGATACGTTCTCCAGCGCATCCAGGTCGTCCAGCGCCTGCGGCCGTATGCTCGCCTGCTTCATGTAGCGAGCCGTGTACGCGTTCTCCGCGTCGATGAACTCGCGCGTCTCCGGGCTCTTGGCGTCCTCCAGCCAGCGGTAGCTGTCGGCGATTTTTGTTCCGAAATAATCGTCGCTCACCGGCACAGCCTCAACCGGCGGCGGCGCAGGCAGCACGATGCCCTCGCGCCCGTGAATGGTCTGGGCCGAAGCGCTCACCCCGACCCCAATCCAGAGCACCAATCGTAACCAGAAAGTCCGCCGCACGCAGTGCCTCCAACGGACAGAATACTCGGGAAACAGGGCGGTTGCACCGCAATTCCCGACATCGCCATGGGTGGAAAGAACAGATACCTTCAAGGTCCCGCAGCTCATAATCCGGGCCTCGGAGGCAGACGCCCCCGATAGAATCAACTCCAGTGGCCGGTTCGCCTCCAACTCAACCCTCCCCGCCTGCGCACTCCCGGTGGGCCCGCGCTTTGGGACTGCTGCGCCCCTCGCACACCCACAGCGCCTTCTCGGCAACCGTCATCCTCATGGTCTCCACCTTCCTGTCGCGCATCATCGGCCTGGTGAGGGTCCAATACATCGTCTGGCTCTTTGGCCGCGGGGTCGAAGCGGACGCCCTCAACGCCGCCTTTGTCCTGCCCGACATGATCTCCTACTTCCTCGTCGGCGGGGCCGCCTCCATCACCTTCGTCACCATCCTCACCCGTTATCGCGACACCGGCCGCGAAGAGCAGGGCGAGCGCTCGCTGTCGGTGATTCTGACCACCATGTACCTGGTGCTGGGCAGCGCCATCGTGCTGGCCGAAATCTTCGCACCCTGGTACATCCGCTGGTGGTTCAACGGCTTCAATGCTGAGAAAGCAGCCCTCTGCGTCCACCTCACGCGCATTCTGCTTCCCGCGCAGTTGTTCTTCTTCGCCGGCGGAGTCTTCGGCGCGGTTCTGCTGGTGCGCAAGCAATTCAGCGTGCAGGCTGTGGCCCCGCTCATCTACGGCCTGGGAACCATCGTCGGCGGCCTGCTGCTCTCCCGGCGCATCGGCGTCTCTTCGCTGGCCATCGGCACGGTCGCGGGCGCATTCCTGGGGCCGTTCTTCCTCAACTGGCTCTTCGCCCGCCGCGCTGGCACGCGCTACCGGCCAATTCTCGACACCGAAGATGAAGGACTGCGCGAGTGGGTGCGCCTCTCTCTTCCCCTCATGGTCGGCGTCTCGCTGGTCACTGCCGATGGCTGGATCATCGCTCACTTCGCCTCCACCACCAGCGGCGCAGTCTCGCTCATGAGCTATGCCAAGCAGCTTTTCACCGCGCCCATGGCCGTCCTCGCGCAGGCCGCCGGCGCGGCCTCCATGCCGTTTTTCGCCAGCCTCTGGTCGCAGGAAAAACGCTACGAGTTCGCCGTCAGCGTGGCCGACTCGGTCTCCCGCGTAGCCGCCCTGGGCCTGCTCGCAACCTCCGGCATGGTTGCCCTCGCCGCCCCGCTCGTTGAACTGCTCTTCATCGGCCGCCGCTTCTCTTCCGGCGACGCCCGCGAGTGCGCCGCCTACTTCGCCGTCTTCTCCGTCGCCATGTTTCTCTGGTCCGCGCAGGCCATCTACGCGCGCGCCTTTTACGCCGCGGGCAACACTTTCGTCCCCATGGCCGCCGGAACCGCCGTCACGCTAATCTCCTGGCCCATCTACGCGGCCTTCTACCGTTGGCACGGAGCCATGGGCCTGGCCGTCGCTTCCGACCTCGGCATCGCCCTCCAGACCCTGACCATCGCCGTCCTGCTCCACCAGCGCCGCATGGTTTCCCTCGCCAGCCTCGACTACGCCGAGCTTGGCCGCTGCCTGGCCGCCGCATTCACCGCCGGCGCCGCCGTCTGGGCTGTTCTCTTCGGCCTCGCCCTCCTGCCCGGTCCCCTCTTCCATCCCCACCTCGCCGCGCAAATCCGCTGGACAGACCTCGCCCTGCTGCTCCTCGGCTGCGCTCTCTGGCTGGCCGTCGCCAGGTGGGTCCTCGAAAAGACCGGCTCCGCCCTGCCCAGGGTGGCCATGAAGCGCCTGGGCCTGGGATAAGCAGCCTCAGGAACACGCATTCCCGGACAGGGTTCCCAATCAGATATTCAATGGAGACAATTGGGTGAAAATGGGTGAAAATGGATATGCCCATCCTCGAAATCAGGAAGATCGCCGTCTTGACGCCGCGCGCTGCAGCCCGGAGCAGTTTCACGCCCCTCGGTGTCTAAGTGAATAATGACCCCCATGAAGTGGACTCTGCGCATTCTCCGGGTTGCTCTTATGGCCGCATTGGCTCTGGTCCAGATCGCATTCGCGGCGGTCCAGCTTCAGCAGCTCCTGCTTCGCTGGCGCGCTGAACGCCTGATGGCCGACATGCACCAGATTCGCCTCTACCAAAGCAACTGGGCCGACGCTCAACAGTTAATGAACCGCTGGGGCGCGTGGGGGCACTACGACGGAACCTGCACGGCGAAGGATTGTCGTTACGCGATCAGGCTGACGGATGAAAGTGAGCGCGCCTTTCATTTTCTCAAACCAGAAACGCTCGATTGGCTGATACGCCACAAGGCTTACAGCCTCTACCGCTGGCTGGGGGGCCGATACTCCATCATTTATTTCGCGTTTGTTGTCCAAGACGGAACCATCTGGAGGACCAACGTCTACGTCAACGTTCAAGTCCCGCCGAATTTACTAGCCCCCGAAGACGAAGGCTACCTCCTTATCGTGGGGGCGACCAGCCAGCAGGCGCTCCGTGACACCGAGGGCGGTGGGCATGTGCGTGGCGCAGATGACGATCTGGCCCAGCATCCCTACTATAAGGCGGGTAGGCCAGGCGGCTGTGAGAATTGCATGATGGTCGGAATCACCTACTCCACGCATACGCCGCAAGCTGAGATTGAGCGGCTCACATCCTTTGACATGTCGTGCCTCACGCGGCTTTTCTCTTGCAAGTTGCCGGAAGACTTCTTGCCGGCCGCGAAGGACTGGCATATCTATCACGACGATGAAGAGTACGCCATTCATCAGCAGTCCAAATCGCTGCCTCCCAAGGCGTGCGACATTCCTCTTTGGGCTCTGGCACGGGATTCCGGCACGGTGCTAGTTGTCGATGGAGGTTCAACCTCGCAAACAGACGATTACGACTCCTCAAACAAGGAAGCAACAGTCCGGGTGGTTACATACCTGAAGGGCACATCGCGTTGGCCCGTCGGCTCGACGCTGAAAGTCCGCACTTTTGGTGGGGAATTGAACCTTCCCCCTTTTGAATTGGCGGAACACCTTCAAGCGGGCAAGCGCTATGTGATCCTGCCTGTCGAGGGTTTCTACGGAACCCCGGAACTTTACGGACCTGCCAACGATGCGACGAATGAGCCGGAGATCGGCTTGCCGCGGTGCGGCCTTCAGGAAGATACCCCTGAAGTCCGGCGCGAACTTGAAAAGGGCTTCGCGGAAAACGACACACTGCGAGGTCCCGAACTGCGATAGGCGGACTGCTCATGAGTCGTGGCCAAAAAACCGCCCCTCCCATCAGAGACCCCTCACGCCCCCGCCCTGACAGCCCCCCTTTCTCTTCGCCCGCATCCGCCGCAGAAACTCTCCCTCGTCGATCTCCTGCGGCCAGTCGTAGTTGATGGAGACAAAACAATCCCCGCCCCTGCCCGAGGCGCTCCGCTCCAGCCTGACCGCCTGCGCGCCCTCCAGTTGCCATAGATCGCGAAAGTACGCGCCCGCACCGTGCAGCACCCCGCAAACAAAAACACCCCTGCCGAAGCAAGGGTGTCGTTGCCGGAGCGTGCCGGAAATTAAAAAGAGCTAGACGGTCTTGGCCGGTTCGGCGACGGCCGGAGCCGGGCCTGCCGGCTTGGCGTCGGCCTTGCGGATGTCGATCCCGCCCTTGAAGAAGGCGCCGTCCTCGATGCTGATCCGGGCTGCGGCCACATCGCCGGTCAGAGCACCCTCGGCGCGGATGTCCACGCGGTCGGTGGCGGAGACATTGCCGCGAAGCTTGCCCAGAACTACGA
>DATNHL010000216.1:0-3966 GCA_035604995.1 Occallatibacter sp. | reverse complement strand
CATATCTCACCCTCCGCGCCCAGAGCTGGACCGCCGCGCTGAACCGCGAACCCTCAGTGAATCGGATACACCAAATTGGCGCTCTTGCCGACCAGCGGCCACACCACCTCTTTCACCAGCTTGCCGGACTTGTCCTTCCGCCACTGCGCCAGAATCATGGAATGGCTCACCTGCAAGCCGTGATTGTTGGCCGCGGTCGCGAACTGAGTCCGCCCGTAAAACGTGGTGATGTCGGTCGAGTTCAGCGCCGCCGCCACCTTGCCCGAGTCGGGTCCGCCCGCCTGTTCGATGGCGCGCTGCAGGATCAGCCCGCAAGCATAGCCACCGGCCGACTCGTAACTGGGGGGGGTATTGTACTTCGCCGCGTAGGCTTTGGCGAAGTCAGCGCCGCTGGGTCCGTATTGCGACTTGAAGGTCGATTGCGCAGCCCATTGCGAGGGCACCGTAACCCCCACGGCGGCGTCCCCCAGCTCCACCCACTGCGGGCTGTCGGGCGCCACCAGCAAGGTGAGCATCTTCAGGGGAACCTTGTGGCCGTAGAGTTGCCGCGCCAGGGTAGAGCCGTCGGCGTAGTGGCCGCCGCCCAGCAGCACCGTCGCCTTGGAGTTGATCACCTTGTCGATGATGGCGCTGAAGTCGGTGGTGGCGGGCGCGTAGGCTTCGGTGAACACCACGTTGAACCCGAGTTGCTGCGCATAGGCCTTGGCCGGGGTCACCACCGCCACCGAGAACGAGGCGTCCTCATAGACAAAGGCAACGGTGGCTTTGGGGTCTTTGGCTTTCAAGGCATCTAATGCAACTTTTAGATACTCAGGCGCGGGCGCGAACATCTGGAACAGGAAGTGGTTCCCCAAGGTGTAGGTTTTTCCTTCGGCGGCGCCGGTGGTGAGCATGATCTTGCCGTACTGCTCCGTCACCACCGCAGCCGTAGCGGTGAGTGGCGATGAAAAAGGGCTGAACAGGAAGTCGGCCTTGTCCTCCAGAATCATGCGGGTGTAGAGCTGCTGCACCCGCTTGGAGTTGGACTCGTCATCGTAGCTGGCGAACTTTACGTTGTAGCTCTTGCCGCCGGCTTTAAAGCCGCCGGCCGCGTTGATCTGGTCGCGCCACAATTCGAATCCGCGGTATTGTTCGGTCGAGTCGACGTTTAAAGCGCCGGTCTTCGACTCGGTGAATCCGATGGTGATGGTTTGCTGGCCGAATCCCGTGCCGGCCAGGAGAACTGCTGCCAATGCGAGCAGAACCACTTGTTTCACAATTCCACCTCATGCGAGCGGCAGTCTTGCCGCGCGGCGCTGACCACTCAAAAGACAAAGACTAGAGATTGTCCGAGGAATGATGAACGCAGGTCTGTGACGGACATCACTTTAGTGCGTTAGCTATGCACTTGGTGCGCCGCCGCCCGCCGCAGACACTCCGGCCCAGTCCACCGCGATCTACCGCGCGTTCAAGGCCCCGACATTGCCGGCCTCGGCTTCGGAAAGGCACAGACGAATCCTCTCTAGAAGCTTTGGGAACAAGTCTTCCTTGGGAAGGCAGGCCTCGATATCGTCGCCTTCGACCGGCCCGTAAGCGGTTACCAGGATGACCGGTACCTGCGGTTTCTTGTGATGAATGACCCGCGCCAGCTCCAGGCCATCCATACCCTGCATGCGCAGATCGGTGATCACGATGTCGAAACTCTCCATGTCGAACGCCGTCAGCGCTTCCGCCGCGTTGAGTGCGGGAACGGCGTGATAGCCTTCCATGCGCAGGATGTCGCAAGTCAACCGGCACAACACTTCATTATCGTCGACGAACAGAACGGCTTTCATGGCTCCCTCCTAGCCCACAGCCGCATTGCTACTCGCGGCGACTGCGGCTTTGATGAATTCCAGGGTGCCATCGGGGTTCAAATTGATATGGATGCGGTCACCGGTGATCACCTGGCTCGTTGCCACGAGGTTGGCGAGCGCATAAACGATACTGCGCTCAATCACGCGCCTCAAATGGCGGGCGCCATACCTCGGATCAGTCCCTTCCCGAAGCAGCCACTGCTTCACCTCGGGAGAGCAACGGAACGTGAAGTGAGTCGGGCCCGCGGCCTGGGTAATGCGCTGCTGCACCTTCGCCAGCTCCAGTTCCAGGACCTGCTCGAGGTGCTGCGGGCGCAGGGTATTGAAGACCACGATCTTGTCCAGCCGGTTCATGAATTCCGGAGAGAACTTCCGCCGTGCAGCTTCCTCCGCCGTGCGCCGGATCTTCTCGTCCAGGCTGGCATCCACGGCGGTGGGGTGGGCGACGAAACCCATGCCGCCTTCGATCAGGCCGCTCATATCGGCGGCGCCCAGGTTGGAGGTCATGAAGATCAGGGTCTGAGAAAGATCCACCTGCCGGTTGGAGCCCAGGGTGAGACTACCCTTGTCGAGAACGCCCAGCAGGAGCTGCCACAAGGCGGCTGAGGCCTTTTCGATCTCGTCCAGCAGCAGCAGGGAAAGCTTGAGTTTTTCCGTGTGCCACCGGTTCAACGCTTCCTGGGTCAGCACCGGCTGGGTCTCGCCGTGTCCCACATAGCCGGGCGGAGAACCGATCAGCTTCGCAATCTCGTGGGATTCCTGGAACTCGGCGCAGTCGATCTTGAGGAAAGCGTGGCGGTTGCCAAACAGCGCTTCTGCCGCGACTTCGACCACGTAGGTCTTGCCCGAGCCCGTGGGCCCCAGGAACAGCAAATTGCCGACCGGCCGGTCGGGAGGATTCATGCCCACCAAAAACATCTGGTACATCTCGGTGACCGCGTCGATGGCGGCATCCTGCCCCACGATGCGGACGCGGAGGAAGTTCTCGAACTCCCGCGTCACCTCACCATGGCGGCTGGCATCGAGAGGGTCAACGCCGGTCGGTGCCCGCGCGGAATTATTCCTGGTCGCTGCCGAGTTTTGCAGTTCGGTGCGCATGAGGCAGTGTTCCTAAGCCAAGCCCACGAGCATCAGGCGGCTCGCCTCCGTGGCAGAGCAAACCGCAGGATTTTCGGCTGCACCACCCGGGCGAAGTCTTCATAGGCAAGCCGCATCAGTTCCCGATGCGACCCGGCATTGAAGGCGATCTCCTGGGCTCTCGTCAGGCTCTCATCCACGAAAACGCTCATCCCGTAGAGATTGCCGAACGGAGGCATGGCCCCGGTCTCGCATCCCGGGAAGCGGTGCAGGAAGTCCTTTTCCCCGGCGAGGGTGGCGGTTTTTGCCCCCGTCGCCACCCGCAGGGTTGCCAGGTCCACCTGGCCCGAAGCCGGCAGGACCGCCATGGCCAGGGTGTCGTCGAGGTTCACGATCACGGTCTTGGCCAGCTCCTGGCCGGGAATGTGGGCCAGAGCCGCGATCCCCTGGGCGGTGTAGGCTACCGAGTGCGTGATGATCGTGTACTTGATATTTTGACGGTCCAGCAGCTCCGTCAGCGTGTGGATGGGCATAATGACCTCCGTGTTGCTCAGGCGGTTGACCGATCATCGCCGCGCGGCCGCGGGAACGGCTACCCGGTGCGCGGCCTCGTGCCGGACCGCGCTCTCATAGCCCACGGCAGCGAAGTAGATGGCCCGATCGAAGAAACGCTCCAGATCGTGGAGCAGTTCCAGCTCACCGAGCAGCTCGATGGGCTGCTCCAGCAAGCCTTCGCTCTCCAGGTGTTCCCACAAATATTCTTTGGTGAGAGTGATCGCCCACATGAACTGGCTGAAAGGGACGCCTTGCCGCGCCCGCCGCATGCCCAACCCAGTGTATCTCTCTTCGATTTCCGACTCGGTCTTGTTCAGCAACCAGTCGCCGAGATTGCGATAGATCTCCTGCACCCGGCTCTTGAGCTCGTCGGCAGGCACCTTGCGCAACAGCTCGCTCGCTCGCGGCGAGCTTTGCAGGCTGTGCATCAACCCCTGCGCCAGCTTGTCGGCGTGGGCCTCGATCAGCTTGACCAATCGAATCGAGAACATGTGCCCCT
>DATNHL010000215.1:0-8533 GCA_035604995.1 Occallatibacter sp. | reverse complement strand
GACGGCGGCGGGCGGCTGCAAGCTGAATCTGCGCACCGGACAGTGGACGCTCTACAACGAGCGCAACACGCCCATGATCGAGATTTGGACGTATGGGGTTTCCGCAACGCCGGCCAAGGTGTACTACGCGGTGTGGGGCAGCGGCGTCCTCGAATATGATCAGAAGACAGGGCGATGGGACAAGTACGAGGACCCGGACGGCGAAAACGAGATAGTGCTGTTCAAGGATCAGGGACTGATCCACGAGATTGTCACATCGGTCAGTTATGTAGACAATATTCTTTGGGCTGCCACGTACTTTGGGGCGAGCCGGTACGACGGGCGCTACTGGCACAATTTTTTGACGAAGGACAGCGGACTTCCCTCGAATTTCATCAATTTTTTGAAAGGCGTGGACTCCAAGCGCGCCTGGTTCTGCACAGACAAGGGGCTGGCTTACTACGATGGAGTGAACTGGGCCGTGTATCGCCCCTCGCTCACGGACGGGAAGCCGGAGATGACAGTGCGCGACGCAGCAGGCAAGGTGACATCTGTACCAGTAACCACTGCGCCGGCGCACAACTATGTACTTGGGATCGACTTTGATGGAGACAACATATGGGTCGCGACCGCCAAGGGCTTGAGCCACGGAATTCGACAAAAGGAATAAGGAGATTCACCATCATGAATGCATTCGCAGATATTCTTGAAGCCATTGCACACGCACCGATCGAAAAGCGCGCCATGACCAACCACGGCGTGCTCAACGAAGCCTACGCCTACCCCAAGCCGAGCTCGTTTTCACGCGGCATGCGGATCGATATCGGCGGGGTCTGCATCCTGCTGATCTCGGGGACTGCGTCGATCGACGAGCACGGGAAGAGCGTACACATCGGCGACTTTCCCGCGCAGTTGCGGCGCACCTTCGACAACATCACGGGATTGCTGGAGAGCGAAGGCGCAACCTGGCACGACATTGTGCGCACCACCTGCTACCTGCGCGACATCGATCGCGACTACGACGTCTTCAACGCGGGGCGCACGGCTTTCTTCAAGGAGCAGGGGCTCGACCCGCTGCCGGCTTCGACGGGAATCCAGGCGCACCTTTGCCGGCCGGAACTGCTGATCGAGATTGAGGCGATCGCGATGTTCCGCACGGACAAGAAGGAAGAGAGCAAGAGGTAGTTGGAATGCGTCAGGGATGGTTGCTGGTTGCGGGTTGCATCTTTGCTCTTGGCGTGAGCGGCGCGGCGCAGGACGCGAATCAGGCCGCGGCAAACGGCGTCAAAGTCTGCGAGTGTGGCGCGCATCCGCCGGGACCGCCGAAGGATCGCGTGGTTGCGCCGTACGCAGGCGAGCCCGCGGACCTGAGCCCGTATGCGAAGTTCGCGGCGCCCTACGACCTCAACTACACCCATCCCAATATTTATTCGGGTGCGGGACGCGACGTTCCCGAGCCGAAGAATCTGACCGAGGTGCGGATCGGATTCTTCGGGCCGGTGGCTCCGAATCCTGAGTCGGTGTTTGGTCAGCGCATGCTGCACGGCGCGCAACTGGCTGTGGAACAGGCCAACGCACGCGGCGGCTATGGGGGCAAACCCTTCAAGCTGATGGAGCACAACGACTACGACAACTGGCAGGCCAAGACGGTCTACGGCGACGACCGGCCGACGGACCCGACCATCTGGGGCTCGGCGTCGAATGAAGCCGTGAAGATGGTGTACGACGACCAGGACTGGGCGATCTTCGGATCGATCAGCTCCGAGTCGACACACATTGCGCTGCGAGTGGCGCTCAGGGCCGAGATTCCGATTGTGAATTCGGCGTCGACGGACCCGACGATTCCTGAGACGTATATTCCGTGGTTCTTTACCAATCTGCAGGACGACCGGGTGCAGTGCCTGACGCTGGCGCGGCACATCTTTACCGAGCTGGGCATGAAGCGCGTGGCGATTCTGAGGGTGAACAGCCGCTACGGGCGCTTTGGCGTACTCAAGCTGCGCGATGCCGCGCGGCGGCTGGGCCACCCCATCGTCATCGAGCAGAAGTACATGCCGGGCGACACGGATTTTACCAAGCAGCTCGGGGTGATTCGCTCGTCGCGGGCGGACGCGATTGTGCTGTGGGCCGACCAGGCGCAGACGGCGGCGATTCTCAAGGAGATGAAAGCGGCGGGGATGAAGCAGCGCGTCTTTGGCGCTTATCGTACTCTGGGGCCGGATATGCTGGCCGCGGCGGGCGATGCGGCCGAGGGGTACGAGGCGGTGTTTCCCTACGATCCCACGCGGCAGGACCCGCGGTGGCTGGAGTTCAACAAGCGGTTTGAAGACCGCTTCCACGAGAAGCCTGAGCAGTTTGCGTCGCTGGCCTACGACGCGATGAACATGCTGCTGGATTCGATCTGCAAGGCGGGTCTGAATCGGGCGCGGATTCACGATGCGCTGGCGAATATCGAGCAGTACGACGGCGTGACCGGGCACATGGTCTTCGATCCGAACCAGAAGAACGTTGCGCCGATGTATCTGGGGACGGTGCACAACGGGGCGGTTACGTACCGGGTGGCCACGATGGAGAAGACACCCCAGGCTCCTGCCGCGCCAGTGACTCCCGCCGAAGCGCAGCCACCTGCGGTGGGGCGAGCGCTGCGTGAGCAGCCAGAAGGCTCAGCGGCGCAAACACCGTATGCAGTCGTCGGTGAGGATGGCGTGGGCTACGCGGGGCCGCACACAAGTGACGTGCCTGCGGGGGCAGTGAAGGTGGTGCTTTTTGGGCCGCGGGCGGCGGAGATTGCGCGGTCGCCTGATGTGGTCGCTGCGCTGGCGGATGGAAGGGCGCAGGGACGGGAGTGGACGCTGCTGCCGGTTGAAAGCGGCCAGAACTGGGGTGCGGCGTCGACGCAACTGGTGCATGCGCTGATGGACGAGCATGCCCTGGCGATTGTGGCGCTCGATCGCGATGCCAGCCACTTGGCCGAGCAACTGGCTCTGAAGAGCTTTGTGCCGGTGGTGGCGCTGAGCAACGACAAGGCGCTGACTTCAACCAACGTGCCCTGGATCTTCCGGCTTCCGGCCGACTCGACGCCGGCGAGCGCGGTGCGACTACTGAAGGCGGCTGAGGAGCGCAGCGGGGCCAATGCGGAGCGGCTCAGGGATGTGCTGGCTTCAGGGGACGCGATGAACGGCGTAGCTTTTTCGCCCACCGGAGAGCCGCGCGGGCAGTAGGGACGCTTCGTGTATTGAGTCTCAAATCCGAAGCGAATTTCAAGGATGTGGCGCGCTTCCCCGCAGCGCAGGCCCTGCAGCTTTCCGTTCGTCGCGCTCCGGGGCCGCTCCTGAAGAAACGGGGCTTGTGGCTTCCCACACTTTCCGCAGAGAACGCGAAGAGGATGTGGCACGGAGCATTCGCGCTGCGCGAGGCCCCTATTCCTTCCCGCCGTAACTCGCCGACGCAAGTGAAGCGGCTCAGGCTGACAGAGCTTACGGGCCGCCCAGGATAACAGATGCGTCAAGCGGAGCGCGTTGGGAGCATGGCGCTAGAACTGAAAGCGCATGCCTAGCTGGATGCGGCGCGGGGGCGCGACCGAGGTTACCTGGCCGAAGTCACTGGAGGTTTCTACCGGGTCGATGCCGGTGGGGTTGGGGTGGTTGAGCAGGTTGAAGGCGCCGGCGGAGAAGCCGAGGCGCGGGGCTTCCTCGTCTTTGTCGGGGGTGATGGCGAAGTCGTGGCCCCAGCGCAGGTCGAGGTCGACGTAGGAGGGCATGGTCTCGGTGTTGCGGGCTACGCCGTCGGGGCGGGTGTTGAACAGGCCGTCGCCGTAGGCGTCTGTGCCGGTGAGGACGGTCCAGGGCGTGCCGCTATTGGCGAAGATGCCCGCTGAGAGGTTGAAGACGCTCTCCGGCTGGAACATGGCGTACATGCCGAGGCGGTTGCGGCGGTCCCAGTTGGTGCGCGCCCACTCGTCGTTGGGGTCGTACTGGTTTTGCGGGAACCAGCCGATGCCGCCGGTGTTGGAGTCGTAGTGGGACCAGGTGTAGCGGCCAAAGCCGGTGAAGTACTTGTTGAGGCGGCCGCGGTAGGAGATGTCAATGCCGTCGCCGCGCCAGGAACTCTCGGGCTGCATCTCGCGGATGCGGCCGTACGCTGGATTGGGCCGGACGGTGTAACCCGACTGCGGCGTGGGCGCGTTGATGTCGACAGAGCGGAAGGAGTCGACGCCGCGGGCGGAATAGACGCTGACCACGCCGGTGGCTTTCTCGCCCAGCTGGCGCTCGATGGAGAGGCCGTACTGGATTTGATAGGGGATTTTGGCGTTGGGCTGCAACTCGGCCAGCGAGGGCGGCTGCGCGGTGAGGGTGAGGCAGTTGGCGATGGGCACGCACCCGGTGGCGGGCAGCGTGGCGGGGTTGAGCGAGAGCACGAGGGCGCGGCGGGCGGCGTCGCCATAGCGGGCCAGATCGAGCAGCGGGCCGGAGCCGAAACGGTCATAGTAGATGCCGCCGCCACCGCGGACGACGGTCTTCGAGTCCTCGCTGAGCATCCAGGCAAAGCTGACGCGGGGAGAGAAGCCGAGGCGGCGGGTGGCGAGGAAGTTCTGCCAGTCGTAGCGGAGGCCGGGGGTGATCTGGAAGCGGGTGTTGACCTTGAACTGGTCCTGAATGAAGGCGCCCATCTCCTGCTGGTGGTAGACGAAGTGGACCTGGCCGGTGTTCTGGGTGTAGGCGGAGGGCAGGTTGGCGGCGTAGTTCTGGAGCGCGGTCTGGAGGACGGTGACGCCGTCGGAGGCGAGCGTGGGGCCGAAGACGTAGGTGCCGAGGGAGTTGGTGTTGTCGTCGAAGGCGCGGCGGTCGATGTGGGGTGTGCCGGCGCCGAGCTTGATCATGTTGCGGCCGCGGGTCCAGGTCATCATGTCGTAGACGCGGACGTTGAATTCGGTGCCGAGCGAGTCGGCCTGCGCGGAGCCCGAGAGGAAGTTGCCGGGAACGTTGATCTGCGGGCTCTCGGCAACGTTGCTGTTGCGGTTGGAGTCGCGCTCGCCGACGAGAGAGACCTGGTTGAGCATAGTTGCGTTCAGCGTCTGGTCGAGGTGGGCGACGAAGTCGTCTTCGCGGTACCGGTTGTTGTAGCCGGCGGCGGCCAGCGTCTGCCCGCCCACGCCTTGGTTCTGCGCCGTCGAGTCCTGGTAGCTGTACTGTACGTAGCCCGACGCGCCTATGCGGAACTGGTGGGCGACGCGGGCCGAGAATTCCGTGTCGCGGGCCGGGGCGTAGACGTTGGAGTTGTAAGCGCCGGTGGGGTCGGCCGCGGTGGGCGCGAGAGTTGCGCTGACTACTGAGTCCTGGTCGTAGAGGACGCGATTGAAGGAGCCGAGAAAGCTGCTCTTGGGCGCGTGGGGGATGGGGCCGGTGACGTGGCCCTCGTAGTTCTGCCGCTGCTCGAAGGGCTTGGAGGGGGCCAGCGCGTTCTGCGCGTTCATGCCCGAGTTGCGGTAGAGGAAGTTGAACTGGCCGTGGTAGTGGTCGGCGGTGGACTTGGTGATGATCTCCATCTGCCCGCGGCCGGGCCAGTAGTACTGCGCGGAGTAGGGGTCCTGGTTGATGCGGATCTCCTGCACGGCGGAGGCGGAGACGGTGGCGCGGTTGGCTTCGACGCCGTCGACCATGAGGCCGGTGCCGCCGGTGTCGCTGACGTTCTGGTCGAGGAAGGCGCTCATGGCCGAGGCGTAGTCGTTGTCGAAGATGGGCAGGGCCTTCAGGTCGGACGACGTCATGACCGAGGAGTCGTGATTGGCGTCGGGGGCGGTAAGGTCTTCGCTGTTGTCGCCGTTCACGCGAATGGTGGAGGCCACGGCGGCGATGGGCAGGACGATGTGGACGGGCGCGGCCAGGGCAGCGGCGGCAGGAGCAGCGGCGGCCGAGACGGCGGACGGCGCGGCGATAATCACCGGGGTGCGCACGGTTTCAAAGCCGGGCTCGGAGACGACCAGGGTGAAGCTGCCGGCGTGGGGGGCTACGAGCTGGAAGTTGCCTTCGTCGTCGGAGTGAATGGTGCCGGCGAGGGCGCCGTTGGGATCGACGAGGTCAACCTCGGCTCCGGGCACAATGGCGCCGGTGGGATCGGCAACCACGCCGTGGACGGCAGGAGCGGTGGGAGCGGCGGACGAGGTGGCGTTGGCAGCGAAGGCAGCGGCGGGAAGAAGCAGGAAAAGTCCCAGAGCAAAAGAGCGCATGAAGCGAAATCTCCAAGGAAAAACAAAGATGGCCACGCCGTTCAGGCGAATAGGTCGTACTCCGAACAAAATCGGCCCTACTTCTAGTATGCGATGCATCCGGGGGCCAGATGGATGCCAATGGAGGAAAAATTTATCCTTCGCGCGGAATTGGTACCGGGAAGGTTCACGAACTGCGGACCGCCCAGTCCGACCGTGCTCTCAGAATGAGCTGGCCTGCCGAGAGGGTCGCAGTCGCAATCTGCGGGCGTAAGTTGCGCGCCTTGGTTTGAGCTCGTGGCGGCGCCGGAGCCCTGCCTCTTACCGCCGTAAATCGATTTTACGCGGGACTGAGGGCCGTCGTCCAGTCTTTTGGTGAATCGACCAGCAGATCGGGCTGGTTGGCCTCGAGGGTCTCCGGGGCGAGGCCGAAGGTGCAGCCGATGGCCCAGGCGCCGGCGTTGCGGGCCGTCTGGACGTCGACCTGGCTGTCGCCGATGAGGACCGTTTGTTCCGCCGTTGCGCCGGCTTCGGCCATCAGCGAGAGCAGGCCCTCGGGGTCGGGCTTCTTGGTGGGAAAGCTGTTGCCGCCGTAAATATGCATGAAGTAAGGAGCCAGGCCGAGAGCGGCGCAAATGTCGCGGGCCGGGCGGACGGGCTTGTTGGTGAGCACGGCCATGGTGCGGGGCTGGTTGTGCAAGTCCTTGAGAGCGGTGAGGGCTTCGAGGACACCGTCGTAGGCGTAGGTGAAGTCGAGTTTGTGGGCGCGGTAGTAGTCGAGGAAAAAGGCATAGGCGGTCTGCAGGAACTCCTCGGCGACGGGTGAGCCGTGCTCCTTGGCGAGGGCCCGGCGGACGAGCATGAGCGCGCCGTCGCCGATGAAACCGGCAATCTCAGTGTCTTCGAGGTGCTTGAGGCCGAAGTGGGCCAGGGTTGCGTTGACGCTGTTGCAGAGGTCCTGGGCCGAGTCGATCAGGGTGCCGTCGAGATCGAAGACGAGCAGCCTGAGTTGTTGCACGGGAATCGAACGAAAGACGCGAATCATGGATTTAGTTTAATGGGACCGGCGCCGCAGGAAGCTGCGCCGATCCCGCGGCGGAGCAATGGCCAGAGCAAGCGACGCGTTCACTCTGGCCATTGTGAGCTGCAACGTCACCTGGCTGCAGGCGCAGCCGAGTCATCCTACTTGGCGGGCGGCATGGGCAGGGGCTTGACGCTGCCGCAGTCGGGGCCCTTGTAGACGGATTTCGCCTGCATGGTGATGTCGACGGGATGCGAGTTCGGCCCCATCTGCATGGTGCCCGTCATGTGCATCTTTGTCTGGGTGGTGTCTGGTTCAGGCCAGATGGACTCCACGGTACCGGTGGCGGTCATTTGCCCGGTGCATGCGATGTTCGCGGTCATGCCATTATCTTTGATGGAGATGTTGGTCAACTGGCAATCGCCGCGCGTCGGACTGGAGTACGGGCCGCCGTATTTGTCGATCATGGCCTGGGTGACGCAGACCTGGGTGGTGCGCGGTCCGCCCATGGGTCCGCCCTGCGGCATCTGCACCCCGGGGGGCAACTGCACGTTGGGGGGCATCTGCGGCATTTGCGGCATGGACGAGCCGCCAAAGTTCACGGAACTGGTGACTTCCCAAAGGCCGGGTTTCTGTTTCGACTGGGCCTGGGCCAGGGCGGCCAGACCGATGAGACAACAGGCCACTATGATGCAAACTCGGGTCTTGCGCATCTTTCCTCCTGCATGATTGCGCAGGACTGGCTGCGCGCCACCACTTTAATTCACAGCGGATGGGGCGGGGAAGGGAAATTTATTCGGCGCGGAGGACGGCGCCGGTTCGGCCCAGAGCCAGCAGGGCTCCAGTGACGCGGCGGGGGGCGTGGCGGACGACGCTCTCCTCGCTGGCGAAGTCGCCGGCAATGCAGCGCACGCCCAGGGCCTCAATGCGCTCGATGTCGGGCACGATGGGCGAAGCGTCCTCGGCGGCGTAACGAGCCAGCGTTTCCGGCGAAAAGGAACCTGTGTTGACCAGTGCGCAGTCGAAGATGGGGGCGCGGGTGTGCTCGTAGATGCGTTCGATGTGTTGGGAAGCGGTGAGGCCCAGGCTCTCGTTGGCCTGGGTCATGAGGTTGCAGACGAAGACGCGGATGCCGCGGGCGTGGGCCAGGGCAGAGGGAATGCCGTCGACCAGCAAATTGGTGATGAGGGAGGTGTAAAGCGAGCCGGGACCCACGGTGATGAGGTTGGCGCGCTCGATGGCGTCCAGCGTCTCCTGTAGCGGCGCGGCGCCGGGTGGATCGAGCATCAGCTCGACGATGCGCCTGCGGCTGGCGGTGATGTTGGTTT
>DATNHL010000214.1:0-9356 GCA_035604995.1 Occallatibacter sp. | reverse complement strand
TGCTGCCGAAAGACCCCAACGACGAGAAGAACGTGATTCTGGAAATTCGCGCGGGAACGGGCGGCGACGAGGCGTCCCTGTTTGCCGCCGAGATCTTCCGCATGTATACGCGCTTCGCTGAGCAGCACAAGTGGAAGGTCGAAGTGATGTCGACGTCCGAGTCGGGCGTCGGCGGCTTCAAGGAAGTGATCGCCATCATCGAAGGCGAGCGCGTCTACTCGCAGATGAAGTGGGAGAGCGGCGTGCATCGTGTGCAGCGCGTTCCGGCCACGGAGACGCAGGGCCGCGTGCACACTTCGGCGGTGACGGTGGCCGTGCTGCCCGAAGCCGAAGATGTAGACATCAAGATCGAGGCCAAGGACCTGCGCATCGATACGTTCTGCTCCTCGGGGCCCGGCGGCCAGTCAGTGAACACGACCTACTCCGCCGTGCGCATCACGCACATTCCAACCAACACCGTGGTCAGCTGCCAGGACGAGAAGTCGCAGATCAAGAATCGCGACAAGGGCATGCGCGTGCTGCGTTCGCGGCTCTATGAAATGGAAATGGAAAAGCAGAATGCGGAGCTGGCCAGGACCCGCAAGGAGCAGGTGGGCACCGGCGACCGCAGCGAGAAGATTCGCACCTACAACTTCCCGCAGAACCGCATGACCGACCACCGCATCGGCCTGACGCTGCACCAGCTTGACCTGGTGATGGAGGGCCGCCTGCAGCCCATCGTCGACGCTCTGATCGCGCACTACCAGGCGGAGCAGTTGAAGGCCGACTCGACGCAGGCGGCGTAAGCCGTGCCCGCGCTTCGCTATTTCGTCCCTGGCGGCACAGGCCGCTTAAGGGTAGGGCAGCATCCAGACCGCGCGCGCGAGGACGCGGAGACCTTGCTGCTGCATGTGCTGGGCAAGAACAAAGCCTGGCTCCTTGCTCATGCAGACGACGATCTCCCAGAGGATCAGGTCGTTCGATACACTCAACTCCTCGAGCGCCGCTACCTCGGCGAGCCCATCCAGTACATCACCGGTGAAGCAGAGTTCTACGGCCTGCCGATGCGCGTGACGCCGGATGTGCTGATTCCGCGGCCGGAGACGGAGCACCTGGTGGAGAAGGCGCTTGCGCTGGCCGCTGCATTTGAACGGGCACGCATTGTGGATGTGGGCACGGGATCGGGCGCGATTGCCGTTGCCCTGGCGCACAACCTGCCTGAAGCCCGGATTACGGCCATTGACATTTCCGCTGCCGCGCTGGAGATAGCGCGCCAGAATGCAGAGCGCAACGGCGTCTCCGGCCGCATCCGCTTTTTGCAGTCCGATCTGCTCGCCGCGGTCGCCGCTGACCGATTCGAAATCATCGTCTCCAACCCGCCTTATGTGTCCACGGTCGATCGCGACTCGCTCTCTGTTGAAGTTCGCGAGCATGAGCCTGCGCAGGCCCTGTTTGCCGGCGACGATGGCCTCGCTGTCTACCGGCGCCTGATTTCGGATGCATTCGCGGTGCTTGAGGTCGGCGGGTTTCTGGTGATGGAGATTGGCTACGGGCAGTCAGAGGCGATTGCCGGGCTGCTAGAGCAGACCGGATTTACGCGCATCGAATTCGTGCCCGATCTGCAAGGCATTCCGCGCGTGGCCGTGGCCGTGCACCCGTAGCTGCCTCCCGCCATTGCCGGCTCCGTTTGCCCAATCCTACGCAATTCTTGCCCATCGCTCCGGGGGCCGCTCGCTGCCGTTACCGCACCCATGCGGGCTCGGCCTCGTCCTGTAGAATTTCAGCGAAAGGATTGTCCCATGCCATCCTCAAAAGGTTATGCCGCGCTCAGTGCGCAGTCCGCGCTTGCTCCCTATGCCTTTGCCCGACGCGACCCCGGCGCGACAGAAATCGCCGTCGAGGTTCTCTACTGCGGCGTCTGCCACTCTGACCTGCACATGACGCGCAACGAGTGGGGCAACGCCATCTATCCCATGGTTCCCGGCCACGAGATCGTAGGCCGCGTCATCGCCGCCGGCAGCGGTGTCACCAGGTTCAAGGCGGGCGACATCGCGGCCATCGGCGTCATCGTCGACTCCTGCCGCAAGTGCGCTCCCTGCTCCATCGGCGAGGAGCACTTCTGCGACGAGGGCGCCACGCTCACCTACGCAGCGCCCGACCTCGTCGACGGTTCCATCACCATGGGCGGCTACTCCAACAACTACGTCGTCGACGAGCGCTTTGCTCACACCGTGCCTGCGAACCTCAACATGGCCGCCGTGGCGCCGCTGCTCTGTGCGGGCATCACCACCTACTCGCCGCTGCGCCATTGGAAAGTTGGTCCCGGCAAGAAGGTGGGCATTGTGGGCCTGGGCGGGCTGGGGCACATGGGCCTGAAGTTTGCGCACTCTTTCGGCGCGCACGTGGTGCAGTTCACCACTTCGACGAAGAAGAGAGAAGACGCGCTCAAGCTCGGCGCGAATGAGGTGGTGCTCTCCACCGACCCTGAAGCCATGAAGGCGCATACCAAGTCCTTCGACTTCATTCTGGATACGGTCTCCGCGCCGCACGCCCTCGACGCCTACCTCCCGCTCCTCAAGCAGGACGCGACGATGACGCTCGTCGGCCTGCCCGAGGTTCCGCCGTCTTTCGCGGTCTTCAACCTCATCGCCCGCCGCGCCTCCATCGCCGGCTCCATGATCGGCGGCATGCCGGAGACGCAGCAGATGCTCGACTACTGCGGCCAGCACAACATCGTCTCCGAGGTGGAAGTGATCCGCATCGACCAGATCAACGAAGCCTTCGAGCGCCTGCTCAAACAGGACGTGAAATACCGCTTCGTGATCGACATGAGCTCGCTGGGATAAGAGGCTTGGCCGGGCTCGTCAGTCGGCCCGGCCGGTCTTATCCAACTCGCGATAAAACCCCATGTCCCGTCCACTCAGGCTCTTGGCAATGTAAGCAATCTGGCCGTAGTGCAGGCCATAGTGTTCGACCACCTGGTAGACAGCTTCGAGCCCCGTGACGTGGTAGCCCTGAATCTGGTAATGCGCCGTGAGATCGTCCTCGGTCAATCGCGCCAATACCCGCGCAGACTCCTCCATCGTGGCGCCAAGCCGCTCCAGCAACTCAGCCGCCGTGATCCCGCGCTTCGTGGCGAACTCAGCCGGCCGGTTGCGCAGGTCCTGCTGCCGGTTGAAAGCGGCGACAAGCCACTGCGTTACGTTGCCATTCAAATGCAGGATCAGGTTTCCAATGCTGTTTGAAGCGTCGTTGGGACGCCACCATACCTGCTCGGCGGTGAGCGGCTCGACGCAGGCGCGCAGCCGGGGCCAGTAGTGTTCCAGCAGCTTGCGCCGCGAAAACTCGAGGAAGAGCTGCGTTACATCGGAATGCGTCTCAGTCATGGAACAGGCAATCTCCTTTAAGCATCGATCTCTTCAGTAGAGTACGCGAGATTTTCTCCGCCTGGCTTGTTGGCAGCGGTGGCTCAGGAAATCTGTCTGCGGTCCGTTTATCGAGCGATTGCCGAAAGCAAGGCGGCAGGGCTAGAATGCCGTCTGAAATCGTTTTCAAAAGAGGACCGGACTATGCGCATCTTCGCTTCACTCTCAATTGCCGTTCTTGCCTTGGCCTCCCTCACCTCTCTCTCCGTAGCCGCCCAACAGTCTGCCCCACCGCAGGTGGCGCAGGTGGCGAAGACCCCGCCCATGGGCTGGAACAGCTGGAACTACTTCTTCGAGAAAGTCACCGACAAGGACATCCGCGACTCCGCCGACCAGATTGTGGCCACCGGCATGAAGGACGCGGGCTACGTCTACGTCAACATCGACGACACCTGGGAAGGCAAGCGCGACGCCAACGGCGTGCTGCACACCAATTCCAAGTTCCCCGACATGAAGGCGCTGGCCGACTATGTGCACTCGAAGGGGCTGAAGATCGGCATCTACTCCGGCCCTGGGCCCAAAACCTGCGCCGGTTACGAGGGCTCGCTGGGCCACGAGGAGCAGGACGCGCAGCTCTACGCCTCCTGGGGCATCGACTACCTGAAGTACGACCTGTGCAGCTTCATCCCCGAAGTGATGGAGAAGCAGGCGCCCAGCGACAAGGCCGCGCAGATGCGGCTGATGATCGCCGCCTACGACAAGATGGCCAAAGCGCTGAAGGCGACCGGCCGTCCCATCGTCTTCTCGCTCTGCCAGTACGGCTGGGATGCCCCGTGGGAGTGGGCTCCCGCGCTGGGCGGCAACCTGTGGCGCTCCACCGGAGACATCACTCCCGACTGGGATCGCATCTACGCCATCCTCAGCCAGCAGGACGGCCTGGCTAGATACGCCGGTCCCGGCCACTGGAACGATCCCGACATGCTGGAGGTGGGCAACGGCAAGCTGAGTATCGAGGAAAACCGCTCGCATTTCTCCATGTGGGCCATGCTGGCGGCGCCGCTGCTCGCCGGCAACGACCTGCCCCACATGAAGCCGGAGATCAGGGACATCCTCACCAACGCCGACGTCATCGCCATCGACCAGGACAAGCTGGGCAGGCAGGGAACCCGCGCTTACTCTGACGGCGAAGTGGAAGTATGGACCCGCCATCTCTCCGGCGGCGCGCTGGCCGTTGCCGTGCTGGCCGCGGGCGACAACCGCTTCTCCACGCATCCGTTTCACTTAGATTTGGCGACGCTGGGCCTGCACGGGCCGCAGGAGGCCAAGAACTTGTGGACGGGCAAGACGATGACCCTGACCGATCGCATGCCCATCGAGATCGCCAGCCACGACATACTGCTGGTGCGCATCGCCGCGCCGAAGTAAATGCGGACGTGATGATTGGGCAATGATTGGGTGCCCCATCCTTGACGCGGCTTTTCGCGTCAAGGGTGGGTAAGCACGAAACCCCTGCGCATGAAATCCGGCCTGTGCCTATTGCGCCCGCCCCAAACAAACCGCAAACCACCCGCGCTTGTCGGTCCAGGTTGACTCCGGCGTAAATCCGGCAGCGGCCAGCATCGCTTCCGCCTGGCCGGGCGCGTATTTGTAGCTGTTCTCGGTGTGGATGCGCTCGCCTGCGCGGAAACTCGCTTCAAGACCCAGAGACGCCAGCCGCACCCGCTGCGCCTTCAGGCTCTCCAGGTGCATCTCGATGCGCGACTCGCTCCGGTTCCAGACGGCGCGGTGGGCAAAGGCTCCGAGATCGAAGTCCGCGCCCAGTTCGCGGTTCAGCCGCGCCAGCAGGTTGAGGTTGAAGCGCGCCGTGACGCCGGCTGCATCGTCATAGGCGGCCAGTAATGTGGACTCGCCCTTCCGAAGGTCAACGCCCAGCAGCAGCGTGTCGCCGGGCTCCAGGCCGGCTCGAATGCCCAGAAGCAGTTGCGCGGCCGGTCCCGGCTCAAAGTTGCCGATGCTGGAGCCGATATAAAGCACCAGCCGTCGCTCGCCGTCGCCAGCCGGCTCAAGCTCCAGCCCGTGCGTGTAATCCATCAGCCGCGGCGCCACGCGCACGCCGGGCATCTCGCGCCCAATCCGCACGCGCGCGGCCTCCAGGGCGCTCGCCGATACGTCCACCGGCTCGTAGAGCACATCACCTTGCCGCTCGACGGCGGCCTTCAGCAGCAGGCGCGTCTTGTCGGCAAAGCCCGCCCCCAACTCCGTGATTCGCAGTCTCGCCGGCTCGGCCCCATCCAATCCTGCCGCCTGCGCGATCATCCCCGCAGCGTTGGCGGCCAGAATCGCCCTCTCGGTCCGCGTCAGGTAGTACTCAGGCAGCCGGGTGATCTGGTCGAAGAGGTGGGACCCGTCGGAGTCGTAAAACAGCCACGGAGGCAGCCGTTTGGGGCGGGCGCAGAGACCCTTGCGGACCGCCGAGGCGACGGGAGTTTCGGTTTGCAAGCTGGAGCCGGGGAGGGCTGCGGGATTCATGCTCTCCCTTGGATGCAACTGGAGCCGTAAAAGCTACAAAGCCAGCCGGATGCCGGAAAACTGCCAGCGGGTCTCCGGCGAAAAGAAGTTTCGATAGCTGGCGCGGATGTGCGCCGCCGGCGTCACGCAGGAGCCTCCGCGCAGCACCATCTGTCCGCTCATGAACTTGCCGTTGTACTCGCCCAGCGAGCCGCCCAGCGGCTTGAAGCCGGGATAGCCCAGGTACGCGCTGGCCGTCCACTCCCAGCAATCCCCGAAGCACTGCTGCGCAGGGCTCTGATTTTGGTTGAGCGCTGCGGCGGGGATGGGCCTAAACTCCCCTGAATCCAGCAGGTTGCCGCTGACGGTCTGTCCCTCCGCCGCAGCTTCCCACTCGAATTCAGTCGCCAGCCGATGCCCAGCCCAGCGGGCGTAGGCGTCCGCCTCGAAGAAGCTCACATGGCTTACCGGCGCGTCCCTCAGTTGCTCGAGCGGCCGCTCGCCGCGCAGGGTGAAGAGCCGCCAGGCGCTTTCGGATCCCTCGTCCGATTTTGTCCAGTAGAGCGGCGCCCGCCAGCCGTGGGCCTTCACCGCATCCCAGCCGGCAGAGAGCCACAGCTCCGGCCGCCTGTAGCCGTCCTCGGCCATGAACGCGGCAAACTCGCCGCAGGTCACCAGCCGCCGGGCCAGGCTGTAGGGCTCGAGCCACACGCGATGCCGCGGCAGCTCATTGTCGAAGCAGAACCCCTCCTCGCCGTGACCGATCTCGCCGAGGCCGCCGGCATACTCTTTGAAATCAAGCGGTCGCGGTCGCCCAGCCGACCCGCCCCAAAGCCCGCCTTCAACGTCGGACGGAGTCTTCGTCTCCGCACGGTAAGCCGGCCGCAGCGGGTTGGTGAAGAACGCGTGCAGAATGTCCGTCAGCAGCAGTTCCTGATGTTGTTCCTCGTGGTTCACGCCCAGCTCGATCCGCTTGAGCGCCTCGTGCCCCGGACCCTCATCCCGCAACTGCTCCAGCAGCCGGTCCAAGCCTTCGTCCACATGCTTCCGGTAGCGCAGAACCTCGTCGAGCGCGGGTCGCGAAAACGACGCCCTCAGCCGCTTCTCGGGGAAGGCCGCAAAGCTTTGGTAATAGCTGTTGAAGAGCCAGGGGAAGTCCTCGTTGAACAACCGGTAGCCAGCCAGGAACTCGCGCAGAATGAACGACTCAAAGAACCAGGCGGTGTGGGCCAAATGCCACTTCGCGGGCGAGGCCTCGGGGCACGACTGCACCATCATGTCCTCGGGGGTCAGCGGCTCGCATAGCGTCAGGCTACGGCGGCGCGTAGCCCTGAATCGAGCCGCCACATCTGTTGCCGAACTGCATTTCCCTGTCTCGCTCACCGCACACTCTCCCGCATCGGAATCAGTCTACCCTGAAGCTGGACCCTCTATCCCATTCTGCCCGGCCACCCGGCAATCGCCCGATTTTGACCGGCACATTTACATCGTTCGGTGGTCTAATAGGTGATGTTCGAATGATCGTGAGCGACCTGATCAATTGATCGCCCCATTCCTTCGCGAGGAGGGAATATGTGCAGGCTCATTCGGCGCTGTTGGCTGCCGGCGCTCACAACAATCGCAGCCCTGTTTCTTCCGGTTTCCCTGGTCCTAAGCCAGACTCCCGTCCAGAGCCCGACTCAGCCTCCCGCACAAACCGTACCTCAGCGTCTGCTTCCGGCCCCAGCCCCGGCCGCGACCTCGGACGTTCCCCCGCAGTCCGCGCCCCTTGAACTCGCGCCGCAACCCCCGCCCACGCCGGAGGAGATCGGTGACTCGATGATGGCCCATCAGCGGTACCAGGCAGCCATCGAGGCCTACAAGAAAGCCCCCCGCAACTCCCCGGACGTGTGGAACAAGATGGGCATTGCCTACCAGCTCATGTTGGATCCTCAGGACGCCTCCCGCTGCTACCAGGCGTCTCTCCGGCTGGATGCGAAGAGTTCGCGTGTGCTCAACAACCTGGGCACCATCTACGATTCAATGAAGGAATTCGGCAGTGCGGAACGGATGTACCGCAAGGCGCTCAAGCTCGATCCCCGGTCGGCCCTGATCTGCAAGAATCTGGGGACAAATCTTCTCGCCCAGCATAAATACAAGAAGGGCTGGGATGCCTACAAGGCGGCGCTGGAGATCGATCCGAACATCTTCAAAAACAACGCCAGCCCGAGGGTGCAAAACCCGGCCTCCGCGGAGGATCGCGGGGCCATGAACTATTACATGGCCAGGGGTTGCGTGCGCGCGGGGATGAACGACTGCGCCATCGATTACCTGCGCATGGCGCTCAACGAGGGCTTCACCAACCCCAAAAAGATTGAAGCCGACAGCGAATTCGCGGGCCTGCGCGGCCTGCCGGCCTTCCAGCAGCTTCTGGCCGCGCAAACGCGCCAATAGCCAGCCAGGCGAGCAGAGGTTTGCCCCGCAGCCGCGGGTCCAGCGAGTCCGGCTTTCGCGCCCCGGACCAACCCGGCCCAGCCTAATGCGCGTGGCCGTGGTGGTGCCCGTGTTCATGGGCGGCCATCTCTTCAATCGGCACCACGCATCCCTCCAGTTCGCTGCAGCCGGTGTGCTCAAACTGAATTGTCGTGTGGGCAATGTGGAAGTGGTCCTTGAGCACGTGGTTGAGCTTGACCAGGATGCAAGCGCTCTCCGACGGCGGAATGTCGGCAATGGTCACGTGGCAGGCCAGCGCGCGCGACTGCGAGCCGAGACTCCACACGTGCAGGTCGTGCACGTCGATCACGCCCTCGACCGCCTCCATCCCCGCGCGAATCTCCTTGAGCGATATGCCGCGCGGCGTGCCCTCCAGCAGGATGTTCAGTGTCTCCCGCACAATCCCCAGGCTCGACCACAGAATCAGCGCGGCAATCAGCAGCGAGAGCACCGCGTCGATCCAGTTCTGCCCGGTCAGCAGAATGCCCGCGCCCCCGGCGATAACTGCCGCTGTCGACAGCGTGTCGCCCGCCATGTGCAGAAACGCCGAGCGCATATTCACGTCGCGCGCCACGCCCCACAGCAACGCGGCGATCACGCCGTTCATCACCACGCCGGCTGCCGCCACAACCATCATCAGCCGCGGCTGCACGGCCACCGGCGCCGACAGCCGATGCACGGCCTCCAGCGCGATCCACAAGGAAATCACGATCAGTGTAGCCGCATTGATAAAGGCCGCCAGCACCCCGGCGCGCTGATAGCCGAACGTCTTCGAGTGGCTCGCCGGCATGGTCTGAAAGTAGACCGCGGCAAAGCTGAGGAGCAGGGCGAGAAAATCGGAGGCGTTGTGCCCGGCCTCGGATAGCAGTGCCAGGGAATGGGCGCGCAGTCCGGCCACAAAAGTGACCACGACGTAGGCAAGCGTGGCCACGAGCGAGAAACGCAGAACGGATTTGGTCCGGCTCGCGCCTGGAGTGGCGGGCGCCGCGTGGACATGCATGAACCTAGTATACCGGGGGTGGGTATCCGCCG
>DATNHL010000213.1:0-7862 GCA_035604995.1 Occallatibacter sp. | reverse complement strand
GCGCGGCGGCGAGTTTGCACACGATCTGGCCGCGCACCTGGGCTGGCGCCTGCTCGATTCGGAACTGCCCTGCGCGGCCGCCCGTGCCGCCGGCGTCTCCCCGGAGCTGGCCGCCAAATACGACGAGCGCCTCGACCCCTGGTACTACCGCTATGGCAAGGTCTTCTGGCAGGACTCGGGGTACTCCATGGCCGGCCTCTCCGAGGATCAGGTCTTCGACTCCGAGCGCATGCTGGCGCTGATCCGGAAGGAGATTCTGAAAGCGGCCAAGGAGGGCAACTGCGTGCTGGTGGGCCGGGGCGCGGCCTGCGCGCTGGCCAACCAACCGGGGTGCTTCCACGTGTTTGTCTACGCGACGGCCCAGGCCAAGCGCGACTGGTTCATGCAGGCCTTCCCCAAGCAGGCTGGGCAGGCCGACCAGCTGTTGGCGGCCTTTGACAAGCGCCGCGCCGCCGTCATCCGCAAGGCCTACCAGCAGGAGTGGTGCGCGCGGGGTCTCTATCACATGCTGCTGAACTCCGCCATTGGGAACGCGGCGATGATTGCGGCGGTAGAAGGCGCGACGGGACTCGTCGCTCACACACCGGAACCCGTAACGGGATAAGCTCTCGCTAAACCAGTACGCGCCGCACCCGGGCGCCAATGCGCGTGAAGACCTCCCAAGGGATCGTCCCGGTAGCCTTGGCGTGTTCGTAGGCGGTGATCGTCTGGCTGCCTTGCCTGCCCAGAATCACCACTTCATCCCCAGCATCGACCCCGTCAATCTCCGTTACGTCGAGGACTGCCAGATCCATGCTGATGCGGCCCACAAGGGGCGCCCGTTCGCCCCGCACCAGCAGGCTGAAACGGTTGCCAACCCGCCGGTCGAGGCCGTCCGCATAGCCCACGGGCAGCAGCGCCAAGCGCAGGGGCTCCGTGGCCACAAAGGTGCCGTTATAGCCGACTTGAGCGCCTGCGGGGACCGAGCGCACGCCCACAATGCGTGTCTTCCAGGTGAGCACCGGCTTGAGGCGTTTGCGCGCGGCGGCCACAGCCGGTGGTTCGTCGGGCTCGAACTGCGGCGCAACGCCATAGAGAGCCAGACCCGGCCGGATCATGGCTTTCATCCCCCAGCGCCGGGCACGGACGGCAAGGCCCGATGCATCACCGTTCAGCAGGGTTGCGGAAGCGCCCACGCTGAGCCACTCCGGCTGCAGGCCTGCGGCGGCGATCTGCGCCAGCGCCTCGTCCAGGCGCGCCAGTTGCTCCTCGGTGGCGCGACCATCGGTCTCGTCGGCGGCAAACAGGTGGGTCAGCACGCCCTCCAGGCGGAGCGGGCTGGCGGCGGGGAACCGCCCGAGGATAAGGTCAAGGCCTTCGGGGCCGACGCCCTGGCGGCTCATTCCCGTATCGATCTCGAGATGGACAGGCATAGAGCCCGGCGCAAGGCCCGCGAAACGCGCTGCGTGTTCCAACTCGTCAAGTTGCGAGGGCTCCCAGGCCACCGCCGTCAGGCCATGCTCCACCAAGGCTGCGCCTTCGCCGGGGAAGCAACCGCTCATGACCAGCACGCGGGCCTCGGAGCACAGGGCGCGGGCCTCCACGGCCTCTTCCACGCTGGTCACGCCCAGCCACCGGGCCCCGGCGCGCACCGCCGCGGGAGCGCACAGTGCGAGCGAATGGCCGTAAGCATCCGACTTGACCACTGCCAACAGCTCCGCGCTGCCGCCGGCGAGACTGCTGAGGAATCGATAGTTATCTTCGAGGGAGCGGGTTGAAATCTCAACCCAGCAGGGGCGCATGGTCATTGGGGTGTCCAGGCATTAGTCTAACGCGGGGAGTGTTGGCTCATCCCAGAAGTGCAAACGCGACGACCGTCTCGCCGACTGCGCTGAGTTCGCTGAGCAGTTCAGCCTCCAGCGCATGTGGGACGGTCATCTCGCAGCCCTTGACCTCAGCCTGGCTGGCGCCGTGAAAGCAGAGCTCGCAATGGCCGAGGGCATCGGCGACGTTTGTGCCGGCATCCATACTGACGGGCGGGCCAAAGACCCGGCAGGTCATGGGGCGGGCGGCATAGACGTCGCAGCGGCCGGTTGCAGGGTCCAGGGCCGGACAGGCCGCCTCGTTGGCAAACTCCTCAAAGCGTTCCTGGTCGGCTTCGGACTGGCCCAGGAGACCGGTGGCGAGATCGCCGGGAAAATCGGGGCCATGCCGCTCGATCCAGGCGCGGGCGCGGCGGTCGAGCTCTGCGGCCATCGGAGGGTCGGCGAGGCGCAGCGCTTTCATTGCCTCCTGGAGCCGAGCGGCGTCCAGGGCATTGATGGCGAAAGCTCCGTGGCAGCACTGCGTGCAACCGATGCGGCAGGCAAGCCACGGGCCAGCACGACGGGCGGCGCCGGCGAGGGCCGCGTCCATGATCTGCACCAGCTCCGCGTCTTTTGCCGGCAGGCCCATGCCGCCCAGCATACCCCAGCCGGGCGGTCGGCTGATCGATGGCCGCCAACAAAGCCGTTGTCTGCGGTCGAATGCGTGCTATAAGGGCTTGAGGCCCAAGTGATTTACCTGGTGCGCAAACCCGCCCCTCCGCTCGCTCCTTATGCCCAGGTGCTGTGGTATGCCCAGGCGCCGCTCACGGAACATAAGCGCGAACGCGTTCTGCCCAGCGGCTGCGTCGAGGTCATCCTCAGCCTGTCGCGGGACTTCCTGATGGACTGCCCGGAGGGCGAGCCGGACCGGCCCAACGCGCCGGCGCTGGTGGTGGGAGCGCGGTCGGTTTACGAGATTGTGGACACGGCCGACATGAACGCGCTGATCGGCATTCACTTCCGGCCCGGCGGGTTTGGCCCTTTTGTCGGCGATTGCGCGGACCGGTTCAGCAACCTGAGCCTGCCGCTTGACCAGCTATGGGGCTCGCCGGTGGGTGCGCTTCGCGATGAGCTGCGCGAGATCGCAAGCCCGCGGGCACGGCTTGCATTCCTGGAGCGCTGCCTGCTGGAGCGTTTTACCGCGCGCCGCCCGCGGCATGCGATGGTCGAGTTCGGCCTGGAGCGGTTTGCGCGGGATTCGCAGGTCTCCACCGTGCGCGAGGTGGCCAAAAGCACAGGCTGGAGCGAGCGGCGGTTTTCCCAGGTCTTCCGCGAGCAGGTCGGATTCCCACCCAAAGTGTGGTGCAGGATTCAGCGCTTTCAGCGCGCGGTGCGGCAACTGCATGCGGGCGTCGACCTGCCCTGGGCGGAACTGGCGCTGGAATGCGGCTTCTACGACCAGTCGCACTTCGCCAACGAGTTTCGCGCCTTCTCCGGCATCGACGCCACCACTTACTCGGCGCTGCGCACGCAATTCACGAATCACATTCGCGTGCAGTAAAGGCGCGACTTCCGATTTTTCCAAGCACGGCGGGGCTGCGAACGGGCATTCTCAAGGGGTAGGATTTCAGTTACCCCAGGAGAGGGCCTTATGAGTGAATCGCGTTCGACCGTTATCCCTGCCCTGCGCTACCGCAACGCTCCCGCCGCCATCGACTGGCTCTGCCAGGTCATAGGCTTCGAACGTCATGCCGTTTACGAAGGTCCGGATGGGAGCATCGGCCACGCCGAACTCGCTCTCAACGGCGGCATGATCATGCTGGGCTCGGTGAAGGACGACGAGCTTGCAAACTGCTTCAAGTCACCGGACGAGATGGGCGGCGCCGAGAGCAGCAGCCTGTACGTGGTGGTCGCCGACGCGGACGCTGCACACGCCCGCGCCGTGGCTGCGGGGGCGCGCATCATCCGGCCGCTGCAGGACACGCCTTATGGCAGCCGCGAGTTCGCCGTCAAAGACCCCGAGGGCCACTCGTGGGGCGTGGGAACATACGACCCGTGGGCTGCGCACGCGTAAGCTCTTTCGTTGCGGAGCGAAGCGGTCCCCGAAGCCCGAACGCAGCCTTGTGACCCGAACCAGCAGCCCGTGGGATAGACTCATTGAGTGTTCCCCGGAGGTTCCAGATGAGGTTCTTGCGCTTTGTTCTTCCCCTTGTTTCTGTGTTCCTCCCCGCTGTATTCGCGCACACCCAGCAGGGCCGCCTGCTAGTGGCGCAAAAGGGAGTGCAGAGTCTGGCTATCGTCGATCCGGTGGCCGGGAAGGTGATCGCGTCGGTGCCCGAAGGCGGCGTGACCGGGCACGAGGTGATTGCCTCGGCCGACGGGCGGCTGGCGTATGTGCCCATCTACGGGAACTCCGGCGTGGGCAAGCCCGGCACCGACGGCCGCACCCTCACCGTCATCGACATCGCCTCGCAAAAGGTGGTCAACCGCATCGACTTCGGCCACGGCGTGCGTCCGCACTGCCCGCTGATCGGACCCAGGGACGGGCTGCTTTACGTGACCACCGAGCTCAATCAGACCATCACCCTCATCGATCCAAAGACGCTCAAGATTGTCGGCTCCATTCCGACCGGCCAGCCGGAGAGCCACATGCTGGCGCTCTCGCACGACGGGCGGCGCGGGTACACGGCGAACGTCGGGCCGGGCACGGTTTCTGTGCTCGACATTGCGGCGCGCAAGGTGATCAGGATCATCCCCATCTCGGCGAATACGCAGCGGATCGCCATCTCCAACGACGACCGCTGGGTCTTTACCGCCGACCAGACCAAGCCGCAACTGGCTGTGATCGATACGGCCAGCGACCAGGTGAGCCGCTGGATTCCGCTGGAGGGGGTTGCCTACGGGACGGCGCCTACACCGGACGGCCGCTGGCTGCTGGTTACCCTGCCCGACCAGAACAAAATCGCCGTGGTCGACCTGAAGACCATGCAGGTGGTGCGCTCGGTGGGGGTGGGCGTGTATCCGCAGGAGATTGTTGTGCGGCCGGATGGAAAGGCTGCCTATGTCTCCTGCATGACCAGCAACCAGGTGGCGGAGATCGACCTGGGAACCTGGAAGCTGACGCGGCTGATTGAAACAGGCAAAAAGACAGACGGACTGGCATGGGCTGCGGCGCAGTAATTGCCCAGCCGGCGGAGCGTTTGCTTTGCCCCGGTGCTTTCCCGGAAACTAGCAGAAGGCTGGGAAGGCAGGCGCGCAATGACAGAAACCATGACTGAGCGAGACGCAATGCTCCTCGGCGTGCACGTGCTCGATGGCGGGATGGCGTCGGAGCTCGAGTACCTGGGCGCCAATATCGATGGGCCGCTGTGGTCAGCGCATGTGCTTGAGGACGCGCCGGAGAAGATCGTCGCGGTCCATCGGGCCTATATCGAGGCGGGCGCGGATTGCATTGAGACTGCCAGCTACCAGGTCTCGCGCATGGGCTATGCGGAGTTTGGGCTCGCGCAGGAGCGGGCGGATGCGGCGTTGCTGCGGGCGGTCGAACTGGCGCGGCATGCGGCGGCGGAGTTTCCTGAGCGGCGGGTGGTGGTAGCTGCGTCGCTTGGGCCCTATGGAGCAGCGCTGCACAACGGGGCTGAATACCACGGGAACTATGGCGTTGGATTCGGCGAACTGGTCGCGTTTCACCGCGAGCGGATTCGGGTGCTGGCTGGAGCCGGGGCGGATGGGCCGGACTTGCTGGCATTTGAGACGCTGCCGTCGCTGGAAGAGGCAGACGCGATTGGCGAGGCGCTGGCCCCATGGCCGGAGCTGGCGGCGTGGTTCTGCTTCACCTGCGGGGATGAGCGGCATGTGGCCCACGGAGAGCTGCTCGCCGACTGCGCGGCCGCGGTGGCGCGGTTACCGCAGACAGTGGCCATCGGGGTCAACTGCACCCACCCCTCGCTGATGCCGGCGCTGATCGCCGAATTGCGCCGGGCTTCGGAGAAGCCGGTTGTGGTTTATCCGAACTCGGGCGAGGGGTGGGACGCGGAGAAGCGCTGCTGGACGGGGGAGGGCGATCCGACGAGCTTTGGAGCGCAGGCGGCGGAGTGGTTTGCGTCCGGGGCGCAGATTGTGGGTGGATGCTGCCGCACGCGGCCGGCACATATTGGGTTGGTGGCGGAGGTCGCTCCGAAATTGTGAGCTGGCCCTATTGTTCGCGGTAGTTGTAGATTCTCCAACCGCTGTTCGCCTTCTTCAATACAAAGGTGAAGTGAAGGGTTCCACGATCAAAGATCATGTCGGCATCCACGGTACCGAACCACCCGTCCGAGTGTTCTTGAATGTTGCTGCCAATGACGTCGACCTTCTTCAGTCCTCCCATTCGTAGAGTAAGGTCGTTATGGATCTTCAAGAAGGGCGGATAATCAGTCGACGCGCGGAACTCCGGCGAGGTCAGGTCGTAGGCTCGCTCGTATTGCTTCGCGACAAGCGCATCATTGAAGGCGCGAAAGCAGCTATTAGCTAGGTGGAGCTCCCAAAATAATCCCGGAGCAATCACCAACGTCGGAATGCATATCAGGATCGCCAAGGAAGTGAGCACCTTCCGCCGTGTTGTCCACTTCGATTTGATCTTCGCCTCTTCGTTCACACCTTCCCCCAGAGTCCGGTTTGTAAGTCAACTGGTAGCAGGATCCTCCTGCATGTGCCCCCACCATCTGTGTCTACTTGCCCAGCACCAGCTTGGCGATGGTGGCTAGCTGCATGTTGGACGTACCTTCGTAGATTTTGCCTACTTTGGCGTCGCGGTAGTACTTCTCGGCGGGGTAGTCGCGGACAAAGCCGTTGCCGCCGAAGATTTCCACCGACTGGCTGGCCACGCGCTCGGCTACCTGCGAGGTAAACAGCTTGGTCATGGCGGCTTCGCGGACGTAGGACTGGCCGGCGTCCTTGAGGCGGGCGGCGTTGTAGACCATGAGCTTGGCCGCCTCGATTTCGGTGGCCATCTGGGCGAGGGTGAACTGCACGGCCTGGAACTCGGCGATGGGATGGCCGAACTGGCGGCGTTCTTTGGCGTAACGGGCAGCGTGACCCCAGGCGCCCTCGGAAAGGCCCAGCATCTGCGCGCCGATGCCGATGCGGCCCTCGTTCAGCGTCTCGATGGCGATCTTATAGCCCTTGCCGGGATGGCCCAGCAGGCTGGTCTCCGGGACCTCGCAATGATCCAAAACCAATTCACAGGTGCTGCTGGCGCGGATGCCGAGCTTGTCTTCCTTGCGGCCGACGGTGAAGCCGGGCGTGTCTTCTTCTACGAGGAAGGCTGTGATGCCGCGGTAGCCTTGGGCGGGGTCGAGCGTGGCGAAGACGATGAACAGGCCGGCCTCGCGGGCGTTCGAGATCCACAGCTTGCGGCCGTTGAGGCGGTAACCGGCGGCTGTCTTCTCGGCGCGGGTCTGCAAAGCGAATGCATCCGACCCGGAGCCGGCTTCGCTGAGGGCGTAGGCGCCGACTGTGTCCGCGGCGAGGCGGGGCAGCCAGTGCTGCTGCTGGGCCGGGCTGGCCCAGCGGCGGAGGGCATTGACGACCAGAGTGTTGTGCACGTCGACCAGCACGGCCACGGCGGGGTCCACGGTGGAGATGGCCTCGATGGCCAGCACGGCATCAAAAAAGGTGCCTCCGGCTCCGCCCATTTCCTCGGGGATCTCAATGCCCATCAGCCCCAGGTCGAAGATCTGCTTGACGAGGCTTGCGGCGAACTGCTGGTCCGCATCCATTTGCCGGACGAGCGGCCCGATTTTCTCTTCGGCGAACTTCTTAACTGTTGCGAAGAAGAGGCTCTCCTCCTCGGAGAGATGGGTGAGAGGGGGGTGGGCTGTATGGGTCAACGGATGGAGGCCTCCGGCATCGGAGTTTATCAAAAGGGGCTGGTGTTGGTCTGGAGGGTTCGGGGGCGTGGCAGGGCAATCGCATTTCAAAATAGCTCCAGTAGCCGGTAGAGGTAGCCATCGTCCCAGCCGGCGCGTTTGACCTTACCTCGCAAGGAGCCTTTTGATCCCTCTTTTTGCATGGCGTTGATGGCCATGTGGCGTAGAA
>DATNHL010000212.1:0-11591 GCA_035604995.1 Occallatibacter sp. | reverse complement strand
CCCGGATTGGAGGCCCCGAGGCCACCGGCGTCAGCGACCACTCCGAGCCATTTCTGCGCCAGTTTCTGGAGCACTGCGCCCACGGAGTGAACGCCGCCACCGGCGGCAAGGGCGCGCCACTCGACTTCATCAGCTACCACCCCAAGGGCAGCCCGAAGTTCGCGGATGGTCATGTCTCCGGGGCCCCCGGCGACGGGTCTTCGTCGCAGGGGTGGATCGTCATGAGCGTCGGGACCCAGCTTCGCGCCGTCGAGCGCGGCATGAAGCTCATCGCCGGCTACCCGGAGTGGCAGCACACGCCCATCATCCTGGGCGAGAGCGACCCGGAGGGCTGCGCCGCCTGCCAGGGCAGCCAGAACGGCTACCGCAACGGCCCGCTCTATGGCGTCAGCGTGGCCGAGGCGACCCTGCGCACCTATGAGCTGGCTCGCAAATACGGCGTAACCGTCGAGGGAGCAGTGACCTGGGCTTTTGAGTTTGAAGATCAGCCGGCCTTCGCCGGATTCCGCGAACTAGCCAGCAACGGCATCGACAAGCCGGTGCTGAACGTCTTTCGACTCTTCGGCATGATGGGCGGCGGGCCGTCAGCCTCGTCGGCGCCCGGCCCGCCGTTGCAAGGCGCGGTTTGGCTCGCCACGGAGAGCAGCGGGGCTCTCCCCCTCGCCGACGTCGTAGAGCACAGCGTCACCGGCGCTGCCGACGTGAATGCCGTGGCCTCCCGCAACGGCCATAAAGTAGACGTGCTCTTGTGGAACTACCACGACGCCGATGTACCCGCACCGCCGGCGCACTTGCTTCTGGCGATCGATGGACTCAGCGGCACGGAAGCCGCAGAGGCTGAGTTCCGCGTGGACGGCGAGCACGGCAACGCCTACCGGGCCTGGCAGCAGATGGGCAGTCCCGCGCATCCCACCCCTGAGCAAACGCAGCAACTGGAAAAGGCCGGCGCGCTCGAAGAGACGGTTCCGGACCATCCGGTTCCTGTGCACGATGGGAAGCTGGTCTTCGGATTGACCCTCCCACGCCAGGGCGTAATGCTGGTGCGCCTGCGGGAGCGATGAACGGAAAGGAATGGAGAGCCGGCAGAAAGCCGATCCGGATTAGTGCGAAGAGTGCCCGTCTTCCTTGCTGCTGGTGGAGAACAGAATCGAAACCACGAAGACGACAACGATGACGGGAACGACGAAGAACGGGGAAGCAATGTGCATGGTGCAGGCTCCTGATGTTTAGACTACCAAAAAAGGGGCCCCTGTTCCCGGAGCCCCTTTGTTGCCTTGCTGGTTTGTCCCATTATTTCGGTCCGCCATTCGGGTAATCGACCCGGATGGTCAGAATCTCATAGGCGTGGATGGGGACCTTGACTACTTCGCCGGTCACTGCCAGCGGACTACCCTCCGGCGTCTCCTGCATGTTGGTCACCGTTGCCCCGGTCGCGCCCGCAGGCACGTGAAACTCCGCCGTCGCGTCCTTCCCTTTCCGGCACGTAGCGCAAAACGGCGCCCGTCCCGCGCTGCATCATAGGAAAGCACAGCCATTCACTTCGCCGGTTGCGCAGCTTTCTCTTGCCGGCTCTGCTCCAGGTACTCCACGTATCCCAGCAACGCTCCCCAATGATAAAAGCGATCGCTCGAAGAAACATCGTCGCCCGTGCCGAGAATGGCGTTGTAATTCTCATGCACGTGGCCCTTTTCATTCCACTCTTTCAGGAACAGGCTGCAGGACCTCTGCGCAAACTCCTTGCGCACCGCCGCGTCGTCGTAGTTACTAAGTCCGAGATAGACAAGATAGTTCATCGGGCCCCAGATTCTTCCCCGCCAGTAATCCTGGTCGTGGAAGGCCGGATCGTCCCGGGCGATGGAAGGAATGACCCACTCGCCCCAGAACTCGCTGGTGTTGAGCAGGTGCTTTTCCAGCATTGTCTTTGCCTGCTCCGGAGTGGCTGCATGGGCCAGCATGGGATAGAAGTTGGTGGGCGAAAGGCGCGTGCTCGATTGCTCGCTATGCAGGTCCTTGTTGAGAAAGATGCCCGCGCGCTCATCCCACAGCGTGGCCAGCTTTGCCCGGTAGCGCGCGCCGCGATCGCGCAGTTCCTTCGCGTCTGAAGACTTATCCAGAGCATCCGCAATCTCTGCCAGCGCATCGCAGTCGGCGATGTACATGCTCATCAGGCCCACATCGGCGTACTCCAGCAAATGCGTCTGCGCGTTGTACGTCGCTGCATCGTACATGGGGCTGTTATCCAGCCCCGACTCCAGAATCGCGCCTACGCGGGTTCCTCCCGTGCCATCGTCCGGATTCCATGGCGCATTGTCTCCATCGCTGCCCCAGGCAAGATATCCCTGCATATCTCGATGTTCGGCCCACCAGCGATTCCATTTGAGGAGCGGATTGAATGTCTCCTCGAGAAACCAGCGCTCGTGAAACTGCCTGTAAAGCCCGAGCACCGTGATGGCTCCTACCGGAGGCTCCGACCGGTCAAAGCTCTTCCAGTGCCCGGACCGCGCATAGTTAGGCACAAAGCCCTTTACCGTCGACTCGCGGATGATCTCAATCGCATTGGCATAGGCCAGGTCCTTGCTTCCTATGGAGGCCAATGTGGCTGCGAAGAATTGGTCCCAGTCGGCAAGAACATAGCCGCCCCAGCCGACGCTCCAGACCCTGGTGATCGGGGAAACAACCCGGCGTTTGCTTGGCTCGTAGATCGTGTCCCAGCCGATCGTGGTTTCAATAGCCTCTGCAATGGGTCCGGCCCCCTCCTGTCCACCCATCCCAGCCGCCGCAGCGGAATTCCGGTAGGCCGCCCGTTGCCGCTCGACGACCGCATCAATTTCCGCCAGGGAACGGCGTTTGCCGATGCTGACGCCAATCGGTTCGGTCAGGTCGGCCGCAAAGTACGGCCCTCCAACGGGAACATCGATGAACTCAGTCGCTTTTTCACTTTGAGGCTTTTCGCATGTGCAATAGATGGGCACCGCACCCGACGCGCCATGCGTCTCAATGAAACTTGGTCTGCGCAGTGTCGTGCCCGGCAGGTTCCACAAGAAGTTGACCGAGAAGACAACGGTCGGCGGCAGGACGGTGATCGCCCTGGCCGGGAGCGGCGTGGCAAGCAGAACCAGGTCGGCGCCATCGCGGGCGCTCTCGATGCGCCAGCTATGCCCCTTCCACGCGATATGCAGGTCTGTGTAGCTACCGTCCCAGGAATGCGGTCCCGGAAAAACCTCTTCCGCGCCGGGTTCCAACCTGCCGATCAGAGCATCTGGCAGAAATGCGTCGCCACTCACCGTGGTGTTGTGCTTGAGCCCGATATGAATCGCCAGTCCCTCGGGAAGCAGCACGTGCGTGGTCACGCTGTTTACATCCCAGGTGTTCCATCCCTGCGCCAGGCGCTTCTGCACTTTTTGGTAGTCAGCAGATTCCGGCGCGATGTTGGCCTTTTCAGCGGTGTACCTGGACTTTTCAGCGGGCAGCCGTGCCTGGTTCGCATTCGCACTTTGCTCCTGTCCGCTGGCAGCAACTCCCACGAGCAAGAGCGTGTAAACAATGCACACAACCGCAAGCAGGCATCTTCCGCTCAGAGTTCGCATCTTCGTTCTCCTTCTTCGGCAGGCGATTTTCTTTGAACAGCGGCCTGGGGAAGCGGCAGCCGCCTACACCCACCCGCCATCCACAACATAGCTCTGGTTGGTGATGGCGCTGGAGTCGTCTGCTGCCAGAAACAGCACCAGCCGCGCCACGTCCTCCGGAGGAATGTCGCGCTTGAGCGCCTGGCTGGCCAGGATCTTCGCCTTGTACTCCGGCGTGTACCAGAGCCGCTTCTGCTTTTCGGTGACAATGGCGCCCGGCAGCACGGCGTTGACGCGAATGTTCTCAGGGCCGAATTCGTGCGCCAGTGTGCGCGTCAGCCCCACAATGGCTGCCTTCGCCGCCACGTACACCGGCACTCCGGTCGAGGGAACCACCCAGGAGATCGAGGACATGTTGATAATGGACCCGCGTCCGGCCTTGCGCATCGCCGGCAGCACCGCCTGAACCATGAAGAAATGCGGCCGCAGATTCACCGCCATCGACTGGTCCCAGTACTCCGGCGTGACCTCTTCAATCGTGTGGCGCTGATCGTTGGCCGCGTTGTTCACCAGCACATCCACCGTTCCGAGCGCCGCAAGCACTACCTCCACCGCACGTTGCAGCGCCCCAACATCGGTCAGGTCGCAGTGCACGTAAAGCGGCGCCGGGCATCCCTCCGCGGTGAGACTCTCCACCAGCCGGAGGGCCGGCTCGTCCTGAATGTCGAAGAAAGCCACACGCGAGCCCTGCCGCGCAAATTGAGTCACAATCGACTCGCCAATGCCGGTGGCTCCGCCAGTAACGAGGACCGCGCGGTCCCGCAGGCTTGGATAGCGGGCAAATTGCGTCTTGCCGTCTTGCATGTCTTTCTGCTCCTTGCCGCTCATTCACGGACTCCGCTAACTCCAGCTCAATGCGAGGGTCTCGGCACGGCATGGCCGCGGCAGCCTAGCAGAAAGTCGAAATCGGCGCCCCTGTCGGCCTGCAGCACATGCTTCACATACAGAGACTGATAGCCGCTCTTGAACGCCGGCTCAGGCGCAACCCATTCGGCGCGCCTGCGCTCAAGTTCCGCATCGTCCACTTCGAGATGCAATCGCCGGACCTCCACATCGAGCTCGATCCAGTCGCCCTCGCGCACCAGCGCCAACGGGCCGCCCAGTGCGGCCTCGGGGCTCACATGCAGCACCACGGTTCCATAGGCCGTGCCGCTCATGCGTGCGTCGCTGATGCGCACCATGTCGGTAATGCCGCGCGCCAGCAACTTCGCAGGAAGCCCCATGTTGCCCACCTCGGCCATGCCAGGGTATCCCTTTGGCCCGCAGTATTTGAGCACCATCACGCTGTTCTCGTCGATGGCCAGATGCGGATCCTCGATCCGTTCCTTGTAGTGCTCGATGCTTTCGAAAACCACGGCCCGTCCGCAGTGCTTCATCAGCTGCGGCGAGGCAGCCGAGGGCTTGAGCACAGCGCCGTCAGGGCAAAGATTCCCGCGCAGCACGGCCACGCCGCCCGACTCGACCAATGGCCGCTCGTAGTCGCGAATCACTTCATTGTTCCAGATGGGCGCGTCCTTCACGTTCTCGCCGATGGTCCGCCCGTTTACGGTGAGCGCATCGCCGTCAAGTTGCCCGTGCTCGGCCAGCAGCTTCAGCACCGCTGGCAACCCGCCCGCATAATAAAAGTCCTCCATCAGGAAGCGGCCTGAGGGCTGCAGGTCGAGAATGGTGCGCACGTGGTGGCCGTACTTGTCCCAGTCGTCCAGCGTGAGCGGAATCCCCACGCGCCCCGCGAATGCAATCAGGTGAATCACCGCATTGGTAGATCCGCCGATGGCCGCATTCGCTCGAATCGCATTCAGAAACGCCTCACGCTTCAGAATCTTCGAAATCCGCAGGTCCTCGTGCACCATCGCCACAACCCGCCGGCCTGTCTCATGCGCCAGCACGCCGCGCCGCGAGTCCACCGCCGGAATCGCCGCATTCCCCGGCAGCGAGAGCCCCAGCGACTCCACCATGCAGGCCATGGTCGAGGCCGTACCCATTGTCATGCAGTGGCCTGCCGACCGGCTCATGCAGCTCTCGGCGTCCAGAAACTCCTGCTCCGTCATCGTCCCGGCCTTGACCGCTTCGCTCATCCGCCACACCACCGTCCCCGAGCCGATGGTCTCGCCGCGATAACGCCCGTTCAGCATCGGCCCGCCGCTCAGCACAATCGCCGGCACATCGCAACTGGCCGCGCCCATCACCAACGAAGGCGTTGTCTTGTCGCACCCGCACAGCAGCACGACCGCGTCAATGGGGTTGGCGCGGATGGACTCCTCCACGTCCATGCTCACCAGGTTGCGGAACAGCATCGCCGTCGGCCGCATGTTGGTTTCGCCCATCGACGTGACGGGAAACTCCAACGGAAATCCGCCAGCCTCCCACACGCCGTTCTTCACCTTCTGCGCCAGGTCGCGGAAGTGCGCGTTACAGGGCGTCAGTTCACTCCAGGTGTTGCAGATGCCGATCACCGGCCGCCCGTCGAACACATCGCCGGGAAACCCCTGGTTGCGCATCCAGCTGCGGTGAATGAACCCATCCTTGTCCCTGCCGCCAAACCACGCCTGCGACCTGAGCTTCCGCTTTTCCGTGTTCTCCAAGACCACCCTCCAGGCCCGCTTGCGCACCGGGCGCCGCTTTCCCGCGGGCAAATCCATACACCGCAGTCGCCCCCACTATACAACCTACCCGGAAACTGCCGCCCGTCCGGGTCAGGCCGTCACCCGCATTACGGGCCGATTCGCAACAGAGACTCCCGTCTCCGGGACAGCTAGCCGGGCCGCGATCAAGGCCGGAGAACGAAATCCCATTTTGTGGGACCAAGTCTTCCTTCGGAAGGAGCATACTGATGTATAGGTCGCTTTTCAGCCGTTTTTTGGAGCCAAACTTCCCCCTTGGGTTTCCTCCTTCCCACTGCGGCCTTTACACTTGCAAGGGCATAAAACTGGGTTCGCTTTCGTGCGCGGACCGATGCACCAACGGTACGGCCTGCGGCGCGGATTTTCGGAAGTTCCAGCTTCCCCCGAATCCAAACGCTCGCGCAGCGCCTCAACAATCGAGACAAGAAGATCGAAACAGGAACTACGGCCAACTGAGAGGGATTTATGACCGCTGCTGCGCGCTATCCAGGCATTCGTCTTACTGCAAACGGAAACCAGCTCGTCTCCTACTACACGGAGACGCGGATCGCCGACGCCGGCGTGTTTTATCCCATCACGCCATCCACCGAAGGCGGCGAGCTCTTCCAGCAGGCCTACGCCGAAGGCCACCTGAACGTCTTTGGCCACAACACCATTGCCATTGAGACGGAAGGCGAGCACGCGGCCCAGGGCGGCGCCATTGCCCACTCGGTCTGCGGCAAGCGCGTGGTCAACTTCACCTCCGGCCAAGGGGTGGTCTACGGCGTGGAGCAGTACTACCACGCGCCCGGCAAGGGCTCGACGATGGTTCTCGAAGTGGGCGCCCGCGCGCTCACCAAGCACGCCCTCAACGTCCACTGCGGCCACGACGACATCTATGGCGCGCTCGACACAGGCTGGATCATGGTCTTCGGCAAGGACGCCCAGCAGGCCGCCGACCAGGCCCTCATCCTTCGCCGCGTGACCGAGCTCTCGCTCACGCCGGGCATGAACATCATGGACGGCTTCCTGACCACCCACCTGGAGCGCACGTTCTATAAGCACGAGTCGGAACTGATCCGCGAGTTCCTCGGCGCCCCTGACGACATCATCGAGTGTCCCACGGAAGCGCAGCGCGTTCTCTTCGGGCCAACGAGGCGCCGCGTCCCCAAGATGCTGGACCTGGCCAACCCCATCCTGCTCGGCCCAGTACAGAACCAGGAACACTACATGCAGGGCGTCGTCGCCCGGCGCAACAACTTTGCCGAGCCGATTCTTGAATTCCTCGAAGCCGCTTACAAGGACTTCGGCGAACTGACCGGCCGCTATTATGGTCTTCTCTCCGAGTACAAGACCGGCGACACCGACACCGTCTTCGTCTCTCTAGGCTCGGCCGCTGAAAACATCGAGGCTGCGGTCGACTACCTGCGCGAGACCCGCGGCGTCACCGTCGGCTCCATCCACGTAAACGTCATTCGCCCCTTCCCCGAAGCCGCCATCGTGGCCGCGCTCAAGGGCAAGAAGAACGTCATCATCCTCGAACGCACCGACGAAGCTCTCTCCGGCGACAACCCGCTCGGCCGCGACATCCGCACCGCGCTTTCCAAGGCCATTCAGACCGAAGGCCGCCCCGCAGCCGAGGGCCTGCCCGCCCTGTCGATCAATGATGTCCCCAAGATCTTCTCCGGCACCTACGGCCTGGGCTCGCGCGACTTCCGCCCCGAGCACGTCATTGGCGCTTACGAATTCGCCACCGCCAACCGCGCCCGCAAGGACGGCAAGACGGCCGCCGACGGCGCCACCTTCATGGTCCTCGGCATCGACCACCCCTACGCGGTCGTCGGTGATGAAACACCCTCGCTGCTGCCCGAAGGCGCGGTTGCCGTGCGCTTCCACTCCATTGGCGGGTGGGGCGCCATCACCACCGGCAAAAACCTGGGCGCCATCCTGGGCGACCTCAACGACCTGATCTTTGAACGGGATGGGGAGCGCGACGAACTCGGCAACCCCAAGGAAGTCATCCACGTCAGCGCCAACCCCAAGTACGGCTCCGAAAAGAAGGGCGCGCCCACCAGCTACTTCATGGTCGCCGCCAAGGATCGCATTCGAGTCAACTGCGATCTGCGCCACGTCACCGTCGTTCTCTGCTGCGATCCCAAAGCCTTTACCCACACCAACCCGCTCGACGGCATGGCCGAGGGCGGCAGCCTGGTCTGGGAGTCGGACGAAGAAGGCGAGCAGGCCTGGGAGCGCCTGCCGCAGTGGGCCCGCAAGCAGATCATCGACAAGAACATCCGCGTCTTCACGCTGCCCGGTTTCGAGATCGCCAAGAAGGCCACCGACCGCGCCGATCTCCAACTGCGCATGCAGGGCAACGCCTTCCTCGGCGCATTCTTCGCCGTCAGCAGCCTGCTCAATGAGTTTGGCATCACCCCCGAGCAGTATCGCGAAGTGGTCTACAAGCAGTACGTCAAGAAGTTCGGCAAGCTCGGCGACGCCGTCGTCCAGTCGAACATGGAAGTCATGACCCAGGGCTTCGAGCAGGTCAAGGAAATCAAAATCGGCGCCCTCGCCGCAGCCGACCACTCCACCCTGCGCGGCCAGGCCTTGCTGCCCATCCTCGAACTCGCAACGGCAGGTGGTTGCAGCACCGGTTGCCGTTCCACACCGCTCCCCGCCGGCCAGGCCGCGCGTACGCCTGTCGCAAGCGTCGCCAAATTCGACGCCGAATTCCGCTCCAGTTTCGGCTACAACCAGCCCTCCACGCCGCTCTCGGCCATGGGCGTCATCGCCGCGGCCACCGGCGACACCGCCTCCAAGTACGTCGCCCGCCGCGAAACCCCGCTCTACATCCCCGAGAACTGCACCCAGTGCATGGAGTGCATCTCCGTCTGCCCTGACACCGCGCTGCCCAACACCTCGCAGGACCTCAGCACCCTGCTCACCACCGCCGTCTCTTACTACATCGCCGACCCCGAAGACCGCACCAAGCTGATGCGCGCCCTCCCCGCAATCGAAAAGGCCGCACGCGCCCGCATGGTTGCCGAGATGAAGACCGGCACGCCGCTGCCCGCCATCCTGCGCGAAGTCACCGACGCCCTCGCTGGAACGGAATCCGACGGCTTCTCGCAGAGATCCAAGCAGCAGTTCTTTGACATCATCGCCAAGGTGCCGATGGCTTATCAGAAGGTGAACGCCATCTTCTCCTCGCCCGAGCGCAAGTCGCCCGGCTCAGGCGGCGTCTTCTCCATCTTTGTCAGCGACCTGTGCAAGGGCTGCGCCGCCTGCGTCACCGCCTGCGGCGACCACAACGCGCTCCGCATGGTGGCCGAAACCGAAGAGGTCAACGCCGAGCACGAGACCGGCACTGCCTTCCTCGATCTGCTGCCCGACACTTCGCAGAAGTACCTCGGCCTGTTTAACGCCGCCAACCCGGCCGACTCCAAGACCGCCACCCTGCGCAACATGCTCATGGTCCGCACCAACTACGACGCGCTCGTTGCCGGCGACGGCGCCTGCGCCGGCTGCGGCGAAAAGTCCGTCCTCCGCTCCATCGCCGCCGTAACCGAGGCCTACATGCGCCCCGTCTTCCACGCCAAGAGCGACCGCCTTGTTTCCAAAGCTTCCGACCTGGACAAGAACGGCGCGAAGCGCCTGGCCGCGCTCAAGGAGTCCAACCCCGGCGAGTACGCGCTGCTCCGCCAGGCCATCACTCACCTCGTCCTCGGCCTCGGCGGCGAAGACGTCAAGGACACCAAGGCCCGCATCGCCGCCTATGAAGCCGCCAACGGCCCCATCACCGACGCGCAGCTGGTTGAAGCCATCTCTGCCGTCCTGCTCACCGAAGCCTTCAACCACAAGAACCTGCAACCGGTCGACGGCCGCCTGGCCAATGGAATGTCCGTCATGGCCATGGCCGCCCACACCGGCTGCAACACCGTCTACGGCTCGACCGCGCCCAACAACCCCCACCCCTACCCGTGGATGAACTCCCTCTTCCAGGACGGCGTCACCGTCGGCTGGCTCATGGGTGAAAGCTTCATCGTCGACCACGCCCGTCGCTCCGTCCTCCCCGAGCGCCTCGCCGACATTCTGCTCACGCGTGAAACCAACGTGATCAACGAAGAGGAGTACTACCACTACACCCACTTCACCGATGCCCTCATGACCGACCAGGAGATCGTCGAACTGCCCAAGGTCTGGGTAGTCGGCGGCGACGGCGGCATCGGCGACATCGGCTACCAGAACACGTCAAAAGTCATCCTGCAAAACCGCCCCAATGTCAAAGTCCTGATGCTCGATACTCAGGTTTATTCGAACACCGGCGGCCAGAACAGCGACTCAACACCCATGCTCGGCGGCGGCGACATGAACACCTTCGGCTCCGCCACCCAGGGCAAGAACACGGAGAAGAAGACGGTCGCCGAAACCTTCCTCGCCGGCCACGGCTCGCCCTTCGTGGCTCAAGTTTCCATGGCCAACGCTCCGAAGCTCTACCGCGCCATTCTGGATGGGTTGGAGTATCGCGGCGCCATGTTCCTGCAGGCCTTCACCACCTGCCAGCCCGAGCATGGCGTGGCCGACGACATGGCCCTCCACCAGGCCCAGCGTGTCCGTGACTCCCGCGGCGTGCCGGAATTCGTCTTCAACCCGCGCCTCGGCGAAACCTACCAGGAAGCCCTCGACCTCAAGGGCAACCCGTCCATCGATCTCGACTGGTACGAGACCAAGTCCAAGATCACCGGCGAAAGCCACCGCTACACCGTCGCCCACTGGTGCACCACCGAAGCCCGCTTCCGCAACCATCTGAAGAAGATCAAGCCCGAAGCGGCCGCGAAGCTCATCCACCTCGACAACATGCTGGTCCGCATCACCCAGCAGGACGTCGTCTACCGCCGCTACGTCCAACCCGGCCACCGCGCCTACATCCCCGACTTCGGCGTGTACATCACCTGGGAGGAGAACGGCAAAGTCGAGTACCGCGCCCTCAGCCGTCAGTTGGTCATGTTCTGCGTAGAACGCCGCAAAGCCTGGCGCATGTTGCAATCCAAAGCCGGCATCGTCAACAAGGAATACCAGGCCCAGAAAGCCATCCTCGCCGACGTAGACGCCGGCAAAATCCCGCTGGACGAGTTCCTGACCCACGCCCACGAAATCCTGCGCGAGCGCGTCTCCGGCGGCGTCCTCGCCAAGGCATAAGGGTCTCTCACCCCGCTCTGGCTTTGAAAGGGCACGACTTCACAGGTTGCGGAAAAAGTCCCAAGGGAGTCACTTTTTCTCCACAGGGATTTGGTTTAAGACAGAAGCATGCGTGGAGAAGACGATAAGCAGTCGGCGATGTACAGTTATGTGACTTTGGCGC
>DATNHL010000211.1:0-2666 GCA_035604995.1 Occallatibacter sp. | reverse complement strand
GCAGGCCATGGAGCTGCTCAACCTGCCGGGAGACGTTCGATGAAACGCCGCCTGACGACACTGGGATTCATGCTGCTCTGGGAGGGCAGCATGGGATGGGCACAGAACGCGGCGGCTGAGCCCGGCGTTGCGTCTCGGCAGCCACCGCGCCCGGCCATGGAGCGTACGCTGCAAGGTGGCTTATCATCCGGAAGATGGTGGGCAGACTCGCAAATTGTCGCCAGGCTGGGCATGACGCCGGCCCAGCAGAAAAAGATGGACGACATCTTTCAGCAGAACCGTCTGAAGCTGATCGACCTCACCGCGGCGCTGGATAAGGAAGAAGCTCTGCTTGAGCCGATGGTGGAGGCGGATCAGCCGGATGCCACGAAAATCCGCGCGCAAGTTGACCGGATCGCGCAGGCCCGCGGTGAGTTGGAGAAGGCCAATGCCAACATGCTATTGGGAATCCGGCTCGTTCTCACACCGAACCAGTGGAGAGACCTGCAGGTCGTGGCAAAGCCGCGAATCCGGCGCCTTCAACACCAGAATGACGATCCGTCCGGGGCATCTCCAACTGGTTCAGCTCCTATCCCCAAGAAGCAACGCTGATCGGCGCACCCGGCCGGCGGAGGTTTGATTCATGACGAAAAGCATCGCACTCTGCGTCGCTTTACCTGGTATCCTGCTGGCCCAGGCACAGACAACCGCCGCGAACCGGCCGGCTTTCGAAGTGGCATCGGTCAAGCCGCATCTGCCTGGCCCCGGCCCTATGAGCGTGACCAGCAGCGCGGAGAACGGAAGAATCAGTTACGTCAACATGACTCTGAAAGGCTGTATCCGGGCTGTCTACGGTGTTCAGCCGTATCAGATATCCGGAGGACCTGCCTGGGTCGCTTCGGAAAGGTACGACATTGCCGCCAAAGCCGCCGGGCGAGCAACTGCGGACCAGATGATGCCCATGCTGCGAGCGCTCTTGGAAGACCGGTTCAAGCTGAAGATCCACCGCGAATCCAAAGAACTCCCCATCTACCTCCTCGTCGTTGCCAAAAACGGACCTAAAATTCACGAGGTGAAGGACAACGGCGAGGGCGCCGAAATCGACAGCGACGACCAGCACCCCATCACGGCCCGGAATGTTTCGATGACACAGTTAGCCGGCATCCTGTCGCGCGGGAGGCAAACGGATCGTCCGGTCTTCGACCAGACGGGACGTAAAGGCGTCTTTAATTTCACCCTCCGCTTTGCGGTAGACGACCCTTCGGGCGACACGCCGGACATTTTCTCGGCGCTCAACCTTACAAACAATTACTCCCTGGCGCCCCACACCCAACGCCTATCCATGCGAGAGGGAAACAAGATGGCAACCAAGATCCTCGAGCCGCCCAGACTGGAATTGCTTCTCAAGGAGCCGCGCCCTCGCCCGGCCCGCCGCCGCTGGATCGTCGCCGCCGGCGCCGTAGCTCTGCTCGCCGCCTCCGCCGCTGCCTGGCGCATCGCCGCCGCGCCCGCCGCGCCGCAGTACGGAACCGCCAAAGTCCGCCGCCAGACCGTCGCCCGCACCATCAGCGCCACCGGCACCTTGCAGGCGGTCACCACCGTGCAAGTCGGCACCGAGGTATCCGGCACCGTCTCCGAGCTGCACGCCGACTTCAACAGCCAGGTCAAAAAGGGCCAGGTGATTGCCCGTCTCGACCCATCCCAGTTCCAGGCGCAACTCGCCCAGGCCAACGCCACCTGGCTCAGCACCCAGGCCACCGTCCAGTCCGCGCAGAATAACGTAACCGCCGCCGATGCCGGCGTCCAATCCGCGCAGGCCAACGTCGATCGCACCGATGCCGCCCTCAAGGACGCCCAGGTGACCTTCGACCGCACCCGCCAGTTGGTCGCCCTCGGAGCCGCCCCGGCCATGAATCTGCCCGACGCCCAATCCACCCTCGACCAGGCCGCCGCCCAAAAGCAGCAGGCCATCGCCCAGCTCGATCAGGCCAAGGCCCAGGCCCAAGCCGCGCGCTCCCAGGTGAGTCAGGCCCAGGCGCAGTCCGCGCAGGCCAAGGCTGCCGTCGATCTGGCCCAGGTCAATCTCGATCACACCATCGTCACCGCTCCCATCGATGGCGTCGTCGTCGCGCGCAATGTGGACGTCGGCCAGACCGTCGCCGCCAGCCTCCAGGCGCCCACCGTCTTCCTGATCGCCAACGACCTCACCCGCATGCAGGTCCTCGCCAACATCGACGAGGCCGACGTCGGCCAGATCGCCCCCGATAGCAAGGTCAGCTTCACTGTGGACGCTTACCCCAACGACGTCTTCCCCGGCCGCATCGCGCAGGTCCGTCTCGAGCCCCAGACCGTGCAGAACGTCGTGACCTACACCGCCGTCATCGATGTCGCCAACCCCGCGCTGAAACTCAAGCCCGGCATGACCGCCAACGTCACCGTGGTCTCCAGCGAGCGCGACAACGTTCTCACGGTGCCGAATAGTGCGCTCCGTTTCCAACCCCCGGCCCCCGTGCCCCTCGCGCTTTGGCGAGCCCGGCCCCTGGCCCCTGCCGTCTGGAAGGTCGCGGCCGGCAAACTCACTCCAGTTACCGTCCAGACCGGACTCACCGACGGAGTCAAAACCGAGGTCGTCTCCGGAGATCTGAAAGAAGGCGACGCCATCGCAGTGCCGCCGCCAGCCAATGGCG
>DATNHL010000210.1:0-4954 GCA_035604995.1 Occallatibacter sp. | reverse complement strand
TTCTTTACGCAGGGTGATCCGGCGGATTCAGTGTTTTATCTGCAAAAGGGGCGAGCGAAGATCACGGTGGTCTCCCAGGCAGGCAAGGAAGCAACCATCACGCTGGTGAATCCCGGCGAGTTTGTGGGCGAGGGAGCGCTGGCGGCTGTGGCTGGGTTGCGGCTGTCCACGGCCACTGCCATTTCCGCCTGCACCGCGCTCAAGATCGGGCGCGACGAGATGATCCGGGTGATGCACGAGGAGCATGCATTCTCCGATATGTTTCTGAAGTTTCTGCTGGAGCGGAGCATGCGCATCCAGGCCGACCTTGTGGATCAGCTTTTCAACTCCAGCGAAAAACGTCTGGCGCGGATTCTGCTGTTGATGGCGGAGTTTGGCAAGCCGGGGGAACAGGCGCAGTTCCTGCCCAAGATTTCGCAGGAGACGCTGGCGGAGATGATCGGGACCACGCGGTCCCGCGTGAGCTTCTTCATGAACCGCTTCCGCAAGCTGGGCTTTATCGAGTACAACGGGCGCATCCAGGTATACAAGTCGCTGCTGAACGTGGTGCTGCACGATCATCTGCCCGACGACGAAGCGCAAGGGCCGGAGATCGAGGGCGTCTAAGCGAAGTCTTCTGGAGCCGGCCGCAGGTCTTTCTCGGCTCTGTTCGAAATTGAACAGCGTCGCGATTGGTTGGATGGGATACTCACTCCAATTCCCTGAGTCAGGTGACTGGTGGGGTGAGAGATGCCAGAGACAAGAGCAAGACTCCTGATTGTCGACGATGAGCGCAGCATTCGCACGTCGTTGTCCTGCGTACTTACGGAGATCGGTTACCGGGTGCAGACGGCCGAGGACGGGGTCTCCGCATTGGTTGAGATTTGCAAGGAAACCCCCGAGATTCTGCTCTCCGACCTGAACATGCCGGGCATGTCGGGCTTCGAGTTGCTCTCGATGGTTCGGAAGCAGTTCCCGGCCATCCGGACGATCGCCATGAGCGGCGTCTTCAGCGGCAACGAGGTACCCTCCGGCGTTGCGGCCGACGCCTTCTATGAAAAAGGCAGCAGCGTGGGCGCACTGTTGAGGATCATGAATGATCTGCCCTGGCATGAGCGCATGCCGGGCGGCCATGAATCGGCGCTTTCGTCTCAGCGGAGGCAACCCTCCCAATCGCCCGAGCTTCACGGCGCGCAAGGGCTCAACTGGTGACGCGCAAGGATTCAACTGCTGCAGAGAAAGAGAAAGAGTTGCAAACATGTGCACCATTGCTGAATCGAACGTGCTTTTGCGCGCGCAGACCGAGTTGCCGGCCGGCTTCAAGGTGGCTACGGATGAGTTTCGCGAGGGGTGGAACCGGATTCGGGCCGGAGGTGCGGGCCGGCTGGAAAAGAAGGTTCAGACACGCGGGTGGAATTTCATCAAGATTGCCGACGGGGCGCTGCGCAGCGGGGTGGGCGAGACATCGCAACAGGCGATTGCCAGCGCGCTGAAACTGGCCCTTCGCCGGGTGGATGCAGACTCCAATGCCGTGGAAGTGAGGCGGATCGAGTTGACGCACTATCCGTGGTTTGTTCTGGCCAGGGTGTGCGTGCATCCCTATCGGATTCAGCAAGGGGCAGTGCTGCCTGTTTCGGATGAAGGCGCAGCGATGTCGACGGCCGCGCGGAAGAAGAGGTTATCCCCCCGGTCGGCCGTACTGTTTCCGGAGTTTGGCTGCGCCATGCCCATGCTGAAAGAGATGCTGATTGCGCCCCGGACTTCAGAGGCGAGGGCGCAATGACCATTCTGCAAATGGCGGTTGTGCTCTTCTTCTTTTCGTTGAGAACGTTGTGGGTTCAGCGTGACCCGGCTCTGAGTCGTGCGCGCTCGCGCTGCAGCTCGCGATAGAGATCGCTCTTGGATTGGCCAAGCTCTCGCGCCAGGCGCTTGAGGGCTTCCTTTTCGTCAATGCCCAGTTCGGTTTGCAGACGCGCTACGCGGGCGGAGACTTTTTCTGCAGTGGGGTTTGCGAAAGCTGCGCCGGACTGCGCGCGGGATTGCGGCGGCGCTTCGACGAGCAGGGTGATTTCGCCGCGGATGCGATCGCGGCTGGCAAGCTCGCGCCGGGCTTCGGCCACTGTTGTGCGCAGGAACTCCTCGTGAATCTTGGTCAGTTCGCGGGCGAGGACGATGCGCAGGCCGGGACCCCAGACGGCTTCAAGATCGGCCAGCGTTTCCAGGATGCGGTGCGGGGCTTCGTAAAAGATGAGGGTGCGCGGGGATTCCGATTTTTGTGCTTCGGCGGCGAGGGTTTCGAGGCGGGTGCGGCGGGCTCCGGCTTTTTCGGGGAGAAAGCCGATGAAGTGGAACTCATCGGTGGGCAGGCCTGAGGCTACGAGTGCGCTGAGGGCGGCGTTGGCGCCGGGGATGGGGATGACGGGAACGCCGGCGGCGATGGCTTCGGCGGCAAGCCAGGCGCCGGGATCGCTGATGCCGGGCATTCCGGCGTCGGAGACGAGGGCAATGCGTGCGCCGGCCTTGAGGGCTTCCACAAGTTCCGTCGCCCGATGGCGCTCGTTGTGCTGGTGGCAGCTCACGGTTGGCGTCTCAATCTGGAAGTGGTTGAGCAGCTTCTGGGTCTGGCGGGTGTCTTCGCAGGCGATGCGGTCGGCGTGGAGGAGGACTTCGAGGGCGCGGAGGGTGATGTCGCCGAGGTTGCCGATGGGGGTGCCGACGAGGTAAAGGCCGGGAGGGAGTCGTGAGGTCTCACTGTGAGCCATAGGGCCGGCGTTCATGGGCGGAGTCAGTCTCCCGATTCCTCGCGCTCGATGCGGCGCTGCTCGGCGAGCAGGGACATGGAGCTCATGAGGTTCTGCACGCTGACGATGCCGACCACGCGGCCGCTCTCAGCAACGGGAATGAGCGCCAGGCCGTGGCCGGCTGTGAGGCGTCGGATGGTGGTGCCGAGCGTGTCCTCGGGGCGCGCAACCTGGAAGGCGCGGGACATGACCGACTGCACGTAGCCGTTGCCGTCGTTGCGCAAGGCGTCGACAATGCGCTGGCGGGAGACGATGCCGACGAGTTGTGGGCCGCGGACGACGGGGAAATCCTCTTGCAGGGAGTGGACGCAGCGGACGAGCGCGTCTGCCAGAGTGTCGGAGGGCGAGAGGGTGGCGAAGTCGGTGAGCATGACTTCCCTCATGCGGACGGTGTCGACGACCGATTGGAAGAAGACGCCCTGGTCCTCGATCTGCGCGCCAATCATGATGAAGAAGCCGGCGATGATGAGCCAGTAATTCTGGAGGGCCATGCCGCCGATCATGGCGAGCAGGGCCAGCGCCTGGCCGATGCCGGTGGCGGCGCGGCCGGTGGGCGCGAAGCCGTGCTTGCGGGCAAAGCTGCCGCGGATGAGGCGGCCGCAGTCGAGCGGATAGGCGGGCAGCAGGTGAACGAGCGCGAGGCCGGCCTGCATCCAGACCATGGAGCGGAGCAGCCAGGCGGCGGTGATGAAGGGGCGGTCGAAGAGGTGCACATCGCCACCTGCACCGGCGAATGTGGCGGCGAGGATCAGCCCCGTGGCCAGGTTGGCGGCCGGGCCGGCAAATGCGAGGGCGAACTGGGCGCTGCCGCGGCCTGCATTTTCCTGGCTTTCGGGATCGGCGTAGGCGAAGAGTCCGCCGATAGGCAGCAGCAGAACGGCGCGCAGGCGCAGGCCGAGCCAGGCGGCGACCATGAGGCGGGCGGTTTCGCGGACCAGGACGGCGGCAACCAGGAGCAGGAACAGTCCGAAGCCGCGCCAAATGGGGTCGGCGGTGCTGAGCGCCAGGCAGACAAGCGCCAGAAGGGGAAAGAAGGCGTGGATGCGCAACTCGACGCCCATCCAACGGCCCAACGGGATTGACCAGCCTCGCATGGTTCGATTGTAGCGGGCCGGGGCGCGATATGCTGAACTGCGATGCGGATCATTGGTGGAACATACCGTTCGCGGACGCTGGAGGCTCCCCGGGGGTTGGCCACGCGGCCCACCAGCGACCGGCTGCGGGAGACGCTGTTCAACGTGCTGGCGCCGCGCATGAAGGGGGTGCATTTTCTTGATTTGTATGCCGGTTCGGGGGCGGTGGGGTTGGAGGCGCTGAGCCGGGGTGCGGCGGGGGTGGATTTTGTGGAGCGGGCCGAGCCGGCTTTGCGGGTGCTGCGCGGGAATCTCGCCCGGCTGGGGGTGACCGAGGGGTTCCGGATTCATGGGGCGGGCGTGGGGACGATGCTGCGGCGGATGAAGGCGGGGACGGCGTTCGATGTGGCGTTTCTCGATCCGCCGTACGATGCGGCCGTTGAGTATGGGGCGACGCTGGGACTGCTGGGCGGGGATGCGGCGGGGCTGCTGGCGGTCGGAGCGGTGGTGATTGCTGAACACCGGAGGAAGGAACGACTGGAGGACGGCTATGGGCAGTTGAAGCGGACGCGGCTGCTGGAGCAGGGGGATGCGGCGTTGAGTTTTTATGCAATTGAGGCGATTGGTGCGGTCAAGTGAGTAAGAAAGGGATCGGAGTGAATATGCAGAGAAGATTTGTGCTGGTTTTGGCGCTGGCTTTTGCGGCGGGGTTGCAGGGGCAGACGGCGGTGCCGTGGCAGATTGGGCCGTTTACGCGGCCGGAGAGCGGGAATCCGGTGATTGCGCCGCGGGCGGAGTCTACATTTACTGATCCGATTCTGAAGGCGCCGGCGCACTGGGAGGCGCTGCATACGTTCAATCCGGCGGCGATTGTGCGGCATGGGAAGATTTGTGTGCTATATCGCGCGGAAGACGACTCGGGGGCGATGGAGATTGGCGGGCACACGTCGCGGCTGGGGCTGGCTGAGAGCAAGGACGGGATTCACTTCGCGCGGCGGGATGCGCCGGCGTTTTTTCCCGCCAAGGACGGGCAGCAGGCGCGAGAGTGGCCGGGGGGCGAGGAAGATCCGCGGATTGTCGAGAGCGAGGACGGGACGTATG
>DATNHL010000209.1:0-15948 GCA_035604995.1 Occallatibacter sp. | reverse complement strand
GCCGAAGGCTCCTTCAAAGTGAACGAACTCCTTCTCTTTGCCAGGCACAAGGTACACGCTGAGAATGTCGAACCGCACAGGCGGGGTGGTCTTCATGGGTAGCTGGCGCACGTAATGCCGTGCCAGCCTGCGGAGGACATTGCGCTTGTGGGTGTCCACTGCGACTTCGGCGGCAGCCAGGTCGCGGGCGGTGCGGGTCTTCACCTCGATAAAGCAAAGCACTGGCCCCTGCCAGGCGATCAGATCGAGGTCGCCGCGCTGCAAGTCCGACGACCAGCGCCGCGCGACGACGATGTAGCCCTTGCGGCGCAGGTAAAAGAAGGCTGCATCTTCGCCTTCGATTCCGGTGGTCAGGTGAGCGGGTTGGTCGGGAGAACCGCCGCTGTGGCGGGCCACCGACTTCAGTCCCGCCAGCGAGCTTTCCAGCCAGGAGACGCGCGTTTGCTCCAGCCATCCCATGGAAAGTCATTGTCGTCCTGATGGGCAAAAGGTGCAACCCCGCGCGTTCTGGCGAGCCAGCCGGACAGGCGCCACAGCCGCTCTGCTCAGCATGAGTGCCGTTGCGCCCTGGGACTGCAAGGCAATTCCAAATTGAAACAGGCTCGTTTCGATCAGGGAACAACTCTCCGCATCCACAGTTTCTCCAGTCAAAGTGCGAGACAGCGCGAGCGGCATGCGGGAGACTGAACAGAGCGGGAGGAAGAAGGACGGCTATGTCTCAAGGTTTGTTCGGAGACCTGTTTTCAAGTCGCGGCGCGCCCACGCTGCCAATTCCAATGATTGACCAGCCAATCGAACAGCCAGCTTCAGAGGCCGCCGCAGGCCGCACCTTTGAGTTTGCGCTGGACGCACTGCCCTGCAACGCCATGTTCTGCGACCGGGAGTTGATCTTGCGCTACCTGAACCGGTCTTCGCGCAAGACGCTGCTTACGCTGCAGCAATATCTGCCTGTGCCGGTGGACAAGATTGTGGGCAACTCAATCCACATCTTTCACAAGTCTCCGCCCACTATCGACAAGATTCTGGGCGCCAAACATCCTCAGGGGATGCACAAGCTGCCGCACAAAGCCACCTTCAGCCTGGGGCCGGTCAAGCTCGACCTGAATGTTGAGCCAATGACCGATGAGCGCGGCGAGTTCGTTGGCGCGGTGGCGATGTGGGGAGTCAGCACGCAGCAGACCATCGAAGCGCTGCGGCAGGCGCAGGAAGCGCAGCGCAACGACATCGAGCATCTGAACGGCAACCTGCAGATGGTGGCCACGGCCACGCATGAGATCGAGTCCAGCATTGCGGAGATTGCGAAAAACGCAGTGGATGTCGCAAATGCCGCGGAGAAGACCCGCAACGCCAGCGTCGAGAGCCGCAGGTCGATCGAGAGCCTGCGCGCATCCAGCAGCGGCGTGGCCAAAGTGGCGGAGTTGATTGCCTCCATCGCCACGCAGACCAGTGTGCTGGCATTGAACGCCAACATTGAGGCCGCCCGCGCAGGTATACACGGCAAGGGCTTCGCCGTGGTGGCCAGCGAGGTGAGGAAGCTGGCGGAACAAACAGCCGCGGCTACAGCCGAAATCCAGGCCAAGGTTGCCCTTATCGGCGGAGACATCGGCACCGCGATGGAGGCGAACGATCAGATATCCAGTCAGACCGAAGACCTGTCGGGGCTCTCGCACCAGATGGCTGCCGCCGCGGAAGAACAGCACCTGGCCACGCAGGAGATGGCGCATAACCTGGAACGGGCCGCCCATCGAACTTCGGAAATTACCAACATGCGCATCGACGAGAAGCTTTCGTAAGCAGGGCTGACGCGGCAAACCTGCCGTGGATGCAAAACAGAAGAGCTTGCGAACCGGAATTGAAATCCCGGCTCGCAAGCTCTCTTTTTTGCGGCGAATTGCGAAGGACGACCGACGCAGGGTCAGGCTGTCGCGACCTCAAGTGTAGTTGCGGCTTCGTGCTCTTTCTCGACCAGCGTTAACGACTCTTCCAGAATGTCGAGCGCGACCGTAGCTTCGTGCTCGTTGACAACGAGCGGTGGGCAGAGCCGCAGCGAGGTTTCTCCGCAGCCGAGGACCATGAGGCCGCGCTCGAAGGCCACAGTCTCCACGCGGTTGCGCAGCGCCGTAGCGGGCTCGCGGGTGGCCTTGTCCTTCACTAGCTCAATTCCGATCATCAGGCCGCGGCCCCTCACGTCGCCCACCAACGGGTGGGAGTGCGTCCATCCGCGCAGGCGCTCCAGCATGAGCTCGCCCACGCGGGCGGCGTTGTCGATTCCCTCGCGTTCCAGAATGTCCAGGGTGGCCAGTGCGGCGGCAATCGAGACTGGGTTGCCGCCAAAGGTGGAGGCGTGCGAGCCGGGTACCCAATCCATGATTTCTGCGCGGCTCATGCAAATGCCCAGAGGCATGCCCGAGGCGATGCCCTTGGCCATGCAGACGATATCCGGCTCCACGCCGGAGTGCTCGATGGCCCACCACTTGCCCGTGCGGCCCGCACCCGATTGCACTTCGTCCACCACCAGCAGGATGCCGTGCCGGTTGCAAATAGCGCGCAGCTCACGCAGGAAGTTGTCCGGGGCAACCACGTAGCCGCCCTCGCCCTGGATAGGTTCGATAAAGATTGCGGCCACCTCTTCCGGCGGCAGGATGGTCTTGAAGAGCTTCTCTTCGATGTAGCGCGCGCAGCCCAGGCTGAAGGCTTCCTCAGCCTGCGCACCGCCCGAGCAGCCGCGATAGGCGTAGGGGTAGCGGACGTGCGTAATGCCGGGAACAAGCGGTCCAAAGCGGCGCTTCTGCTGGGGTTTGGAGCCGGTCAGTGACAACGCGCCCATTGTCCGGCCGTGGAAGGCGCCCAGGAAGGAGATCACGTTCTGGCGCCCGGTGTGATAGCGGGCCAGCTTGAGCGCGCACTCGATGGCCTCGGCCCCGGAGTTGCCGTAAAAGAACCTGTGCGGGCCCGGCATGGGGGCAATGGCGGAGAGGCGGTCGGCCAGATCGGTGAGCGGCTCGTTGTAGAAGTCGGTTCCGGAGATGTGGATCAGTTCGGCAGCCTGCTTCTGGATGGCCGCGACCACCTCGGGATGGCAATGGCCGGTGGAAACCACGGCGATGCCGGCGGCGAAGTCGAGAAACTCGTTGCCGTCCACGTCCTCCACGCGGATGCCGCGACCGCGCTTGGCCACCAGCGGATAGGACCGGGTATAGCTGGGCGAGATGAGCCTACTGTCTGCCTCGACGGCTGCTTTGGCCCTGGGCCCGGGGAGCGCCGTGTGGAGTTTCGGCCCGTATTGCGCGTATAGCTCTTGCTCGGTCATATTCTTGTCTCCTGGATAAAGTGCTGTCATCCTGAGCGGAGGTCGCCGCGGCGACCGGAGTCGAAGGACCTGCGGTTGTCTTTCGGCTTCTCGAAGGGGACCTGGGTTTCGTCGCTGTGGAGCGAAAGGCAGTTGCGGACCCTTCGGCGGACCGGCGCTAATCGCTTGCGAAGAGGCTAGGTCGAGTGCGGGTGGGCAGCACGCGCAGATGCCGCCGCGGACAGATGCTCCGCTCGCGCGACCGCGACCAGCGCCTGGAGGCTGGCGCAAACAGCATCGCGTTGGAAGTGCGCCTGTGCATGGGAGTCCCGCTGCACTGAGGATAGCCCATCTTCACATCTCGTGTACAGGTTCCGGATGGGGCGTGACCCGGCCAGAGGCTGCGAGAATGCCGCAAGAACCGGGAGGCTGTCAGGCACAACTCAGGCTACGATGGAAGCATCTCCATGGCGAATCTCGCGGTCCAATCGACTCATCCGGAAAAGAAAGCGGTCACGACGGCCTCGATTGTTCTGGCCTTCGCCAGCGTTTACTTCTTCTGGGGCTCGACCTATACCGCCATCCGGATTGGTGCGGCCCAGATGCCTGCCCTCCTTCTGGCCGGGACGCGCTTTCTGATTGCCGGCGCGCTTCTGCTCGCCTGGTGCCGCTGGCGCGGGCTGCGGCTCTTCTGGCCGGCGGGCAATATGCTGCGCCTGGGCTTGATCGGGCTCCTGCTGCTGGGCGGCGGCAACGTGGGCCTGGTCTATGCAGAGAGGACCGTCCCCAGCGGACTGGCCTCGCTGGTTCTGGCCGTGATTCCGCTCTATGTGGCTCTGTTTGAGATGTTTCTCCCTGGCGGCGAGCCCCTTCCCGCCCGCGGCTGGCTGGGCATGGCGCTGGGCTTTGCCGGGTTGGGCGCGCTGGTGTGGCCGTCGCTGCGAACGGGCCTGGCCGGGGACCGCACGCTGCTTGTGGCCCTCGCGGTCCTGCTGGCCGGAGCATTTTCCTGGACCGTCGGCAGCATCTTGTCGCGCCGGTCAAAGCTGCCGGTGAACAGCTTTGTGGCCGCAGCCTGGCAGATGCTGGCGGCAGGCGCCTTCTCGACGGCGGTGGGAACGGCGCTGGGTCAGTGGCCGCAATTCAAGGTGAATGGCGCTGCCATCGGGTCGCTTGCCTGGCTCATCACCGGAGGGTCGCTGCTGGGCTACACCGGCTTCATCTATCTGCTGGAGCACGTGCCGGTGGCCAAGGTCACGTCCTACGCCTATGTCAATCCGGTGGTTGCCGTGCTGCTGGGAATCTTCCTGCTGCACGAGCGGCCGGTAGCGGCGGAGTTCGCGGGCATGGCTGCCATCGTGGTGGCAGTGTTCCTGCTGACCACGGCGCAGGTCAAAGCCAAAAGCGAACCGCGGCCGGTCGAGGAACTGGAGCAGATGCCGGCGGAGTGACGGCTCCCTCTACTTGAGCAGCAGCACCGACGCCGCCGAGGCAATCCCAAGCAGCGAGAAGACGATGCCGAAGTACCAGTACATTTTGGTGCGGGTCAGCAGCGTGACGGAGCTGATCACCAGGCCGATCTCCAGCAGGGCTTCGCCCAGGTCGAAACGATTGGCGCGAGCTTCAGCCTCCTCGACCTTGGTTTCGAGTGCCTCGGCCTTTTCCTTATCGTCTTTCAGCTCATCGGCCCACTTGGCCTGGTGGTCGGCATAGGCCTTGGCGATCTTCTGCGCGGCCTCCTTGTCGGCGACCGTGACTACGCTGAGCAGATCGTAGGCCAGGGCTGTGTCGTTGGAGCGAATCTTGTGGGCCTGGTATTCGTTCCACTGGTCGGTGGCCTTGTTCTGGTCCAGCACGGCTTCGGTGTGGGTGCGGTGGCCGAGGACAGTGGTGATGGCCACCAGCACGGCCACCACGCTCATGGTGAAAGCGACGGGGCGCAGGGACGATTCGCCGCCGTGCTCCTGCTGTTCCTTCAATTCCTGGGCTTCGTTGGCTTCCATGGGGAACCTCCTCAATTTGGGGCTTGTTCTTGAACGACCTCATGCGCCAGGGCCTTGGCGCTTGCTTGAGCCTCTTCACGGGTCGAGCCATAGGCTAGCACTCCGGGCAGACGCTCAATTGCCGCGATCCAGCGGCCATCTTCCTCTAGTTCGAAATCAACTTCAAATCCCATCGCCACACCAGCCAGCTCTACTTCCGCTTCCAGCGGACGCCGTCTTTCGAGTCTTCGATGACGATACCCTTTTCGGCCAGTTCGTTGCGGATTTGGTCGGCGCGGCCAAAGTTACGCTGCCGCTTGGCCTGGGTGCGCTCGGCCACCAGGGCGTCGATAGCCTCGTCGGTAAGCGACTGACGGGCGAGCAGTTCCGGAGCAACATCGGCCAAGCGCCCGGCTTCCGCGGCCCACTCCAGGGCCCGGCGGGTGGGCTCGGCGTCGCTGTCCTCGATCACGTCGAAGACGGCGTCGAAACTGGCCAGAACGCGGAGGATCGCTTCCCGGTCGTCGGCCAGAAGCTGCCCCTGGTCGATGGCCGTGTTGGCGGCTCGGATGAGGTCGAAGATGGGAGCACGGGCTTCGGCTGTATTCAGGTCGTTGGCCAGCGCGGCCAGGCAGTCGGCCTGGGCCTTTTCGGCCGCGGCCTGCAGCGCGGGGTTGGCGCCAGGGGCGAGAGTCGCTTGCCCGAGCCGCTGCGAAAAGGTGCGCAACCGCTCGATGGCGTTGGTGGCTTCGGTCAGGCCGTCGAAGGTGAAGTTGAGTTGGTGGCGATAGGGCACCGAAACCAGCGCCAGGCGGATGGCCGATGCCTTGTAGCCCTTCAGTAGCAGGTCGCGGAGGGTGAAGAAGTTGCCCTCGCTCTTCGACATTTTGCGCCCGTCCACCAGAAGGAAGCGCACATGCATCCAGTGGCGGGCAAAGGGCTTATGGGTCACAGACTCGCTCTGGGCGATCTCGTTTTCGTGGTGCGGGAACATCAGGTCTTCGCCGCCGGCGTGCAGGTCGAAGCTCTCGCCCAGGTACTCCATGGCCATGGCCGAGCACTCGATGTGCCAGCCGGGCCTTCCCCGGCCAATCGCGGTGTCCCACGAGGTCTCGCCCGGCTTGGCGGCCTTCCATAGGGCAAAGTCGCGGGCCGAATCCTTCTCGTACTCGTCCACGTCCACGCGGGCGCCGTCTTCCATGCCGGACAAGTCTTTCTTGCTCAGCTTGCCGTACTCGGGGAAGGCGGCCAGGCGGAAGTACCAGGAGCCGTCCTCGGCCTGGTAAGCGGCGCCCGCGGCAGCCAGCTTCTCCACCAGTTCCACCATGCGCGGAATGTGCTCGGTGGCTCGGGCGATAATTTCGGGGTGCTGGACGCGGAGGGAGTCCAGATCCTCAAAAAAGGCCTGTTCGAAGCGGGCGGTGTACTCGCCGATGGGGATGTTGAGGGCGGCCGCGTTGCGGATGATCTTGTCGTCCACGTCAGTGATGTTCATGACGTGGCGGACCGGGGTCCCCGTCAGCAAAAGGAAGCGGCGCAGAATGTCTATCTGCAGGAAAGTACGGAAGTTGCCGATGTGGCCGTAGTCGTAGACCGTAGGCCCGCAGGCGTAGATGCGCAGGGCAGCGCCGTCCATGGGAGCGAGGGGGTCGACTTCTCCGGTCAGGGTGTTGAAAAGGCGAACGGTCATCGGGGTCGGCGCGAACTGCTTGCTCATAAAAGGGTAGAAGAACTGCGGTTTTGGAACTTACCGATTGTAGCAAGACAGCAGGTCGGCAGGTCAGCGGAGCCGGGGTTTATCGCCCCAGGGCGAGCGATGGGTCGGCGGAGAGGTCCGTAGGGGCGAAGTCTCGGGATAGAAAGCGGGGCCAGGCGGCGGCAGCGATCATGGCGGCGTTGTCTGTGGAGAGCGCCAGCGTGGGGAAGGAGACGCTGACCGAGCGGCGCGCGGCCTCGGTGGTGAAGCGGCTGCGGAGCTCGCGGTTGGCGGCCACCCCGCCGGTGACTAGGATGCGGCGGGCGCCGAGGGATTCGGCGGCGGCAAAGGTCTTCTTCAGCAGGTCGCCGACCACGGCGTGCTGGAAGCTGGCGATCAGGTCCAGGGTCTGCGGGTCGCATGTGGCCAGCGCGTCCTCGATGGTGGGACGCGCCGGGGCGTCGGGGCCGGTAAAGAGAGCATCGCGGCGGGCTTCGGCCTCCGGGCGCAGGTTGTTGAGCTCCACGTAGCGCAGCACGGCGGTCTTGATGCCGGAAAAGGAAAAGAGGAAGTGGGGGTCGAGGTTGGCAATGGGCGCTGTTCTGGCGGCCTTCGTCCTCGGCGCTTTCCCGGCCAGATGGAGCTTGGTCTTGACCTGCGAGAAGGCGAACGGCACCGCGTGGGGGTTGCCGTGCTGGGCGAGAGCGTCGATCCAGGGCCCGCCGGGGTAGCCCAGGCCCAGCAGCTTGGCCACCTTGTCGTAGGCTTCGCCGGCTGCGTCGTCGAGGGTGCGGCCGATGAGGCTGTAGTGCCATATGCCGTCCGCGGGCCGGGCCAGATAGAGGTGCGTGTGCCCGCCGGAGACGACCAGGGCCAGGGAAGACTCGGGGTCAGCGGGAAATTGGGCTTCGTGGTCTCCCACCCTTTCCGCGGAACACCGCGGAAAGGGTGGGGCACCGGGCGTTTGTGGGCCGTCCTTCGATGCGGGCGGAGCGGACTCGCGTTCATTCAACAAGACCGCGTGGATGTGGCCTTCGAGGTGGTTGACGGCGATCAGCGGCAGGCCGTTGGCGAAGGCCAGGGCCTTGGCATAGGTGATGCCGACCAGCAGCGCGCCGGCCAGGCCCGGCCCGGAGGTCACGGCGATGGCGTCCAGATCGGCGAGGGTCACGTTGGCCTGAGTGAGAGCGGCGCGGACCACGGGGACAATGGCGCGCAGGTGCTCGCGGCTGGCCAGCTCCGGAACCACTCCGCCATAGCGGGCGTGGGTGGTGATCTGCGAGGCCACAGCGGATGAAAGCGTGCGCGCCCCCCGCTCCACCACGGCAGCGGCGGTCTCGTCGCAGGAGGATTCGATGGCGAGGATCAAGCCGCGGCCACTCATCTATTCAGTTTAACGATTAAGGAGCGGATTCGATTTGCCGGGATATCCAACGGCTCAAGCTGACCCCTTCCACTGCCGCGCGCAGCGCCGCTTTGCGATGCAGCTCCGGCTCGGTGCGGACAAGGATCTTTCCATTGAACGGGCGGTCGGGTTGTTGGCCGGTTTCGCCGCACAGTTCGAGATAACTGTCGATGCTCTCGCGGAAGGCGCGTGCCAACTCCTTGGCCGTCGATCCCTCGAAATGAATGACGTCCCGAAGCCCGGCGACAACTCCAGAAAACGTGTTGTCCTCCGGATCGAAGTCGATGGGGCCGGCCAGATAACCCTTGTATTCCATCATGGCTTCACTCCCGCGTTGATGAGGAACTGGCGAACGGCATCGACTGCGCCCTTTTTCGTTTCGGGCCGAGGGTGCGGCCGGTGAAATATGGCGGTTACTCCGTTCAACCGGGCAGCGACTCGGCTACCCTCACGCGCGCTGATCTCGCCTCCCAAGGCACGAATCAGCGATTCAATTCGAGCCCAACGGATGTTCGCCAGTGTCGGACGTTGAAAAACGGCGCCCAGTGTAGCCTGTTGCGCCTTGTTCATCCCTGAGGAATGGCAATCGATTCTCCCCCCGCATACAACAGAATGATAGCACAATCCGATATCGCCAAGCCAGTGGGAGCTCCGAGCTTCGGCGACGTTCATGTCCAGGGTGCCGGTCACTGAAACAAGCGACAATAGATGCAACCGTTATGCTGACCGGGACGGGACAATTCGATGCGGCGCTCCAAGTCGTCGCGAAGTTGCGCGCAGAAGGCTACGAGGCCTACCTCGCCGGCGGCTGTGTTCGCGACCTGCTGCTGGGCCGGGTGCCGACAGACTACGACGTGGCCACCAGCGCCACTCCCGACGTGGTCCTCGGCCTCTTCGACCGCACCTTCGCCGTGGGCGCGCACTTTGGCGTTGTGCTCGTGGCGGTCGGCGAGGGCGACGGCTACTTCACCACCGAGGTGGCCACATTCCGGTCGGATGCGGCGTATTCGGATGGGCGCCATCCGGATGCGGTGCGCTACACGAAGAGCGCTGAAGAGGATGTGCGGCGCAGGGATTTCACCATCAATGGATTGCTGATTGATCCGCTGCGGACCGCAGATTCTCTTGCCGATCCTCCAAACCTGCGCTCAGCCGTGATCGACCACGTCGGCGGCGTGGCCGATCTCGACGCCGGCGTCGTCCGCGCGATTGGCAGGGCGCACGAGCGGTTCGAAGAAGATCGGCTGCGCATGCTGCGGGGGGTGCGGTTTGCCGCGCGGCTTGGGTTTGAACTGGAGGCTGGGACAGCCGCGGCCATCCGCCTCCTCGCCCCCCGCATCGCCTCCGTCAGCCGCGAGCGCGTGCGCGACGAGCTCACCCGCATGCTCACCGAAAGCCGCGCCCGCCGCGCCTTCGAGCTGCTGGACGAGACCGGGCTGCTGGCCGCGGTGCTGCCGGAAGTGGCGCGCATGAAGGGCGTCGAGCAGCCGCCGCAGTATCACCCCGAGGGTGACGTGTGGGTGCACACGCTGGGCCTGCTCGCGCAACTCGAAGAGGGCTGTTCCATGACCCTTTCCTGGGGAGCGCTGCTGCACGACGTGGGCAAGCCGCCCACCTTCCGGCGCGCGCCCGACCGCATCCGCTTCGACGGCCACGTCGAGGTCGGTGTGGCCATGGCCGCCGAAATCTGCCGCCGCTTTCGCTTTTCCAGCGACGAGACCCACCAGATTCTCGCCCTGGTGGAAAACCACATGCGCTTTGCCGACGCCGAGCGCATGAAAGCCTCCACGCTCAAGCGCTTCTTCCGCCTCGACGGCTTCGACGAGCACCTGGCGCTGCACCGCATGGATTGCCTGGCCGGCAGCGGCAATCTGGACCACTGGGAGTTTGTCCGCGCCCGCCGCCAGGAGCTGCCCGAGGAAGCTGTGCGCCCCACGCCGCTGATCACCGGCCGCGACCTGATCGCCGCGGGCTTTGTGCCGGGTCCCGCGTTCAAGCAGATGCTGCGCGCCGTTGAAGACGCGCAACTGGAGGGCACGATTGCCACTCCGGAAGAGGCGTTGCGGCTGGTGGAGAAGCAGTGGGCTCATGAAAGCTAAGAGGGGTTGACCTGCGGCGCGGGAAATCGGCTCGCAGGCTGCGGATCATGGATTTTTGTGTCCCCCCGTCCGTCATCTGTGACATAATTCGTTGGCTTGCTTCCCCATCCCGCTGGGGTGCCCTCCAACCGGGCAGGCCAACGCAGAATAGGCAGGCTCTGCCCAATCGGTGTCTTTTCACTCCCCGTGCACGAGGCCCCATGAGCAATATCAACGGCAAGGTCTACGCGATGAACGCCATCACTCCCATGAAGCCATGGAAGACATGGATTCTGCGCGCCGCCTTCTTTTTGCTGGACCACGTAAAGCCCATGCAGAAAGACCTGATCGACCTGTCTTTCATCGAATTCGCGCGTTGGGTGGTCGTGCCACGCAAAGGGCTGCCTTTCCTTGGCAATGGCCAGCAGGAAGAGGTGCTCCAGTACGACTACCTGCTGTTTTTCTCCAACTTCAACGGCACCTGGAACCAATACATCGACGCATTCTCCGCGGTCCTGGCAAAAGGCTTGAACCTCGTCTGGCGCTGGAGCGAGAAGTTTCCCGGCTCCGTTCCTGTCACGCTGTTCAAGGAGTACATTGCCCGCGTCCAGTTTGACACCGACTACTACTACACTGCTTATCCTCATGCCACGGCCAACGATGTGAAGTCCGCGCACATTGTGCAGTTGTCGCTCGATAGCCTGTCCGCCGTCGCCGGGCAGTCCACCCCGCAGCAGTTCGCTGACGCCTGGCTGACCTTCGTCCTCGAAGTGCAGACCCACCTGGGCGAAACAGGCGACGCTCCCATCGCTGGATAAAGAGGACAGCCATGCCCAACAAGAACGGCAGCGTCTACGGACTGACCATCCTCTCGCCCATCATCGAAGATCCCAGGGCCACGCCTTCTCACGATCTGCAGATACGCGACTACCTGGCCGGATTGTCCACGCGGGAAGACAGCCCTTTCGCGCTGGCTCCGGGCACACATCTCGCCCGCCTGGTGGTCATGGACGACGTCGTCTACGTAGGCGCGCCGGCATGCGAGGAGCATCTGAAATCGAAGTACCTCATCTTTGAATCCAACTGCGACGGCGACCTCGACACCTACCTGTCCGGCCTCGCCGCCACCGTACCGGAGCATCTCGATGCCATCTGGCGGCATTGCGTCGGCTACCCCGGCGCAGGCAACCGGAAGGCCTTCATCGACTATATGAAAGCCTGCCAGCTCGAAACTACCTTCTTCTTCGCTGCCGTCAACAACAAGACCGTCACGGAAACCCTGCGCGCACTCCAGACGCAGACCGCTGTCGCCGATTTCATCGCAGCCCATCAGGGCGTCGAGCCGGCCGTTCTGCAACGCGAGTTCATTCAGTTTGCGGCTCATCTGAAATCCCAGCCCATTCCCCTACCGGGCTCCATGGGCCCTCATCGCACCATCGAGACTGGGGGCCGCAATGAGTAAGCTCAATGAGACCGATATCCAGGGCTTTGTTCTGCGCGGCTACAACCTTCCCTTCGCGCGCTATCTTTTCCTGCACTTTGAAGACGCAAGCCGCGCGCGCAGCCTGATCGCCCGCCTTCTGAGTCATGTAACCACGGGCCAGCGCTGGGACGGAGGCAAGCCGCAGAGCACGGTGAATATCGCCTTTACCCATCGCGGCCTGCAGCACCTTGAATTGCCTGAAGCCACGCTGCTCAGTTTCCCCGTCGAGTTTCAGCAGGGCATGAAGCACCGTGCACCAATCCTCGGCGACAGCGGCGTGAATGCTCCCGAGCACTGGGACAAGGTCTGGCGCGAAGACCGCGTGCACGCCTGGCTTGGGATCAATGGCCTCACCGCGGAGGCTCTTGACGCCCGCTGCTCAGCCCTCCACGCCGCAATGGAAGAAACCGGTGGCGCAGCCATCCTTGCGTCACAAGACGCCGCCGCCGTGGTCAGGGACGGCAAGCCCACAACCAGCGAACACTTCGGCTATACCGATGGCTTCGGCAATCCTGACTATCTTGGCGTTCAGCGCAGCTCGCAGCCCGGCCAGGGCAAGCTGCTGCCCGACGGAACCTGGGCCCCGCTCGCTACCGGCGAGCTGCTGCTCGGCTACGCGGACGAAGCAGGCGAGCTGCCCGTCGCTCCCATACCGCACCTTCTTGGCAGCAATGGAACCTTCATGGTCTACCGCAAGCTGCACCAGAACGTTGCAACCTTTCGCGCTTACCTGGACCAACAGGCAGCCCTCTATCCGGGCGGAAAAGAAAAACTCGCCGCCAAGTTCATCGGCCGCTGGCGTGACGGAACGCCGCTCGAGCTGTCGCCCGATCGCGAAGACCCCGCCATCGTTAAGGACCAGATCCGCAATACCGCCTTTACCTATGGCGCCGATCCGGAGGGATCGCGCTGCCCCATCGGCGCGCACATCCGCCGCGTTCATCCGCGCGACGCATTCGGCTTCAACGGCCAGCTCATCAACCGCCGCCGCATTACGCGCCGCGGCCTTCCCTATGGCCGTTTTGCCCCTGAGGACGAGCCGGCATCCGACAGCGAAGAGCGCGGCGTCATCTTCATGGTGCTCAACGCCAGCCTCCCGCGCCAGTTCGAGTTCGTGCAGCAGCAGTGGGTTCAATATGGCAACGACTCCCGCCTCGGCAATGACAAGGATATGCTGATGGGCCAGCACGGAGGCCACGGTAGCTTCGTGGTGCAAGGCGACCGGAGCCCCACGAATCCGCCCTTCGTCTGCACCAATCTTCCTGACTTTGTCGAACTGCGCGGCGGAGATTATTTCTTTCTGCCCAGCATCACCGCGCTGGGCATGATCGCGAAGGGCCTCGTCGACCCGCGCTAGCATTCAGTTGGAATGAACCTGCGTCGCGAGGCGCGTGATTGAACCCCCTGATGAGAATCCCTGGAGAGCTTTGCATGGGAAAGGAGCTTCAGAAAGCAGAGTCGAGCGTCAAAAGAAGCTGGCCCACCGTGATGAGCTGGGTCGGCGGCATAACCGCGCTCATCGGCTTGTTCGCAAGTATCGCCGGAGGCGTCACATGGTTTGTGAACCACCGCAAGCAGCAAGCCGAGTTGATCGCAAAGATGGCGCTGGCGCAGGCGCAGGCGAAGCAGGGCGAGTATCAGGCCGCAATCCAAAGCTACGCAGACATTCTCAAAACAGACCCGCTTTACCGCCCCGCCCTCGACCAGCAGTTGAACACGGCCATGCTCTGGGTCGAAGACTTTCACGTGATCGCCCGGGAAGGTCAGAATGCGGCCGAAATGGCCGCACCTGCGCTCGACCAGATCATGGCCATACTCGACTCCGGCCTGACTCGAAGCAAAGGGTCGCAGGCTGCGGACATTCAGGCCCACATTGGCTGGGCTTACTGGTGGGCTTACTGGCTCAATCAGCACATTGCTGAACGAGAGTTCGGCTCTGCCGCCTCTGCCGCCGAACAAAACCTTCGGGGCGCGCTGGCCACGGACCCATCGAACGTCTACGCGAACGCCATGCTGGGCAAGTGGATGCTGCAAAGCGGAGGAAGCCTCACCGAGGCGATTCATCATCTGGACCTCGCTGTCTCGACTGGCAAGGCACGCCCATTCGTAAGAAGGCTGCAACTTGGCGGCCTTATCTATCTCGACAAAAAAGGGGCGAGAGCCGAACTGCTAAAAGCCGCAAACGACATGCGCAAATCGGGTGAGCCGCTCGACGAGGACCACAGGAGACGCATCCTCGGCTTCTGCTTTGATCCCGTCGTCACGGATTTCGGAGAATTCTCGGAATCGCTCTCCGCCGCGCCTCCGGATGAAACCTGGAAGACCTATTTGTGGCTCGACGAGATGCCGGAGGATGAACAGAGCCAGAGCACGGTCCATGACCTGCTCGCCGCAAATTTGCTGGAGCTTTCCGGCCAACGGCGAGAGGCCCGGGAGAAATATCGGCTGCTGCAACAGCAACTGCCGAACCAGCCAGGCATATTGAGGAATTCTGTCGACGCGGCCGCCGCAAGAGTATCCCAGCAGTAGGACGCCAAATCATCGCGGTTCTCCGCGCCTGTTTCCTCCATGTGACGTGGCGCACTGCCAGGTGTGCGGGGGAATGAGATAAAAATCTTGAGCCCCCTCGGGCAGTTGCGGGGCCCACTCAAGCGGATTCTTCCCTGAAACGAGGACAAAAACTCATGGCTACTGCGTTGGTTCAAGGCGGATGTGTCGACTTTCAATCGGGCTGGGCGGAACTGGAGCTGCCTGAGGCGGTGCGCGAGGTGCTGAGCGCGGCGCCGCTGCTGCAGGCCCCGGAGACGCGCGGGCAACTGATGGACTGGGCGCTGGGAAGGTCGTCGGGAGACACGGATTGGACTCTGGGCAATCGGGACGACCATGGGCAGTATGAGGCGGCGTTTCAGGCGCCGGGCGCGGGCCGGATTGTGGAGGCGGTGATAACCAAGGCCAGGAATGGCCTCGCGATCAACTTTCCCGATCCGGCCATGCGCCGGCGCGACCCGGATGCGATGGTGATTGGCGACAAGCTGCCGACTGATAAGCCTACCTATGAAGAGCGGTTTGGGGAGGGGTTCGAGAAGACGCGGCAGCTGACGCTGGATTGGCTCAAGACTCAAGAACTTGTGGCGATGCCGTTCTATGCGGGGACGGATGCGCTGGGGTATGGGTCGCTCTTGATTGTGCCGCGGCAGGCGGCGTTCTTTGCGGCTGCCTTGGCGGACTTGCAGGGAATGATTCCGCGCAGCCAGGTTCCTGTGGGGTTCAAGGTGACAGGCGGAGTCTTGTTTGTGGCGCCGCCGTTCCGGCATACGCACTTTGGCGGGCGGCAGGTGGTGGTCCACGACCGCCAGGCCACCCACCAGGAGATCTTTGCCTACAACCTCTATCCGGGACCGAGCGCCAAGAAGGGCGTCTACTCCATGCTGCTCGACAAGGGTGAGCACGAGGGCTGGACCACCAACCATTGCGCGGCGGTGGCCGTGGTAACGCCCTATGAAAACCAGCTCATCCTGATGCACGAGGGCGCCAGCGGCGGCGGCAAGAGCGAGATGACCGAGCACATCCACCGCATGGAGGATGGCCGTCTGCTGCTGGGCACAAACGTTGTCACCAAAGAGCAGCGCACGCTGAACCTGCCCGAGGCCTGCCACCTGCGGCCGATCGCCGACGACATGGCCTGCGCGCATCCCAAGTACCAGTCGAAAAATGGGGGCCATGGCGGCCGCCTCACCATTGCCGACGCGGAGAACGGCTGGTTTGTGCGCGTGGACCACATTCACGCGTACGGCACGGCGCCCAATCTGGAGCGGCTGTGCATCGATCCGCCCGAGCCGCTCATTTTTCTCAACCACTACATCGTCCCCGGCGGCACCTGCCTGACCTGGGAACACGTTGAAGACGCGCCCGGCAAGCTCTGCCCCAATCCGCGCGTGATTCTGCCCCGCCGCATGCTCGAAGACATTCTCGGCGGGCCGCAGCGCGTGGACGTGCGCAGCTTCGGCGTGCGCTG
>DATNHL010000208.1:0-53826 GCA_035604995.1 Occallatibacter sp. | reverse complement strand
CTTGCCTCTACGGCTGCCCCCTTGGTTGCAAACTCGATCAGGAACGGCGGCTCAAGGAATTCCTTGATGAGCGTGTACTTGGCCATCATCTGGCGGAACTCAGGGCTTGAGGCCAGCATCCAGTCGATGCGGCGCTCGGCGCCCTGCGCGTCGATAAAGCCGATCGACCAGGTGTGGTGCTCCTCGTCCTCCACCGGCTCGCTCAGCGCCTTGAACTGCAGTTCGTCGGCCAGTTCGATCAACTGTTCGTGCAGCATGGCCAGCTTGGGCGGGACATCGCTCTCCGACTTCGATGCAAAGTCGGCGCGGTGAACGAGCTCGGCGCGCGCCAGCAACTCCGTCAGCTTCTCGTTGCGGATGCGCTTGTCTACCTTGTCCACGAAGCCCAGGTACTCGTTCAGAATGCCCATGAAGCGCGTCAGATCGGTGCCTTCGATGCGGCTGGCCGTCTCGCCGTGGCGCACCACCATGCCCTCCGATGCGCGGTTCACCATCACCTTCACAAATTCGCGGTCGTCCTTGATGTACTGCTCGAATCGCCCCTTCTTGATCTTGTAGAGCGGGGGCTGCGCAATGTAGATGTTGTCGCGCTTGATCAGCTCCGTCATGTGGCGGAAGAAGAATGTAAGCAGCAGTGTGCGAATATGCGAGCCGTCCACGTCGGCGTCGGTCATGAGGATGATTTTGCCGTAGCGGATCTTGGTCGCGTCGAAGTCGTCCTTGCCGATGCCGCAGCCCAGCGCCGTAATCATGGCGCGGATTTCCTCGTGGCCCAGCATCTTGTCGTAGCGCGCCTTTTCGACGTTGAGGATCTTTCCCTTGAGCGGCAGAATCGCCTGGAAGCGGCGGTCGCGGCCCTGCTTGGCGGTGCCGCCGGCGCTTTCGCCCTCGACGAGATAGAGCTCGCAGCGTTCCGGGTTGCGCTCGCTGCAGTCGGCCAGCTTGCCGGGCAATCCGCCGCCGTCCAGCGCGCCCTTGCGCCGGGTCAGGTCGCGGGCCTTGCGTGCCGCCTCACGGGCGCGCGCCGCTTCAATGGCCTTGTTGATGATCTTCTTGGCCACCGGAGGATTCTGTTCGAGGAATCCGCCCAGCCGCTCGTTCACAAACGCCTGCACCGTGCCGGCGATGTCGGAGTTGAGCTTGCCCTTTGTCTGGCCTTCGAACTGCGGCTGCGACAGCTTCACGCTCACCACTGCCACCAGGCCCTCGCGCACATCGTCGCCGCTCAGGTTTTCTTTCAGATCCTTGAACAACCCCAGCGACTGGCCGATGGCGTTGATGGTCCGCGTCAGCGAGGTGCGGAAACCGGAAAGATGCGAGCCGCCGTCCACCGTGTTGATGTTGTTGGCAAAGCTGAACACGGTCTCCGAGTAGCTGTCGTTGTACTGCAGCGCGATGTCGATCTCGACGCCGTCGCGCATGGCTTCCATGACGATGGGCTTCTCGTGCAGCACCTGCTTGCCGCGGTTCAGGTGCTTCACAAATTCCGCGATGCCGCCGGCGTACTTGAACTCCGCGCGCCGCGCTTCGCCGGTCTTGGCGTCGGCGGTGCGCTCGTCGGTGAGCGTAATCTCCAGGCCCTTGTTGAGGAAGGCCATCTCGCGCAGCCGCTGCGCCAGCGTGTCGTAATTGAATTCAGTGACAGTGAAAATGCTCTTGTCGGGCAGGAAGTGCACCTTGGTTCCGCGCCGCTTGCTGGTGCCCGCCTGGCGCAGCTCGCTGGTGGGCGCTCCGCAACTGAAGTCCATCTCCCAGGTGTGGCCGTCGCGCCAGATCTCCACGTTGAACTCCTGGCTGAGGCCGTTGACGCAGCTCACGCCCACGCCGTGCAGGCCGCCGGATACTTTGTACGTGGAGGCGTCGAACTTGCCGCCGGCATGCAGCTTGGTGAGCACCACCTGCACCGCGGGCATCTTCTGTCCGTTGGGCAGATCCATCATGTCCACAGGAATGCCGCGGCCGTCATCGACCACCGTGATGGAGTTGTCCACGTGGATGACGACGTCGATCTTCTTCGCGTAGCCGGCCAGGGCTTCGTCGACCGAGTTGTCCACCACCTCGTACACCAGATGGTGCAGTCCCATCTCGCCTGTGGAGCCGATATACATCGCCGGCCGCAGGCGCACCGCCTCAAGGCCTTCGAGAATTCTGATGTTTTCGCCGGTGTAGCTGCCGTTGTCTTCGGGGAGGGGGATGCCGCCAGGTACTTCAGTCGCCATAGGATTCCGTTCGCAAGGCTTTCGCATTGAGTCTCATACGAGATGCCGGTCTGGTGCGAGTCTTCCGGGGATACAGTTTCAATCACTAACCGCTTGAAACATGGGGGCTTGACGCCAATTTCCCTGGTTTGATTTTACCATGCTGGCGGGGTAATCGGCGCAGAACTCGGCAGTGGGTGGGCTCCTCTCCGGAAGTGAATTTGGCAAACAGGTGAGTGACTTCAGTAACCACGCTAGTTACTAGTTGTTCATCTAAATGAAATAACTGGACTTAGATACATTTTCAGAGTACCCTGTATGCGTGCATGGAGACAGGTCTCCGGCCAATCCAAAACCTCAAGGGGTTACCAACATGAAGGTTGCCATCCGTATCTTCGCTCTCTCCGTTGTTTTCGCTGGTGTCGCTGCAGCTTCTGTCCCGTCCGCCACCACGCGCTCCATGCCCAGTTCCCAATCTGCCACTGCCAAGATGCCGGTTCCGCTCTGCGCCCCTGGATTGCCGGGCTGCCCGAACATTCCTGCCAGCAAGTAACTAAAGGTAACGCACAAAAGGTAATGGCACAAAAGTGCCAGCGGTGTCACGGATTTTTTTCGTTGTGGTTTGGGGTAGCAGGCACTATTCTGTGATAGTTCTCAGAATAGCGAGTGACCCCTTATGTCTTCACAACTAGCGATGACGATGATGGGCGCGGCGGAGTTCCTCCTTTCTGCCGTGCTAGGTTTCATGTTCTGGAAGAAGGCGCTGCATCGCCGCTTTCCGGCAATGGGCACGTATCTGGCGCTGCGGATTGTCTCCACTCCCATCCTCTCGCTTCTCTACCTCGGCCAAACTGGTCAATTCAACAACTCAATCGAGTTTGAGCGGACCTGCGCGCAGGCCTACTTCTTCACCTATTGGCCGGTCTATATTCTAAGCTCCGTCGTACTCTACTTCATCTGCATGGAAGTTTTCCGCTCCGCGTTGTCGGCCCTGCCGGGCCTGTTGAAGTTTGGCCTGGTCATCTTTCGCTGGGCGGTTCTGGTCTCGGTCATCGTCACCGTCTCCTCCGTCTCGTTTGCCCATCGTGGCGTTCTCATCATCCCCGATGTAGCCATTCCGCTGATGCGTTCCGTCAGCCTGCTGGAGTTGTGCCTCCTGGCCTTCCTCTGCCTCAGCATGAACGCGCTGCGCCTATCTGTACGCGACCTGGCCTTCGGCATTTCGCTCGGCTTCGGCGTCATGTCTTCCAACGACTTCATCTTCGCTTCGCTCACAGCCCGCTTCGCCTCGCTCACTGCGCCGCTGCAGTTCGTCTATGAGTCGGTGATCCTGTTCTCGCTGGCGACCTGGGGTGTCTACTGCGCCCTGCCTGAGCCCGTGCGCAAGCCTGTCATGATGCCGGTGAACTCCACCATCTACCGCTGGAACGAAATCGCCTCCGCCCTGGGCCACACCGGAACCCAGGTCGCCGTCCAGCAAGCCGCCAACGGCTTCTTCCTCTCCGACGTGGAGAACGTGGTGGAGAAGGTGTTGAGCCGGAACCTCAAGGGGCGCGAGTCAGAGTTGTAAAGACAGGCACCAGGAACTGGCAAACAGCACAAAGGCCATCCGCCGCGGCGGATGGCCTTTTGTTCTTGCGTGAAAGCTGAACTACTCGCTGGCTACGGGCTCGATGGAGGCAAACCGCCCGCGGTTGCCGCGATCCTGGAACTTCACCCGGCCGGTGACCTTGGCGAAAAGCGTGTCATCTGACCCGATGCCCACGTTGACGCCCGGCTTGATCCGTGTGCCGCGCTGGCGCATGATGATCGATCCGCCGGTGATGAGTTCGCCTGCAAAGGCTTTTACGCCCAGCCGCTGTGCATTCGAGTCGCGTCCGTTTGTGGAGCTGCCTCCACCCTTCTTATGTGCCATTGCCCAATCTCCCTCTCAAATTCCTCTGCGCTGCCCGCTCAAGCTTTCCTGCTTAGCTGGCGGCGGTGTAGGTCACGCCGTCGGCCTCAATGGCCTTGATGCGCACCTCGGTAAAGTTCTGCCGGTGTCCCTGCAGCTTCTTGTATTGCTTCTTCCGCTTCAGGTGGAAGACCAGGATCTTGTCCCCGCGCCCTTCGCCCAGCACTTCGGCGGTGACCTTGGCGGTGGCCGGCTTGGCCACGCTGCCGGCCTCGGAAGAAACGGCCACAACGTCGCTGAACTCGACCGTTTTGTCCTCGGAAACCACGCTCTCAATCTTCACCACGTCGCCCGGAGCGACCCGGTACTGCTTGCCACCGGTACGAATCACTGCGTACATAAACCCTCCAGCGCTCACTTCCCGCCGCGGCGGGTGCGCTCATGCTTCCAAAAATAGCTCGGGCGGAAACTTCTGGTCCGGGGTACGGATACGCTCAAGCCCCTCGATCTTCAGGCGAACGCAACATCTCCACGGCGACAGGCAGGAATCGCCAAACTAAGGTAGTGTACCGGTTTTCGGGGCCAAAGGTCAATCTCCGGGTTGGGGTTGGCTCCCAGCTTCCCGGTGATACACCCGGAACAGCGATCCTGTTTGGACTCTAGTCCAATCCAGGTTCGTCAAGGCGACTGCGGCCAGGGGGCGGAATAGGGTTCAGTCCGTATCTGTCACAGCCAGAATCCAGAGCAAGCGTTTCCGAAGGTCAAACAAAATCGCAGTCCAATCCCAGGCGATCTGATGAAACCAGGGGGTCCAAGCGTCATAGCTGCTGAAGAAATGAACTTCTGAGAATCTCTGCTCGAACAGAGCGTCGCAAAAGCCGATTGCGAGCTCCTTAGACACCTTTCCATCGCCCCTGGGCTGACCGTATGCCCCGCCCATGTAGAGCCTCTGTGCCAACTGGCCATCGAACAAGAACGAGCTCTCCATCTTGAAGCCACCCGCCGCCGAGATCGGGCAGCTTACTGATTGCCCCAAAGAATCTCCTGTGGTCGGGATCATAAGTTCAGGCAAAGACTCTCGCACCTCTTTCCGACGAAGCAGGTGAGGTAAAATATCGAATTCCAGTAAGCGATTTCGTGACGCAAACCAGTCGAACGCCTCATCCGGTCCTACACGGGTCGCAGCGAGCAGAGCACCCCCGTTGGAATGAGACTCGCAAAGGCAATCAAGGACCCGCTTCACCACCTCTGATTGGACCTCGAAATGCGTCAGCTTGATTCGACTACAAATCGACAGAGCTTCTTGCAACGTCGGCCGTGGCTGATTCCAATCAGGCTCGAGGAGGTCCATGCCCTCAGAGTCTATAACGCCGACCAGCAGCCGTAACTTCCGAATCGTCGTCGAACCCGAAGTCGACGCATCCCGCTTCTCCCACCGCTAAGCCAGCTCGGCCTTGATCTCCTCAATCTGCTTCACGTGCCGCAGCGCATGGAGGCCGATGGAGAGCAGCATCTCGTGGCAATTGGCCTCCTTGAGGATCGGATGCCAGGTGACCTTGGCGCGCAGGTCCTCCTGGCAATCCCGGACGAAGGCGATGGTGCGGTCGCGGCTCTCGATGAACTGAGCAATCGCGGCCCCGAGCGTGGGAAAAGCCCCTGTCGGATGCCCCTCGGGCGGCGACTCCATCCGCCGGCTCCGATCGGTTCCCCGCGCCAGCATCTTCGCCTCCCGCTCGCGATTGATGACCGGCGTCTCCGGCGTGGTGGCAATGCCCATCTGCGCGAACATGTAGTCCTCTGAGACAGCGATGTGCTCCGCGCATCCCAGGATCGACCACCTGCCCTCGCCGGGAATGCGGCGGGCCAACTCATCGGTCACGCCTTCGACCGCTGCCGGCAAAGCGGCCCGCCCTTGTTCAAGGAGCGCCAGAATCTCTTGCCTCTCATGCGCTTCCATGCGCAGTCCCCCCTAGGCCGCTCTCCCTGCCCGTGCACTTCCCCGGCAGCCCCCACCCCGCCGGCCGCAACAAGGTGTGCCAGCAGAGCAAATACCAGTACGTGCCGGCCTTCACCCGCAGCCGCCTGTTCAAACCGAGTGTAGCCGCGCACGCCACGGCACCCGACAGCGCGTTGACCAGAGTCCGAAGCACCAGAACCGCCGACACCGCAAGATAAGCCCCCGGCCCACGGGTCTTTCTAAAGAACGTCAGCTTGGAGCGTTGATACTCCACCCGCGACGGGCCCCGGAAGCGATTGGCCGTCTGCCCCTGCCCGTGAATCGCGCGCGCTTTAGGCAGGTAGTAGACTTCCGCGCCCATCCGGCGCGCACGCTGGCACCACTCAATCTCTTCGAAGAAGAAGAAGTAGTCCTCGTCCAGAAGTCCAAGCCGCGGCAGAACCGAACTGCGCACACAGAGGCACGCGCCCAGCACGCATTCCGCGCGCATCGGAGTCTCATCGACAGTCTTTCTCCGGAAGCGGTCCGGGGAGATCAACTTCAGCAGAAAGCGCGGCTGCACCTCTTCGGCCAGCGACGGCAGCGGCGCGAAGGCGCTCTGCAATCGCCCGTCGGGATAGCGCAGTTGCCCGCCCGCAATGGCCAGGTTGGGCAGCGAGTCGAATCCATCGGCAAACGCCTGCAGCGCGCCCGGCTCGAGCTGAGCATCGTTATTGAGCAGCAGCACCAACTCCGCCGGCGGCCGTTCAGCCAATGCCCGCTCGATCCCCTGGTTCACCGCGCGCGCAAACCCGGCATTGCAGCCGTTGCGGATGACTTGAACTCCGTCAACGCTCCGCTCCACGCTCTCCTGAGACCCGTCCGCGCTTCCATTGTCGATGATGATGACGCGCGCAGCCGGCACACCCTCGCGCACGGCGGAAAGGACACACTCCTCAAGCATCGTCCCGCCGTTATAGTTCGCGACGACCACCGCGAACCGCGCGCCTGCCCGTTCCGCCACACTCCCGCTCAACACTACCCCCTGAATCACGGCCGCGCCGGAACCACATAGAACAGGATGGCAAAGTAGTGCGCCACGCTCCCGGCCAGCACAAACACATGCCACGTTGCATGAAAGTAGCGCAACCGGTCGAGCGCAAAGAAGACGATGCCCAGCGTGTAAGCCAGCCCGCCCGCAGCCAGCCAGAACACCCCATGCCAACCGATGGCCTGCGCCAGCATGCGCACCGCAAACACGCCAAACCAACCCTGAAGCAGGTACACCAGCGCCGAAGCCACGGCGAATCGTCCCAATGCGAAGCTCTTGAAGATGACCCCCGCCACCGCCAGCGCCCACTCCACGCCGAAGACCCACCACCCCAGCGCTCCGTGCAGCGACACCAGCGTAAACGGCGTGTAGGTGCCGGCGATCAGCAGGTAGATGGCCGAGTGGTCCAGCACCCGGAACACATGGCGCGCCCGCGTCCGCACCAGCGAGTGGTAAAGCGTGGAGCAAACATACACCAGCACCAGCGTGCCGCTGAAGACGCTGCAACTCGTCACCACCCAGGCCGAGCCCCGCGTGGATGCGAGGATGAGGAAGACCGAGCCCACCACGGCCAGAACCGCTCCCACCCCGTGCGTGATGGCGTTAGCCAGAATGTCGCCCAGATTCGCGTGCGCTTCCACACCGCGATCATAACCCCGCCGCCTCCGGGTCCGTCCCGCGCTGGCGGGTCGCTCGCCTGTGGGCCTCCACCGCCACTTCCGATCGGAAGCGTGAACCCCTGTCGCGCTCGACCGGGTATCGCGCACGGCGTTTATCCTGTCGTGGGGGTAAAACAGACAAGATGAACCGCCCATTGAATCACTTCTTGTTGGCTTGTGCGCTTGCCCTGCCAACGACTGCCGTAAACACAGCCGCAATCGCACAACCGGCCTCAACCGCTTCCGAGCCGCGCATCGTGCTCGAAGCCGCAACCGCCTTTCAACCGCTCAGCGACGGAATCGCCGTTCAGGCCGGTTCCGCAACTCTGCGCATCACCGCGCAGCGCGACGACATTCTGCGCGTGCGCATCGTTTCCGGCAAAACGCTCCCTGAAGACGCATCCTGGGCCGTGCTGCCGGGCCCGCGCGCCAGAACCATCGCCGTGCAACCCTCTCGGGATGCGGCCTCCGCAGGCTTCCGCACCGCGTCGCTCGACGTGCGCGTCGAGCGCAGCCCGCTGCGCATCGTGGTGCGCGACCTGGTCGGTAACATCCTCTGTGCCGACGCGCTGGGCCGTCTCACGGAGTTCTCGCTGGGCGGCTTCACCGTCCACAAGCAGATGAGGGGCGACGAGCACTTCTTCGGACTGGGCGACAAGGCCGGCTCCTTCGACCGGCGCGGCCAGGCCTATACGCTGTGGAACACCGACGTCGGCCCGCAGGAGTCGACCGACCCGCTCTACAAGAGCATTCCCTTCTTCCTGGCCACCAACGGCGACCGCAGCTACGGCCTGTTTCTCGACAACACCTGGCGCACTTGGTTCGACTTCGGCAAGCAGGCCCGCGACGCCTACTCCTTCGGCGCCGACGGCGGCCCGCTGGACTACTACCTCATCTACGGCCCAACCCCGAAGCAAGTCGTCGAAGGCTACGCCTATCTCACCGGCACGCCGCCGCTGCCTCCGCTGTGGGCTCTGGGCTTCCAGCAGTCCCGCTACAGCTACACACCCGAGTCCATGCTGCGCGGCGTTGCCGACCGCCTCCGCGCCGACAAAATCCCGTCCGACGTGGTCTACCTCGACATCGACTACCAGTACAGGAACCGCCCCTTCACCGTCGATCCCGGCCGGTTTCCAAACTTTCCCGCCCTGGTCTCCGACCTGCGCAAGCAGCACCTCCACCTGGTCACCATCACCGACCTGCACATCGCCCACCTGCCCAATCAGGGCTACATGCCCTACGACACGGGCCACGCCGGCGACAACTTCATCCAGAATCCCGACGGCAGCGAGTTTGTCGGCATCGTCTGGCCGGGCCCCGCGGTCTTTCCCGATTTCACCCGCGCCCCAACGCGCGACTGGTGGGGAGGCCTCTACAAGCAGTTCGTTCAGGATGGCGTCTCCGGCTTCTGGAACGACATGAACGAGCCTTCGGTCTTCGACGGACCCGGCAAGACCATGCCGCTCGACACCGTGCATCGCATCGAAGAGCCCGGATTCGCAACGCGCACGGCCTCGCATGCCGAGATTCACAACATCCTGGGCATGGAAAACGAGCGCGCCACATACGAAGGCCTGCTCAAGCTTCGACCCGACGAACGGCCCTTCGTGCTTACCCGCGCTACCTATGCCGGCGGCCAGCGCTACGGATTCACCTGGACCGGCGACAACTCCTCCACCTGGAACCACCTCCGCCTGGCCACGCAGATGCTGCTCAATCTTGGCCTCAGCGGCATCTCCTTCGTCGGCGACGACATTGGCGGATTCGGCGGTTCGCCGCCGCCCGACCTGCTCACCCGCTGGATCGAGGAAGGCGCCTTCAATCCCATGTATCGCGACCACAGCACTATCGGCTCGCTGCCACAGGAAGTCTGGGTCCACGGGCCGGAGCAGGAAGCCATCCGCCGCCACTACATTGAAACCCGCTACCGCCTGCTGCCCTACATCTACACCCTCGCGGACGAGGCCTCGCGCACCGGCCTGCCCCTGGTGCGGCCGCTCTTCCTCGAGTTCCCCGGCGACTTCGACGGCGCGGACGCCGAGTGGCTGCTCGGCCCCAACCTGCTGATCGCGCCACCGGGGCTGCGCGAGATGCTCGACGACTACTCCGTCTCCTACCCGCCCGGCGATTGGTACGACTTCTGGACGGGCCAGAAGATGCCGCATCAGCCCTCCGGGCCCGACATCGTGACAATCGCGAACGCTGCTCTGCATGGAGAGTCCCCGGAAAAGTTTCCCATGCCGGCCAAGCTCCACCCCCAGCTCGACGTGTTGCCGGTGTATGTGCGCGGAGGCAGCATCCTGCCCATGCAGCCCCTCGTCCAGAGCACGGACGAAACCCCTCAGGGGCCGCTGGAGCTGCGCGTCTATCCCGGGGCAGAGTGCAACGGCTCGCTCTATCTCGACGACGGCCACACCTTCGCCTACACGCACGGCGAGTTTTTGCGCCAGCAGTTCACCTGCAGCGCGCAGGGCGACCCAGTGTCCGTCAAATTTGCGGAACGCAAAGGGAGCTACGCCCCCTGGTGGAAGACCATCGAAGTGGTGGTCTACGACTGGCCGTCCGCCAACGCCACAGCCAGCCTTTCCAACTCGGCCGCGCCTGTGACCACAACCTATGACCCCGCGGCGCATGCGCTTCACATCGTCATCCCCGACACCGCCGGCGGTGCGGAACTCCGCATTCACCAATAGACGGCGCACACGGCAGAATCGGAAAAGCCTGAGCAACTGCGCGCAAGCCGCGCATCCTACTCAGGCTTTCCCGTGTAGTGCTCCCGGTGGTGCACCTGCGCATGGTCTTCCAGCGATTCGAGATGGGTGACGACTTCCGCGGGCATGCCCAGTTCCGCCGGCAGCCGCTCCTCCAGAATTGTTGCCAGCCCGTGCGCCTCGCTCACCGACGTCACATTCGGAAACAGCAGGTGCACTTCGATTATCTGCCGGTATCCCGTAGTGCGGAAACGCACCCCGTGGTATTGGATGTTCAGCTCTGAGCAGATTGCATCCAGCCGCGCGCGAATCTTCTTGCCCGCCTCGGGATCGGAATAGTCCAGCAGCCCCTTCGCGGAGCGCCACACCAGCCGCCCGCCCGACCAGAGAATGTTCACGGCCACGGCGATGGCAACGAGCGGATCGAACGGCTTCCAGTGCGTCAGCAGAACCAGCCCCAATCCGCCCACCACGCCAAAGCTCGTCCAGCTATCGGTCAACACGTGCTTCCCGTTCGCTTCGAGTATTAGCGAATTGGTGCGTCTTCCGGTCCGGATCAGGTAGTAGCCAAGCCCCGCATTCAGAATGCCGGCCGCGAGAATGAGCGCAACGCCCCAACCCAGGTGCTTCAGTTGCAGTCCCGCAATCCACTCGCGAATCGACTCGACAAGAATCGCTATCGCGGCCACAACAATCAGGGCTCCCTCGAATCCGGCAGAGAAGAAGCTGATGCGCTCGTAGCCGTAGAGAAAGTGATGCGAAGCCGGCTTCAGGCTCAGGCGCAGGCTGAAACTGGCGAACGCAACCGCAATCACGTGGATCACCGACTCGGCCGCATCGGAAAAGATGGCAGCCGAGTGCGTCATGAAGTAAGCCGTGGTCTTGCCCAGCAGCATGGCCACGCCAAAAACCAACGACAGGCGCATGGCGAAATGCGCCTCGCGCAGCTCCCGCTGGTCTCTCTCCGGTGGAACGCCGTCGATCGTTTGCCTGCCCACTTTCACCATCCCCGCACGAGAGCTCTGGAAGTTGGTTATTGCCCGAATTCTATACCCAATCGGATTGCAGCGCTGTTCGCCGGGCTTGACATTACAGGCGGCCGGCAGCCCGCCAAACCGGGCGGGAACACGCTTATTTACACAGAAATCAATAGCCAAAATTTCATTTGACAGCGAGGTTTTTCAGGGTGCAGACTTGCGGTTCATCCAGGAATTTGTCCGGAGGCGCGTCCTCCGAGATTTGATTGTCGATGGCCCTGCACACCGGCCTTTCCATTCGCTGTTCATTGTGTTGCCGACATTCCCAAGTTGATTTGAATCTCAGACCGCGAAATTTCGGCTTCGGAGCACTGCGGGCCCCAAGAGTTCCTTCAGAAACCTCCGCTTGCCGAACCACAAACTAACTGAAGTTGAGGAGTTCTTCCCCATGCCTCCCTCACTACGCCTCGGCGCGGACGCGCTTGCGTCTGAGCTCTCGAAGCTTCCCTCCCTGACCGCCTCTGCTGGGTCCACATTGGACGCCGTGCGCATCGCACTTGCCCGCGCCATCGCCTCAGGGCAAAGTGCAGATCAGATCGCCGCCGATCTCGGCATCCCCACTCCCTGGCGGGGAATCGACCTCACCAACCCACCCTCCGTCGGCCTGGCCAACCCCAAAGCCGCCCCCGCTGCGCCCGTGGTCACTGCCGCCGTCGCCGCCAAGCCTGCCCTCGCGTCGTCCGCGTCCCCGCCGAATTGGGCCGCCGCCATCATTCCACTGGCCCTGGCGAAAGACGTCACCACGCGCATCGTGGTGCTCGACCATGAGCCATCGGCCCTGGGCGGTCTCGAGTTGCCGGTCTGGGCGCGCGCCCTCAGACCTGCGGCCACCATCGGTCCCATCACCGTCTCCACGCCCAACCTGCAGCTGAATGCCCTCAAATGGATCCTCATCTTCACCTTCACCGGGACAGTCGAATTCGTCCGCGGCGGCACGGTCTTGTGCGTGGTCCCCGTCTCCATCCTGGAATTCGGCCCGCCCACAGATGCCCGCATCACTGCCGGCTCCGCGTGGATCGCCGTCAATCCCTTCGACGCCAGCGCCCCCGCCGGCAGCTTTGCGGGCATCACCGTGCATTCCGGCCACATCGCCAGCGATCAGCCCTTCTCCATCGCCACCGGCGTGGTCACTGTGCCCACCGGCGCCAGCCTCAGCATCACGCTGGTTCCCGCGCCTTTGGCAGCCGGTCCAGTGGGCTTTCCCGCCAAGGTCAGCGCGCCGGCGTCCATCTCCATCAGCTTTCCGGCCAGCGGATCGCCCGCCATCTCCCACAGCGTTTGCTCGGCCCATGTGTACGGAGAACACATCGTCTGCACCCCGGCGAGCCTTCCCGCTGTCTTCAACCCTGCGCTCAGTCTCCTCTATCTTCCCGGCCACTCCTCCGCCGCCCAATTCAAGCCGCACCCGGTTGCCGGCAAGCTCATGGAACTCACCGGCTCCGCGCCCATCGAGACCTCCGGCTGGGCCTTGAGCGTCAGCCAGTCCACCACTCCCTTGACCCTCGGCACAGCCGCCGGCCCAGGCGACTTCGCCATCGCCTTCGGCGCCGGGCTCTCCGCAAAGTGGACCGGGATCACCAGCCCCGAAGTCGAGGCCGGCGGATTCCTCATTGCCCAGAACAATGCCCTGATTCTCACCCTCATCTCCGGCTCGGCCGCGGGTGTGATCGTGGAGCAGGAGTTCCAGCTCTGGGCCGACCAGGACTCGCCCACCAGCCGCCGCTGCCAGCTCCTCTCCGCGCGCCAGGGCGGGCAGCTTCTCACCTATGCCCTGCTCGGCTCCGAAGAGGTTCTCGAACTCGGTGCCGTCCTCGACGCTCTTGTCGACCGGCCCCTGCTGGCCAGCGGCGAGCGCGTGACCGCCGTTTTTGTGGAAGGGATCGTCGCTCTCATCCGCAGCAATGCCGGCTACCGCCTGCTCGCCTTCTCGGCCGCTCCGGTTCCTGAAACCGTGCCGCAAGCCTGGCCCATGGCGCTCGACAATGCCCTGCTCGAAGTGGGCGAGCCCCTGGCGCTCTACATCCTGGCCCACACCGACGTGCATTTCAACGCCATCAGCGGGAACTTCTACCTGCTCTTCGCCTACCTGCTGGCCGAGCTCTATCTGCCCGATCCCTACACCGGCGGCCTCGCTCCGGGCGTCTCGCCAGACAGTCCATCCTCCTTCGCCGCGCCCTCGCAAGGCGGGAGCGTTGTCGCCGGGTTCCTGCTGGCAAGCGTCACGTGGTCCGCTCCCGGCAAAGTCACGCTTCGTCTCTCCGACACCGCCCACACCCATCCCGCCGCGCCGCCTGCCAGCGAGGCGGGTTCAGACCCCGTGGTGCCTCAACTTTTCACGCCCATCGAGCCAGGCCCGATCCATCTGTTGGAAAGCCCCGGCGGCCCTCCAGCCGCCATGCAGTCGTCGGCAAGCAGCGCGGCGATCCAGCCCCAGGCGGAGGTCAATCCCAATCCGCCCGCATTGCCCGAGCCTCTTCCCGGCGTCATGCTTCTCGATGTCTCCACTCGCGCCAGCCAGCTCGGCGTCGAGGTCACCACGGGCGAGCGCCACGACCTCGAATACACCATCGACGGCCTATCCGTGCGCGGCCCCGCCCGGCTCCTTCCGCTCACTACCCTGCCCGCCATCGCCTGGGAGCCCATGTACGACCTCTCCACCGCCGTCGACGCCGGCGTCAATGACTACAATCTGCTCCATCCCCCCGGCGACGGCCCTTTCACCCAGGTTCGCTCCACCTCGGTCACCCTTATTCCCATCTCCCCGCTGCAGTCGCTGCAGGCCGTGCTCGATGCCGGCGCGGGCGGCTTCACGGCGCAGCTGACTTTACCGTTTGGGATGGTCGGCGCCCTCGATACCAACCCGCAAAACGGCACCATCCTCACCGACCTGAGCCTCGTTCAGCCTACCTTCGCCGCCACCCTCACGCCCACCGGTGTTCCCTACACCGGGGCCTGGCAGCTCAGCTTCTCCGCGCCCGATCCCACCGATCCCGACCCCGTACTCGCCGGCCGCACCTATCTCCGCACCCCCGGCGACAACCCGGCCAGCGGCCTTTCGTACGGAGAAATGGTCCTCGGCACCGACGTCGCCGACATCTTCAGCTCCCGCTTCGATCCCCCGTCCGGCAGCACCATCGGCACCGGCGTCCCGCTGCGCCGCTACGACCTGACCGGCTACGGCGCCACCACCTTCAGCGAGTGGACCAACACCACCCCCGCCTCCACCGACGTCATCAAGACCTTCTTCCATGTCCTCGTCGGCCGCACCAGCCACGAGGTCATCCAGGTGCAGAGCGTGGTCTACCCCTGGGCCATCAAGGTGGTCCGCACCATCACCATCGACCGCCAGGCCTCAGGCGTCGTCCAGCGCTACGACAGCGGCTGGCAGGCCGCCAGCGACGGCGTCTTCAACTTCCCGGCCGCCTCCGGAATTACTGCCGACCAGATTCATGCCGGCCTCATCGGCGGCGTCATCAACGTCAAGAACATCCAGCAGCTCGGCCTGCCCGTGAACACGCAGGGGACACAGGACGGCACCGGCTTTGGCGGCGTCACGCCGATCACCATGAGCATCCTGGTGCAACCGGTCACCTTCGACGCCGACGTCATCATCCAGCCCCAGCACAAGGTGCTGCAGGGCGGCACAACCCTGGCCGACCTCGAGGGCAACAAGCACACCTGCGTTCCCTCCACAGGAGTCACCGGCTTCATCGGCCTGCAATTCGACTACCACCTCTCCATGACCGATATGGTTGACTTCGGCCTGCTCGCGGCCGGCGCCGGCGGTCCCATCAACGCCACTATCAACGTGGGCGGCGCCAACAGCCTGCTCCGCGCCACCGAGTTCGACGCCACACCGGTTCAGGACTTCGTCACGAGCGGCCTCGGTCTCGCCTGCGCCGTCCGCGGCATCCCCAAGCTCTCCTCCGACGGCGCCTGGAGCGTGGCTGCGCGCACCCAGTCGCAAGCCGCCCCGGTCGCCCTCGCGCCCAACGCTGCCGCACCGGTTCTCCAACCCAACACAAGCGGAGGCACCTCGCCCGGCAACCTCATCCACTACGCCAACCCGGCCGACATCTTCCGCCTCGATCCCTCCTCGACAACGCCGCCCGAGACCCTCTACGGCTTCCTCCAGTCCACCGGCACGCAGAGCAACCTGCTCTCCCGCCCCATTCTCACCGTCGGCTCGCAGAACCTGACCCTGGGCGATGCCCTCAACGTGGCCCACGCCGGCGCGCTTCTCGGCGCCATCAGCAGCTTCCCCGGCATCGCTCAGTGCCTGCAGTTCCTCTCCAGCGAGCTCCAGCCCATCACCAACCAGCTTGCCGCGCCCAGCCTCTCCACCACCCAGAACCTCTACCTCAAGCCGGCGGTTCGCTCCACGCCCATCTCGCTCATCTCCACCTCGATCGCCGACGTAAACCTGTACTTCCACCAGAAGGGCGACGACCTCACCAAGCAGGCCGACCCGCCCAACGTCGTGATCTCTCTCGGCCAGCCCACTGACCCCTCCTGGTCTCTCGACGTAAACCACCTCGCCATCGGCCTCGTCATTCCCGCCCTCGGCAGCACCCCGGTCATCTGGTTCCAGGGCGGCTTCCATGCAGACGCCGACACCACACCGGCCTTCCCCAACTTCCAGACCGCCTTCGAGAGCCCCCTCGATGTGCTCGCCAGCCTGTTCACGGTTCTCAACGACATCGCCAGCGTCCTCAGCCCCGGCAGCTCCGGCGGGTCAGGCGGGTCAGGCGGCAGCAGCGGTGGTCCCGGACTCAACACCAGCTTCTCCAACGGCAAGCTCGCGGTCACCGACAACTTCTCCCTCCCCGACATTCCCCTCGGCCCCGGCACTATCAGCAACGTCTCGCTCGACATCGGCGCCACGCTCGACATCATTGGCCTCACCATCGATTTCCTGGTCAGCATCGGAACCACCGACGCGCCCTGCCAATGGATCGTCGATCCCCTCTCCGGCACCATCCTGGTGCAGGCCGGCATCGTGAAGAACCAGATGGACATCCTGATCCAGGGCGGCGTCGGCCTGGGACTCGCCATCGACCTCGGCATCGCCTCCGGTTCGGCCTCCATCGTCATCGCCGTCCGCCTGCAGATCCAGGGCTCGGTCGTCACCATCCTGTTCCTGCTCACCGGGCAGGCCTCGGTCAGCGTCCTCGGCGGCCTGGCCAGCGCCGCAATCACCCTCACCGCCGGCCTCGGCTTCAGCATCAACGTCGCCGATCTCGACATCGACCTCATCGGAACCGCCTCGGTCGGCATTCACATCAGCATCTGCTGGGTCATCAACATCAGCTGGTCAGGTTCCTGGACATTCCAGAAGCAATTGCCCTTCAACCCCCTGCTGCACTCGTAGTTTGCAACCGATCTTCCCGTAGCCCCAAACGGAGTTCACCATGCCAGGTACAACGCGCAATCTGACCCTCATGCTTCTCCCGCAAAGCTGGGACGGCCACCACCTCATCGCCAACCTGCTGCTGCTGCCCGCCGGCGACCCGACCGCCCCTGTGCCCCTCATCAGCGGTCACGAGCTCCCCTTTGCCACCGCTCAGCCCGTTCTGCGCGCCGCGCTCCTTCCCGGCCTCACCGTCCCCGCATGGGATCCCTCCGTCACCCCGGCAATGCTCACCTACATTCCCCTCACGCTGACCTACAGCTCGGCCCAGGGCCCCATCTTCGCCGCTCTCAAGAGCCAGTTCACCCCCACCACGCCCAACCTCGCCACCTTCAGCCAGCCCGGCGGAGCCATTTACAAAGACCTCCCCGAGTCCTACCTCGACGCCACCGGCTTCCAGACGCCCGGCTCCGACACCTTCTCCAGCGGCGACGGCTTCCTCTGCTCGCTCGGCAGCGCCGCCTCCGCGCCCAACACCACCCCGGTCTCCGCCTACACCATCGCCTGGGGAGAAATCATCTCCTACGCCCTCCGCCAGCCCCTCATCGCCCAGGCCATGGGCCTCATCTACAGCCAGGTCTCCATCCCGCTCACCCCCGCGCAGGTTGCCGGCGGCGGCTGGATCTGGATCGAAATCGACACCTCCAACTCGTCCAACTGGTACGCCACGCTCCTGTCGGAGAACCCCCAGGCCGTCTTCACCTACGCAGCGCGCCTGCCCGCCCTCACTGCTGTCGCCCAGGACGTCTTTGCCGCGGTCCTCTTCCCCACCATCCCCGGCAACTACATCTCCAGCGTCCTCGATGCCGCCCAGTACGAGGCCGATCTCTACCTCGACGGCTTTGCCAAGCTGCTCCACAGCAACCAGCCCACCAGCTCCGACGCGGTCACCGGCGACCCAACCCAGATCGTTCCCGGCACCGACGCGGGAATCCAGATCGGCTGGGACGACGAGCAGGTCACCACCTGGATCAACCGCCAGGTGCAAATCGCCCAGGGCCTGGCCAGCCCGCCGCCTCCGCCGGCCACGCCCATCAACCCGGAACTCCCCTTCACCGTCCTCGGCTATCGTGTCGATGTGCGCGAGACCGCCGCCGACCCGTGGTCCTCGCTCTGCGCCGCCTCCGGAACCCTCAGCGCCGCCAGTGTCTTCAGCACCTCCTTCACCGCCCAGGACCTCTGTGTCGAGCCCACCCCCGTGCAAAACGGCAGCGGCGACTACTGGCTCCCGCAGTACTTCGCCCAATGGCGCGGCCGCACCCTCGTCGTCAACGACCCCTATGCCTACACCTTCAGTGGCGGCCAGTTCCCCCCGCCCGCTCCCCCGTCCGACTCCGAGTTCACCGGAACCACCACCGAATCCCTCCCCGCCGTCGGCCTTCGCTATGGCCAGATCTACCAGTTCCGCACCCGCCTCGCCGACCTCACTGGCGGCGGCCCTCAGTCCACCGACCCCAGCCCCAACGACGCCGGTTCCACCACCATCACCTTCAAGCGCTACGTCCCGCCCAAGAAAGTTCCCCTCACCCTCGGCGCCGTCGATCCCAGCACCGGCAACCAGCCCCTCACCGTCGACCGGCCCGGCATCAACTACCCCGAAATGGTCTTCGCCGGCGCAGCCGATCAGGCCACCCTCGACGCGCTCCAGGCCATTACGCCGCCCCAGCCGCCTCTCGGCACGCCTCCGCCCGCCAACCCCGCTCCCTTCCAGGCCGCCGTCCTCGATCCCGACGTCGCCGCGCTCGAAATCATCGTCGAAGCCCAGGCCCCCACGCACGACACCGGCAACGCCGCCTCCCTCGCCGACGCCGACACGCCCCCCGGCCCCGGCGACCTCGACGGCGTCTACCGCGTCGTCTACACCTGGCAGATCCCCTTCCCAGCCATCACCACCCCGGTTGCCATTGGAGCCTCCACGCCCATTCAGCTCACACTCCAGCCCACGGTCATGAACCAGATCGACAGCCCTGTGCTGCCAACTGCAGCCGAGCCCACCGTGCTGCCCATCCCCACCGGCCGCGACGTCCGCATCCGTCTGCGCGGCCTGGGCACGCCCGACCCCGACAACCTCTACTTCGGCAGCTCCGTTGCCGCCACTGGCCTCATCTCCGACATGACCGTCCGCTACGAGGTGCCCACGGAGGCCGGCGTCATTAAAGCCGGCAATCTCGACCAGCAGTTGCAGGCCTTCTTCCTGCGCAATCTCGACCAGTCCGCCACCCAGGACATCGTCACTGCTGGCGTAGTCGGCGCCATCCAGGCCAGCGGCGCAACCCTCCCCCTGCAAAGCCTCAGAAACCTGGTCGGCTCCCTCAACCAACCGCCCGCCACGCCCATCCAGCTGCTCGCCTCCGCGCTCCACCTTCAGGTCAGCGGCCTCACCCTCTCCGCCGCGCCGGGTCAGCGCATCCTCTTCGGCGCGCAAAGCTCCCTGCGCTGCACCATCCCCCAGGACCGCTCCTCCATCACCTTCTCAAGCCTCAAGGACCTCATCAACCACTGGATCGTCGTCCAGCAGCTCACCCTCGACCGCGACTGGACCTGGAGCGGCCTAGCCCAAAACGGCGCCGGCCAAATCGCCTTTACCTTCATGGGCGCCAGCGCCCCCGCTCCCAATGAAGTCGTCCCCGCCCAGCCCGCGCTCGCCCCCCTAGGCCAGGTCAACCTGCCCAACGTGGTTTCCTCGCTGGCCACCCAGCAGGGCGCTCCCGATCAGCGCGACTCCAGCCAGATCATCTTCTTCTCCACCCTCGACTCCACCGTCCCCGCCGGCAGCTTCCCAACGCCCACCGAGGGCTTCTATCAGCTCCAGGCCACCCTCACCGGCAGCCCCACCACGCCGGTTACGCTCTGGAACGGCAACATCATGGTGCCCATCACCGCCAACCCGCAACAGATTCCCCAGCTGGTCTCCGCCGGCATCGCCGAGAGCCCCTACATCGCCGCATCCGACTACTCCTCCACCACCCAGCGCCAGCGCGCCCTCTGGCTCGAGTTGGACCAGCCGCCGCTCGACCCCCACGACTCCTACTTCGTCCGCGTGGAAAACTACGGCCCCGACCCGCTGCTCATCAGCTACCCCTACGACATGGCCTCCGCGCAGGACACTCCAATCGCCCTCGATCCCGAGCCCATCCGCACCATCACCCCCGACTCGGCCAACGACGACGCCGGCCTCGCCGCTATGACCCAGCTCATTCCATCCACGGCTTCCCCCGTCCACTTCCTCGTCCCTCTGCCCGGCGGCATCTCCCCCTCCGCGCTCGATCTGTTCGGCTTCTGGACCTACGAACTGCGCTGCGGCCATCTCCAGTGGTCCACCGCCCAGGGCCGTTTCGGCCGCCCGCTCCGCGTCGCCGGTGTCCAGCACCCCTGCCCGCCGCTCACCGCCAACGTGGAGCGAGTCGTCACCGTCCCCACCACCGGAGGCCCCGTCCAGCCCTGCATCTCCGCCACCGCCGACCTGGCCCAAACCGTCCTCGACGGCGTCTCGCTCACCCTGGCCGACGCGCCCCAGACGCAGATCTGGTTCCTGCTCTACGCCCAGCTTCGCCGCGCCGACGGCGACGCCTGGCGCAACCTGCTCCTCGCCAAGCTGGCCGGCGTCCGCCCTAGCCCCGACAAAATCTTCGGCGCCCCAAACCCCAACCAGCAGCAGTCCATCCCCGTCACCGCGGCCTTCGCCCAATCCGCCATCGACGATATTCTCTACACGCTCCGCCTCCCCGCCAACACCCCCTTGAGCGTTCTCGCCGTCGAGCTGTTCAACAAGGAATCTTTAGTCATCCGCGACGATCAATTCGGAGCAGAAATCTCCGCCCTGCCCGCCGGCCAGTCCGCATCCGCTTCGCCCTCGGGTGTAGTCGCGCAAGCCTCGCCGTCAACCGCCATGGTCTCTTCCAGCCCCGCCTTAACCGCCATTCAACAGGAAAGCGTAGCCATCGACGATCCCCTCGGCAGTCAACTGGGTGCGCAGCGGATCCTTCGCGTCTCTCCGCTCACTCCCGTCCGTGTCGTCTGCTGATTGCGAGAGAAACTGATTGCGAAAAAGAACTCCGGTGCAATGACAGCCCCGGAAGCTCCGTGCCCCATCCTTGCGATTCTCTCTATCGCAAGGGTGGGAGACCACGAACCCAGGATTTGTTCTTTGATTCTCTTGCAGACGAGGTCCCGGATTGTCAGCTCCCCTTAACAGCCCTTCTCAAAACCGCTGCCAAAGCTTCGCCGCCGCCACCCGAGCCCTGGCCAGAATCCCCGGCTCGTCCACGCCAGCGATCTCCCGGTCCCGCATCACCACACTTCCGCCGATGATCGTAGTCCGCACCGCCCGCCCGGAGACCCCAAACAGCAGGTGGCTCTGGATGTTCGAAGCGGTCAGCGGCGTCGGCGGGTCGTAATCCACCACAATCACGTCTGCCACCGCCCCTGGAATTAGCCTGCCCACCGGCCGCTCGAAGCAAGCGCTGGCAATCTCGGCGTTCCGCCCGAACAGCATCGCCGGGGGCTCCGTCCACGCCGCTCCCGGCTGCCCCGTCTGATGCTTGTGCAGCAGGTTCGCCACCTTCAGCGACTCGAACATATCTGTTGTATACCCGTCGCTGCCCAGCCCCACGCGCACCCCGCGGCTCATCATCTTCAGCACCGGCGCGCACCCCACCGCATTGCCCATGTTGGACTCGGGGTTATGAATCACGTTGGTTCCGCTATTCCCCAATAGCTCAATCTCGTTGTCGTCCACGTGGACGCAGTGCGCAGCAATAGTCCTCTCGCCCAGCACGCCGGCATCGTGGAACCGCTCCACCACGCGCTTGCCGTGCTCCCGCAGGCATTGCGCCACATCCGACTCCGCCTCCGCCACATGCACATGAAACCCCGCATCGAGCTCCGCGGCAATCCGCGTGCACCGGGCCAGCGTCTCGTCGCCCACCGTAAACGAAGCATGCAGCCCGAACAGCCCCCGCAGCAGCCTGTCCTCTGAGCCCTTGCAACTGATAAGAAACTCCCGATTCTCCTCGATGCTCTCATCCGTCACGGCCTTTCCGTCGCGATCCGTAACCTCGTAGCACAGGCAACCGCGCAGCCCGGTCTCCTGCGCGGCCTCTGCAATCCGGAACAGGCTCCCTCGAATCGCCCCCGGGCTCGAATGATGATCGAAGATGGTAGTGGTTCCATTCCCGATGCAGTCCATCATAGCCACCACCGCGCTCAAATACACATCATTGAGGTCCAGCACCTTGTCCAGCCGCCACCACAACCGCTCCAGAATCTCCTGAAAGTTCCCCGGCGCAGCGTCCTTCAGCGCCATCCCCCGCGCAAACGTGCTGTAAAGATGCATATGCGTGTTGATCAATCCCGGCATGATCAAGCGCCCCCGCGCATCCAGAAACTCCGCCGAGGGATAGCTCTCCCGCAACTCCGCGGTGGGCCCCACCGCAACAATCAGCCCATCGCGCAACGCCACGCACCCGCCCTCAACCAGCGGCATTCGTCCGTCGTGCGTAACCACGCGCCCGTTCCCCACCAGCAGCATGGAAAAGGTGTCCATAGTGCCGGGATTCTAGCGAATCGCCTCCGCCCTCGTAGTGATGTGCATCACATCGGGGCGTTCGATCACCGGACAACAATCGATGAACGGCTCGTCTGGAATCCGGAATCCCCAAGTCGTCAGCCGTCAGTTGTTAGACCGTGTTTCAAAAATCCACTTTGTGTCAGGGCACGACTTCAGTCGTGCCGAAAAGGGCCGTAAAAACAAAGGGCTTTAGCCCCTGAGGGATTCGAACCGACATCCGCTGAGCCACTTTTGAAACACACCCTGGTAAAGACCACCAGCGGTAGACTTGGCGCTCACCGACAACTGGAGACTGAAACCTTGGAACTGAGAACTGAGAACTGAACATGGCCAATCTCAGCGTAAGCATCTGCGGCATCGAATTCGCGAACCCCATCCTCCCGGCCGCCGGTCCGCCGTCGAAAGATGGCGCCATGCTCCAGGCCGCGGCGCGCGGCGGAGCCGGCGGTCTCGTCACCAAGACCATCTCCGTGGTGCCCGCCGACGTCCCGCGCCCCTGCATGGCGGAGATCAAGGGCGGATTCCTGAACACCGAGCTCTGGTCCGAGCTGCCCAAAGAGCAGTGGCTTGAGACCGAATACAAGCTCGCCCGTGCCCCCGGCCTGCCCGTAATCGTCGGCCTCGGCTACACCTCCGACCAGATCCGCGTGCTCGCGCCCCTCGTCAAGCCGTACGCCGATGCCCTCGAGCTCTCCACCCACTACGTCGGCAACGACATCTCGCCCATCATCAACGCGCTCCGGGCCGCCAAGGACGCGGTCGACGTCCCCGTCTTCATGAAGCTCAGCCCGCACCCCAACATCCAGGAGATCGCCGTCGCGCTGGAGGATGAAGGCGCCAACGCGCTGGTCATGATCAACTCCTTCGGCCCGTGCCTGAGCATTGATCTCGAAACCGGCCTCCCGCTCATGGGCAGCAAAGACGGCTTCGGCTGGCTCTCCGGCGCGGCGATCAAGCCTCTGGCGCTGCGCTGCATTTACCAGGCCGCGCGCGTGGTCAAAATCCCCATCTTCGGCGTAGGCGGCGTATGCAATGGCCGCGACGCAGCGGAAATGTTCATGGCCGGCGCATCGGCCGTCCAGGTCTGCACCGAGGCCATCCTGCGCGGCCCCACCGTCTACGGCAAAATCGCAAAGGAACTGAATGCCTTCCTCGATTCGCACGGCTATGCGTCGGTTGACGAAATCAGAGGCCTCACCATTCGCAAAATGCGGGAGCGAGGCGCGCCCCACGCCGGCGACCCGCCCAGCGTGGACATGGAGCGCTGTTCCCTCTGCGGCCAATGCGAAATCAGTTGCCCCTACGGCGCCATCTCGAAAGACGAAGAGCTGCACATCGACAAGGAGAAGTGCTTTACCTGCGGCCTGTGCGTAAGCCGCTGCAAACGGCGGGCGCTCTCGATGGCGCTCTAAATTGGCACAGATGGGCCCGCAGCGGAGTGAAGAGCGATGAGCAACGTGACCGGGCTGCGATGCGTCCACTGCGGACGCACCTACAACACGGAGGAAGTTGACCTCTGGTGCCCGGCCTGCGGCCATCACGACGGCATTCTCGATGTGCTCTACGACTACGAAGCCATCCGTCGCGAATTGAATCCCCAGGTGCTCGCCGCGAACTCCAATCATTCCATCTGGCGCTACCTGCCTTTGCTTCCGGTCGACGATCGAACGCTGCTTCCGCATCTACAGGTCGGCTGGACCCCGCTCTACGACGCTCCAGCGTTAGCTGATGAACTCGGCGTCGCCCGCTGCTGGGTCAAGGATGAAGGCCGCAATCCCACCGCCTCCTTCAAAGATCGCGCCAGCGCCCTCGGCGTTGTGAAAGCCCTGGAGAAGAAAGCCTCCAAGATCGCCTGCGCCTCCACCGGCAACGCCGCCTCTTCGCTCGCTGGCTTCGCCGCCGCCGCAAACTTGCCCGCCGCCATCTTCGTCCCGGCAAACGCACCTCCTGCAAAGGTGGCGCAGTTGCTCGTCTTCGGCGCACAGGTCTTCTCCGTCGAAGGAACCTACGACCAGGCATGGGAGCTCTGCATGCAGGCCAGCGCGGAGTTCGGCTGGTACAACCGCAACTGCGCCATCAACCCCTATCTCATCGAGGGCAAGAAGACCGTCTCTCTCGAGCTCGCCGAGCAATTCCTGAGCCTCACGCCGGGAAGCTTTCCTGACTGGGTCGTGGTCAGCGTCGGCGACGGCTGCACCATCGGCGGCGTGGGTAAAGGCCTGCGCGAGATGCACACTCTCGGCTTCATCCCCCGCCTGCCGCGCATGCTCGGCGTACAGGCCGATGGCTGCAAGCCCTTTCTGACAGCGTGGCGACAAAACAGCAGCCTCGTCCCCTGCGAGGCCCACACCCTCGCCGACTCCATCGCCGTCGGTCACCCGCGCAACTTCGCCAAGGGAATGCGCGCGGTCACCGAGTCGGGCGGCGCATTCGTAGCCGTCACCGACGAAGAGATCCTCCAATCCATCCCCTTGCTGGCGCGCAAAGCCGGCGTATTTGGCGAGCCCGCCGGTGTAGCCGGTGTTGCCGGAGTCAGGCGCGCAGTGGAGTCGGGCCTGATCCATCGTTCCGAGAGCGTCGCCATCGTCATGACCGGCAACGGCCTCAAAGACATTCAGAGCGCGCTGCGCGCGGTGGGACACACAATCTCTGTGCGCCCCAATATGGAAGACGTTCGCAAAAAGGTCGAGGCTCACGCAACGCCTGACGGCGCAGACCGCGCGCACCAGATGAAAGTGAGATAACTTCAACATGGCAATCATTCCCTTCGGCCCCACCTACGACGAAATGCTCGATCCCAGCCTGCTCGGCGAAACCCTCCGCGCCCGCGCGCTCCTTGCGTTGAAGCACGATGAGCTCGACCCAATCAATCTCTTCAACATCACCTGGAAGGATGCGGCCAACCAGGTGCGCAAGCTCGTGTTGCCCAACGCACTGACTGGCGTCGACGCCAACATCGTGGTCATGCTCGGCTACGGCTTTCCCTCCGGCTCGCACAAAGTTGGCCCCGCGTACAGCACATTGATTGAAGGCCTCGTCGACGGCGAAATCGTTCCCGGCAAACACACCATCCTTGGCCCCTCGACCGGCAACTTCGGCATCGGCACGGCCTATGTCTCAAAGCTGCTCGGCTTCCGCGCCATCGTCATCATGCCCGACAGCATGAGCAAGGAGCGCTACGAGCGCATCCGCCGCTATGGCGGCGAACTCGAACTCACGCCCGGCTCCGAGTCCGACGTGATTCTCACCCTGGAGAAAACACGCGAGCTGATGAAGGACCCCAACAAAAAGGCCCTGGCCCAGTTCGAGCTCTTCCCCAACTACCGCTTCCATCGCCACGTCACCGGCAACAGCGCCATTGCAGCGGTCAAGGGCGTCGGCAACAGCCGCATCGCCGGCTTCACGTCAGCGCCGGGCTCGGCGGGCACGCTCGCAGCCGGCGACCAGATCAAATCAGTCTTCCCCGACGCGAAGATTGCCGCGCTCGAGCCCTACGAGTGTTCCACCCTGGCCAACGGCGGCCGCGGCCAGCATCGCATTGAAGGCATCGGCGACAAGATGTGCACGCTCATTCACAACGTGCTCGCAACCGACTTCGTCATCTTGATTAAAGATGAAGAGACCGTGCAAGGCGTCAAAATCTTCCACGACGGCGTGAATTCCCTCGTGAAGTTAGGCGTCGACCGCGACTTCGCCCTGAGCCTCCGCGAATCCTTTGGCCCCTCCGGCATCTGCAACGTTCTCGGCGCCATCAAGCTGGCAAAGCACCTGCGCCTCGGCCCGGATGACAACGTGGTCACCGTGGCCACAGACGGCTTCGACCGCTATAACTCTGTTCTCGAAGAGATGAACGCCCGCTATCTCGAGTTAGTCCCCCAGGTATTGGATCGCTGGACGCATGACATCTTTCTCAGCGCCGCCGATGACCATGTATTCGACTTTCGCAAATCCTCCGTCAAGGAGCGTCTCTTTCAGCAGAAGGAAAGCGACTGGCTCAAGTTCGGTTACACGAAGTCGTTCCTCGACTCCATGCGCAGCCAGTCGTTCTGGGACGCGCAATATGCAAAAGTTGGTGAGTATAGCCGCAAGATCCTCGCCTCAAGATCGTCCGATCTGAAGGAGTAAGCGCCATGTTTCACTTCACTCTGAATCAGTCTCGTGTGACCGTACCGGACGACATGAACCTGATGGAGTACCTGCGCGAAGAGGCGCGGCTCACTTCAGTGAAAGATGGTTGCGCCGAGGGCGTGTGTGGCTCCTGTTCCATCCTGGTGAACGACAAGGCCGTGCGGGCCTGCAAATCGACCGTCGCCCAGGTGCATGGAAAAGCGGTCACCACCATCGAGGGTCTCTCCGCGCATGAGCGCGATGTGTATGCCTGGGCCTTCGGCGAAGTGGGCACCGTGCAATGCGGCTTCTGCATGCCGGGCGTGGTCATGAGCGCAAAGTCTCTGCTTGACCAGCATCCCGATCCCACCGCTTCCGAGGTGCGCAGCGCCATCCGTTATAACCTCTGCCGCTGTACAGGCTACCTCAAGATCGAGCGCGCCATTCACCTTGCCGCCGCCGCGCTGCGCGATGGAGCAACTGTTCCCGCAAGCGCCGCCACAGCAGGAGTCGGCGAGCGCATCGCTCCTGTCGACTCGACGGAGAAGCTGCTCGGCGCCGGCGAATTCGTCGACGACATGCATGTCCCCGGCATGCTCCATGGCGCTGTGCTCCGCTCGAAGTATCCCAGAGCCTTGGTAAAGAAGATCGACGTCTCCCTCGCGCGAGCCTTGCCCGGCGTACAGATTGTTCTCACCGCCAAGGACGTTCCCGGCGACCGCCTGCTCGGCCACATCGTTCACGACTGGCCGGTGATGATCGCCGAAGGCGAGCAGACTCGCTACGTCGGCGATGCGCTGGCTCTGGTGGCTGCAACCACAAAGCATGCGGCGCAACAGGCGCTCGATCTGATCCGCGTGGACTATGAGGAACTCCCGCCGCTGCTATCGCCCGAAGCCGCAATGGCTGAGGACGCGCCGCGTCTTCACCCCAAAGGAAATCTGCTCTCTGAGTCCGCGGTCAAACGCGGCAATGTAGACGCCGCGATTGCCGAAGCTAAATATGTCGTCACGCAGCACTACTCCACGCCTCGCCAGGAGCACGCGTTTCTTGAGCCTGAGAGCGCGCTTGCCGTTCCGGCGCTGGATGGCACGCTCACCGTCTACACCGCGGGCCAGGGCGTCTACGACGATCATCACGGCATCGTGTCCATGCTTGCCGTGCCAGGCGAAAAAGTGCGCGTCATCAGCAAGCTCGTCGGTGGAGGATTCGGCGGCAAGGAAGATCTCTCTGTGCAGCATCACGCCGCGTTGCTGGCCTGGCATAGCGGCAAGCCGGTCAAGCTGACCTTCAGCCGCAAGGAAAGTTTTCTCGTGCATCCCAAGCGCCATCCCATGGAGATCGATCTCACCACGGCCTGCGATGAGAATGGTAAGATCACCGCGGTTCGAGCGCGCATTGTGGCCGACACCGGCGCGTACGCGTCCCTCGGCGGCCCGGTCCTGCAGCGCGCCTGCACGCACGCCGCGGGGCCCTATCAGATCGACAATGTCGACATCGAGGGCCGCGCCGTCTACACCAACAACATTCCCTCCGGCGCATTTCGCGGCTTTGGCGTCACGCAAACCTGCTTCGCCATGGAGAGCAACCTCAACCTGCTCGCAAAGCAAGTTGGAATCTCTCCGTGGGAGATCCGCTTCCGCAACGCCATCGAGCCCGGCGGCGTGCTCTCGAATGGACAAATCGCCGATGAGGGAACGGCCCTGAAGGAAACATTGCTTGCCGTGAAAGACGTCATCGACGCGCATCCCGATGCGGGCATCGCCTGCTCTTTCAAGAACAGCGGCAAGGGCGTCGGAGTGCCCGACGTGGGGCGCGTGAAGCTCAAAGTCGAGGCCGGCCGCGTCGTCATCTGCACCAGCGCGGCCTGCATGGGCCAGGGACTGGGAACCGTGTTGCTCCAGATTGTTGCCGAATCCACTGGCCTTCCCAAGTCGGCCATCGGCTTGCACGCGCCCGACACAGCGGTCACTCCCGACAGCGGCACCAGCACGGCATCGCGCCAGACGCTCATCACCGGCGAAGCTGCCCGCCGCGCTGGGCTTGCGCTCCGCGACGATCTCGCCAATCATTCGCTTCGAGAACTCGAAGGCAATGAGTACTACCGCGAGTACGACTGCGTCACCGACCCGATGAACTCCGAAAAGCCAAACCGCTTCAGCCACGTTGCTTACGGCTACGCCACCCAGGTGGTCATTCTCGAAGACGACGGGCGCGTCCGGAAGGTCGTCGCCGCGCACGATGTGGGCAAGGCCATCAATCCCAACGGCGTCGAGGGGCAGATCGAAGGCGGCGTGATCATGGGCCTTGGCTATGCGCTGACTGAAAACTTCAAAGTCCGCAATGGCGCGCCGATTGTGACTCTGGGTACGTTGGGCCTTTTCCGTTCCACACAGGTTCCTGAAATTGATTGCCGCATCATTGAAAAGAACTCCGCTACACTTGCATACGGAGCCAAGGGCGTAGGAGAAATTGTGATGGTCACAACCGCGCCAGCCGTGGCCTGCGCATATTTTCAGCGCGACGGAAAGCTGCGCAACAGTTTGCCCCTCAAAGAGACTCCATACAGCCGCTGAATCCGGAGCCACGCGAAGATCGCAGGAAGATGAAGGAGTATCGCAGTCATGCTGACAGAAAAGCGGGGACAATTGGCGATTGCCTTGTGCCAGGAGCTCATTCGCAGGCAGAGCTATTCCGGACATGAGGAAGACGTCGTTGACTGCGTGAAGCGGGCATTCGCGCAGTTGGGTTTTGACGATCTGCTTGTCGACGTCTGCGGCAGTGTTCTTGGACGCATCAAAGGCAATCGTCCCGGCAAAGTAATCCTTCTGGATGGCCACATTGACACCGTCCCCGTTCCCGATAAGTCGACATGGACTCACCATCCCTTCGGCGGCGAGCTAGTCGATGGAAGGATTTACGGCCGCGGCACATCCGACATGAAAGGCGCTGTGAGCGCCATGATCGCGGCCTCCGCCTTCTTCGCTGCAGATACGAAAAGGGCTTTTGCGGGAGAGATCTATGTCTCCGGCGTTGTTCACGAAGAGTGCTTCGAAGGCATCGCTGCAAGAGAAATCAGCGCACGCATCAAGCCGGATTACGTTGTGATCGGCGAAGCCTCTGAACTGAATCTGAAGCGCGGACAGCGTGGCCGGGCGGAGATTGTTGTGGAGACCTTCGGCAAGCCCGCGCACTCCGCCAATCCCCGCGCCGGCATCAATGCCGTCTACAAAATGGCCGAACTGATTCGCGAGATCGGCAACCTGACAGCGCCGGTTCATCCGATTCTCGGTGAAGGCATCCTGGAACTCACCGACATAAAATCTTCGCCGTATCCCGGCGCATCCGTTGTACCCGACTATTGCCGCGCAACCTACGACCGCCGCTTGCTCGTGGGCGAAACAAAAGAATCGGTGCTTGCCCCATTGCTCGCCCTGATTGGCGAAATCGAGAGCAAAGACCCCGGCTTCAAGGCCACTGCGCAATTCGCAAGTGGCGTTGAAAAATGCTACACGGGCGCAGAGATTCGTGGAGAGCGATTCTTTCCCGGCTGGGTCTTCGACGAGGACGATGAGCTTGTGCAAGCCGCGCTCAAGGGCTTGCGAAGCGCGGGGCTGAATCCGCAGATCACGCAATACTCTTTCTGCACTAACGGCAGCCACTACGCAGGCGAAGCCGGAATCAGGACCATCGGCTTCGGCCCCTCCCGGGAAAGCCTGGCGCACACCATCGATGAATCCATCGAGATCGATCAATTGCTCAAAGCCGTTGAAGGTTACTACGGCATCCTGTCGGCCGTGCTCCGGAAAGGCTGATCGCATGAGAACTCTCATCAGGAATGGCGCGATCGTCGACGGCACCGGCCAACCCCGCTGCAACTCCGATCTCGTTGTCGAAGATGAGGTGATCGCCGCAATTGGAGCGGTGCAGAGCGGCGATGGATTCGATCAAGTCATCGATGCCCAGGGCCTCATCGTCGCTCCAGGCTTCATCGATACGCACAGCCACTCCGATCTTGAAGTGATGATCAATCCCTACGTCGAGGCCAAAATTCGCCAGGGCGTCACCACTGAGTTATTGGGCCAGGATGGCATCTCCATGGCGCCGCTGCCCAAACGCTACATCTCTGCGTGGCGCAAGAATCTTGCCGGACTGGAAGGAGACAGCGACGAACTCGGCTGGAATTACGAAACCACCGAAGATTATTTGCAGGCGCTTGAGCAGAAGGGTGTCGGCCTCAACGAAAGTTACCTGGCTCCGCACGGCAACATTCGCATGGAAGCGATGGGCCTCGACAATCGCAGGCCCACGCCCCAAGAACTGGAGCGCATGCGCGCGATTACCAGGCGCGAAATGGAAACCGGCGCGTTCGGCCTCTCCACCGGCCTCATCTACATGCCCTGCGCCTACGCCGAGACCGCGGAGTTGGTCGAACTCTGCAAGGTCGTTGCGGAGTTCGACGGCGCCTTTGTTGTGCATCAGCGCAGCGAAGCGGACACAATCCTCGCCTCCATGGAGGAAGTCATCGAGATCGGACGCAAGTCCGGAGTGAAGATCCACTTCTCTCACTTCAAGGTCTGTGGCCGCAAGAACTGGAGCCTCATCGACAGGGTCGTCGCTCTGCTGGACAAAGCCGCTGCCGAAGGGATCAGAACCTCTTTTGACCAGTATCCCTACGTTGCCGGCAGCACCATGCTGGGCGTGATTCTGCCGCCCTGGGCTCACGACGGCGGCACGGACAGATTGCTGGACCGCCTGCGCAACCCTGAGCTTCGCGCGCGCATGATCCACGACATTAAGCAGGGCATCCCGGGCTGGGACAACTTTGTCGACTTCGCCGGCGTTGACCAGATCTTTGTCACCAGTGTTAAGACCGATGCCAATCAGGACCTTATTGGCAAGAGCCTCGCCGAGATCGGAGAAATGCGCGGCAAGGCTTCGCTCGACGCCGCCCTCGATCTGCTGCTCACCGAGGAAAACGCCGTGGGCATGGTCGATTTCTACGGCACGGAGGAACACGTCGTTCGCTTCCTCACGCGGCCGGAGCAGAATGTCTGCACCGATGGCCTGCTTGGCGGCAAGCCTCATCCGCGCGTCTTCGGCTCATTCCCGCGCGTGCTGGGAAAGTACGTCCGCGAAGAGAGCGCACTCACGCTCGAAGATGCCGTTCGAAAGATGACCTCGAAGCCCGCCGAAGTCTTCGGCTTCGAGCGGCGCGGCCTGCTGAAGCCAGGCAACTTTGCTGACATCGTCGTCTTCAATCCCGCCACGATCATCGACAAGGGCACTTTCGTCGATCCCATCCAATTCCCAGAAGGCATTGAACACGTCCTCATCAATGGCCACGTTGTGCTGAGCGCCAGAACCCTCAGCCCCGAGCTCGCCGGAAAAGTCCTGCGCAAGCCCCGTAGGCATTGAACGCCCGCACAACCGACCAGCCGGAGAAGCAAGCCCTCCTTCATTTCATGACTCCAAACCGCCGCCGATGCAACAGGTGTCCTGCCGCTGATCGTCTACGATGTCTTCATGGCCCCGCTTCTCTCCATCCGCGATCTCGAGGTCCGCTTCGGTGCAACGCAAGCGGCGCGCGGCATCAGCCTCGATCTCGATGAGGGCGAAGTGCTCGGACTGGTAGGCGAGTCAGGCTCCGGCAAGAGCGCCACGGCCCTCGCGATCCTCGGCCTGCTGGGGCCGTCTGCACAGGTCGCCGGTCAAATGCTCTGGCAGAGCCACGCAGCCGCCGCCCCTATCGACCTGCTCCGCCTGCCCGCGCCCGCCCTGCGCCGCCTGCGCGGACGCGAGATTGCCATGATCTTCCAGGAGCCGATGACAGCGCTGAATCCAGTCATGACCATCGGCCGCCAGGTGGCCGAGAGCTTTGGCGCGCACGCCCCCTCATGGTCGGGGCGCGAAGCGAAGAGGCGGGCCATCGCCGCGCTCGAATCAGTTGCCATCCCCGACGCAGCCCGCCGCTACAACGACTGTCCGCACCAGTTTTCCGGCGGCCAGCGGCAGCGCATTCTTATCGCCATGGCGCTCATCAACAAGCCGCGCCTGCTCATCGCCGACGAGCCCACAACAGCCCTGGATGTCACCGTGCAGGCCCAGGTGCTCGAGCTGCTCAGGGACTTGCAGCGGCAGCACGGCCTGGCCATGCTCTTCATCTCCCACGACCTGGCTGTGGTCGGCCAGGTGGCCAGCCGCGTCGCGGTGATGCGCGCGGGCCAGGTGGTCGAAACGGGGGCCTGCCAACGGCTGCTTACAAACCCGGAGCACCCTTACACGCGCAGCCTGCTGGCCGCCGTGCCAACGCTGCGCACCGACCGGAACCGGCCGCTCGCGCTGGTAGGCGAGTCACCAGCACACGAGTCTATACTCTCCCCATGAAGCTCCCTCCTGGAATTGAACTCGTATGAGCGTCCCCGCCCGCATCTCGGCCGCGGCGCTTTTCCTCATCCTGCCCGTCTGTTCCGCGCAGACTGCGCCGGCGACGCACCACGCAAAGAAAGCCCCCAAGCCCGAGCCTACCCAGCAGGAGCTGTTCGACTACGTGCGCGGCGAGCTTCTCGCGCTCAGCCCCAGCGACGGAATCAACGACAACCTCGAGGTCTCGTTCGATGCGGCCACGTCGGTTCTCTCCGTCACGCAGCCCGACGGCCGCTGCGACATTTTTCTCGGCGCCATCGACAGCAACAGCGCCATCTGGGAGGTCTTCGATCCCAGCGACACCTACCACACCCGCGAGCAGGTCCTCCGCCTCACGCTGACTTCGCTGAGCGGAAAAAAGGCCCGCATCTGCTACGACACCCACAACGAGGTCGACTCCAGCATCGCCGCCAACCGCGCCCGGCTGCTCTTCTCCGTCGCCATGTCCAACGCCGTTCCCGGCTTCACCGAAAAAATGGGCAAGGCAGTCAAGAAACTAATCGCCCTCGCCGGCGGCACACCGGAAAAAGATCTATTTTAGGAAGTCCCTGAACAAGGAGAGGTTGTTCTTGGAAGTCTTCGAACGAGGTGAGGCCTTGAAAGGGCACGACTTCAGTCGTGCCGCAAGCCACCAAAAATGACCGTGGGCTTTCCAGGCTGCGAAAAAACTCACCGGGAGGGGCAAGAAGTGTCAGGGCACGACTTCAGTCGTGCCGTAAGTGCAATCAAATCACCGTGGGCTTTAGCCCCTGTGGGATGCTTTTCGCGAAGCTGGCCCTGAAACAAGCCCTTTTCCGTGGTCTGTTTCCCCCCTGACAAAAACCGGCCCTACACAAACACGAATTCGGCCCAGCAGCGCGTAGGGCGCTGCTGGGCCGAAGATGGCTCGCATCTGCCCCTCGCTTCACGGAGACGCGGACCGGGGTTAGTTCAGGTTGAAGTTATTCGGCCGCGACTTCTTCCGCGGCTGGCTCGGCTGCAGGTTCGGCTGCAGCAACTTCCTCTTGAGCCTCGGCCTCCACTTTCACCTTCACGTGCGCCGTCACTTCGCGGTGCAGCTTGATGGTGACCGTGTGGTCGCCAACGGTCTTCAGCGGCTCGTTGAGCACGATCTTGCGCCGATCCACCTCGAAGCCCTTGGCCGCGAGATCGGCGGCAATGTCCGCCGAGGTAACCGAGCCGAACAGGTGGCCGGCCTCGCCCGACTTGCGGGTAAAGCTGAGCACGAGCGGCTCCAGCTTGGTCACCAGTTCCTCCGCTTGCGCCTTCTCCGACGCAGAACGGCGGGCAGCGGCGGTCTTCATCTGCTCGATGACGGCCTTGTTGGCGTCGGTAGCCTGCAGCGCCAGCTTGCGCGGCAACAGAAAATTGCGTCCGTAGCCATCGGCCACTTTCACCACGTCTCCGCGGTGGCCCAGGTTGGCTACGTCTTCCTTCAGAATTACTTCCATGGGAAACTCTCCAGTGCGGCGCCGTGGGCGCTCTTGTCCTTTGGACGAGAGCGGCAGCGCCGAAAAAGTGCCGCGCAGAGTTCTCTGCGCTCAAGTGGATTGATCCGCCGGCGACTGACTGAGCGTCGCCTTAGTGCCGTGTGGCAAACGGAAGCAGGGCGATGTTCCGGGCCTGCTTGATGGCGCGGGTCAGGCGGCGCTGGTGCGTGGTGCAAACGCCGGTGAGCCGCCGCGGCACAATCTTGCCCCGCTCGGCCACAAACCCTTGCAGCAGACGCACGTCGCGGTACGGAATCGCGTCAATCTTCTCCGTGCAGAACTTGCACACCTTCTTGCGGCGGAAGAACTTGCCGCGCCCGCCGGGTCCGCCTTGGGGTCTGCCGCCAGGTCCGCCTTGCGGCCGGCCGCCGGTGCGGGGGGCAGGGCCGGAGCCCGAACCGGATTCAGATGACGCTTGCGGTGCGCCCGTCTCGGGCGCTCTTCCAGGGGTTTCTTCTGACATAGTGTTTCCTCTTTACTCTCTTCGGTTCACCCTGCGCCTATCAGGCCCCGGGGAACAATTGAAATGACTGCCAAGGCGGGCTCGCCCGCCGGGCGGCTAAAAGCAACAGCCGGCCTAGACGGCCGCTGGTGTGGCTTCGGCTGCTTCCACCGGCGCGGCAACCGGCGCAGGCGCCGGCGCCGGAGCCGCGTGTTCCACCTTGCGGCGAACTCCGCGCAGTGCCTTCACCTTGGCCAACCGCTTCTCTTCCTCATCGATGCGCACGGTGATGAACTTGATCACCGGCTCAGTCACCCTCAGGCGGCGCTCCAGTTCCAGCACCACCGGCCCCGTGGCCTCGATGGTGAGCAAAACATAGTTGCCGTCGTTGAACTTGCGCACCGTGTAAGCAAGCTTGCGGCGACCCATCTTCTCGACAGTCCTCACCACCCCGCCCCCACCGGTAACAGTGGTGGAGAAGCCGGCGATCAGCTTGTCGACATCCTCTTCGGCCGCATCGGGCCGAACAATGAACATAACCTCATACACACGCGACATCAGCATTCCTTTTCCGCTGGAGCTTCGGCCCCAGCTAACAGTTCACAGGTTGACTTCCCAATTCGAAGCTCGTATTTCGTAGTTTCATGTCCCGGTTGCCAATCCTGTTCCCTGTTCCCTAATCCCTATTCCCTGTCCTTACGGTTGAACTCGTTCATCGCCGGTCCCGGGCCTTCTTCGATGACGCGCCGCGTGGCCGTTGCCACCCGGTCCAGCACCTCATCCAGAACCGTCAAATCCGCCTTGCGCATCGGCGAGAGCAGGTAATCCCTGCCCGGCCGCTTGCCCCCTCCGGCTGCCATCGCCTCCGGCGGAAGATTGAGCCCCACGCCAATCCGCAGGCGCGGCCACTCCTGGCTTCCCAGGGCGCTGGTCACGCTGCGGGCTCCGTTGTGCCCCGCAGGCGAACCGCGCTCCCTGATCTTGAACGTCCCCAGCGTCAAATCGAGCTCGTCGTAAATCACAAGCAGATCCTTCGCCGGGTCCGCTTCAAACTCCCTCACCAGAGCGGCCACTGCAACCCCGCTCAGGTTCATATAGGTCTCCGGCTTGGCCAGGACCACCTCGCGCCCTGCTATACGGCAGGTCGCTGTCGTGGCCCGGCAGCGCCGGTTCTGCACCACAACCCCTTCTTGCTGGGCGATGCGGTCGATGGCCATGTACCCCGCGTTATGCGGAGTCCACAGGTACTCCAAACCGGGGTTGCCGAGCCCCACCACTAGATAGGGGCTGCGGCGAACACCGGTCTCACTTGCTTCCGCCAAGGCTTACTTCTTTGCCCCAGAGCCGGATTCTGCCTTCTTGGCGCCCTCTTCCGGCTTGCCCTTCTTGGCAACTTCCGGTTCCGCTGCGGTCGGCGCAACCGCCGCCGCTGCTGCTGCTGCGGCTGCCTCGGCCTCGGCAGCGGTAGGCGCTTCTTCGCGGATCGAAACAACGTGCGCCACGGTCGCATCCTCGGATTTCAGGTACTTGATCTTGTCCGAATGGGGCAGATCGGTCACGCGCAGCACCCCGTGCATCTCCAGGTTGGTCACATCCACGTCGATGTGGCTGGGAATGTCGGCCGGAAGGCACTCGACCTCAACTTCTCGCAACACCTGGTCCAGGATGCCGCCGGAGGCCCTGACGCCCAACGGTATGCCGAGCAGCTTCACGCGCACCCTGACGCACAGCGCCTTGTCCAGCGCAATGCGCTTCAGGTCGATGTGGATCAACTGGTCCTTGATCGGCTCCCGCTGCCAATCGACGATCATGGCTTTGGCCGAGGGCTGGCCGGCGACTTCGACGTCAAAAATCGTGTTGTGCCCGGTCTCTGAAAACAGGATCCGGGAAATCTGCTTGGGGTCCACCTCAATGGCCACTGCATCGTGGCCGGAACCATACAGCACGGCAGGAATCTTGCCCGCAACGCGCACACGGCGAGCGGCATTCTTGTTGAACTTGCCCTCACGGGGCTTGGCTACGACTACTTCTGGCATTCGCTCTCTCGTTTCCTTCTTATCGGGCACGGCCTGTCGAGGTCCGCTCCCTTTGTTGATGAAGCTAGGGGTTAGGGTTTAGGGGTGAGGGGTTGGTGTTGGGGGTCAACCTAAAGCAGCGTTGACTAATCCCTAACCCCTAATCCCTCAATTGAATAGCGAACTCACACTCGTCTCCATGTGAATGCTCTCGATAGCCGCGCCCAGCAGGCCGGCGATGGAGAGCACCTTGATCTTGGGCACTTTCTGCGCCGCCTCGCGCAGCGGAATGGTGTCGGTCACCACCACCTGCTCCAGCCGCGAGTTGGCAATCCGATCGATAGCCGGGCCCGAAAGCACGGCGTGGCTGGCGCAGGCATACACGGTCGCCGCGCCCGCGGAGTAAAGAGCATCCACGGTCTTCACCAGCGTGCCGGCCGTGTCGATAATATCGTCGATGATGAGGCAGGTTTGCCCCTCCACGTCGCCCACCACGTGCATCACTTCGGCAACATTAATGTCTGTCCGCCGCTTGTCCACAATGGCCAGCGGAGCCCCCACCTTTTGCGCGAAGAACCGTGCCCGCTCCACGCCGCCCGCGTCCGGCGAAACTACGGTCAGGTTGGGCAGCTTCAGCTCGCGGAAGTGGCTCACCAGCACCGGGCTGGCGAAAAGGTGATCGACGGGAATGTTGAAGAAGCCCTGAATCTGTGCCGCGTGCAGATCCACAAACAAGGCGCGGTTGGCTCCGGCAGTGGTCAGCAGGTCGGCAATGAGCTTGGCGCTGATCGCCACGCGCGGCCGGTCCTTCCGGTCCTGGCGGGCGTAGCCATAGTAGGGCACCACCACCGTGATCCTCGCCGCCGAGGCGCGCTTCAGAGCGTCAATCATCACCAGCAACTCCACCAGGTGCTGATCCACCGGGTAGCAGGTGGGCTGCACCACAAACACATCCACGCCGCGCACGTTCTCCAGCAGTTGGAAGTAGACCTCGCCGTCGGCAAAACGCTGAATCTTGGCCTCTCCCACCTGAACCCCGATGTGGCGGGCAATCTCCTCAGCCAGCGGCCGGTTGGCGGTACCGCTGAAGAGCTTGAAGCGCTTGTCCTCGGTCAGGTTGCGGCTCCGCTTGCGTTCCGGCGCAGGCTTGGCGTCCCTGGCCTTGGCGGCGCCGTCCGTGTTCGCGCCCAGTTGAGGTTCCTTGGCTTCCCGGGCCGCGCCGTCCCGCGCCGCGATCGGTTCGCCTTCCGGCTTTTTGTCTTCCAACGTCACCGACAATGTTCCCGCTTCCATCTCCGATTACCCTCCAAGCTGGTTTGCTTTGGCTGTTCTTCGGGGCCAAACCTCAAAAAATGGCTGGGCGACCAGGATTCGAACCTGGATAAATGCCTCCAAAGGGCATTGTCCTACCATTGAACGATCGCCCAACTTTGACAGCCGAAGGCGAGTCTCTCTCGCAGAACGGCTGCCTGTCAATCTCCCTCTTCCAGAAGCATTTCGCTCCAGTACGCCTCGCGCGGCAGGGTGCGGGTCAATGTGCTCCGCACTTCTACGTTTCGGACCTGACTCTGCAGCCGGACTTGCGCCGCTTCCGCATCTCCCCGGGTCAGGTACAACCCGAAGAGCGCCGAACCGGACCCCGACAGCGAGGCATGGAGGGCTGCCTCCGGTGTGCCCGAAGCCGCAAGAATGCGCTTGATTTCTGCAAGGGAAGGATGCTGGGGAAAGACGACGCGTTCAAAGTCGTTCTGGATCCAGCTCGTGATCCCGGTGCGGACAAGCGCGGACTCTTGTAGTCCGGCCCGGTCCTCTCCCAAAGAGAGGACACCGGAGGAGTCAACTCCCTGCCCACCCTGCGGGATCCCTCCCGCAAAGACGCTGGCATAGGCGCGGCTCAACTCATTCAGTTTATCTGTACTTGCCTGCTGGGTCAAACCTTCCTCGGCGCACAGCGCATCCCAGTCCCGAAAGGCCTGCGGCGTCGATACCCCCTCCGAAGGCGTGGCAAGCACGCACCAGACGGGTTCGAAGTCCGGCAGCGGATACACCTCTTGCCCCCGATCCACCCCCAGAACCGCCCCCCCGATCAGAAACAGCGGCACATCCGACCCTACTTTCGCCGCAATCTCCAGCCGCCGCGCACCCCACCCGTCCGTGCCGCTCCACCCGGCCTTGGCGCCCCAGGCCTCGCCTTTGAGACCTGGGAAACCACGACCCTCGACCCGAACCTCTTCGTCCGGGGTGCCCCATCCTTCGAGCGCCTTTTGCTCGAAGGGTGGGAAAGCACGAACCCCATCCGCAATCCCCAGTTCCCGCTCCAGCCCCACCAGCGCCGCCACCGCGTTCGCCGAACCCGCGCCCAGCCCGCCCTGCACCGGCAGTCGCTTCTCAATATGGATAAAGACCTCGGCCGTCACGCCCAGCGCCTCCAGCGCCAGCGCAACCATCTTCCACGCAGTATTCCGGCCGTCGCGCGGCACACGCCCGTCGTTCGAGGTCAGCCGCAGCCTTGTCGCAGCCGCCCGCCGCGCCGTAACCGTAACCACGTCATACAGTTCCAGTGTCTGGTAAACAGTGGTCAGCCCGTGGAAGCCATCCCGGCGCGGCGCGCCGATAAACAGCCCAAGGTTGACCTTCGCGTGCGATCGAACAGCGGTAGGCATACCGGATAATTGTAAGAGCAGAGCGCCACAAGCGGCAGAATCGCTCCGGGCCGGCTCATGCGCGGCATGCAGCCCGCCGGCGCCGCAAGCCTTTCCCGCCAGCCCCCATCCAACCCGCAATTCCGTGATTGCGCGCCCATCTACCGTTCCTTGCCGTGCATCTTCCCCACCGCCACAACAGTTCGCGGCTGGGCGATGGCAGTCCTACAATTGGGCGTGAATTGTGGAACCGCTCCGGACGGGCGTTCGTAATTCCACTCGTCAGGAGTGGAACGGAGGGTTTGCGGTGCGGCGATTGGCAAACCCGGGCAGCGCGCTTGCAACCTTTCTGGTTGCCTCGGTTCTTTCCCTGTCCGCCCAAGACGCCGTGCATTCCGAGCCCATGACCGAGCGCTTCGGCAAGCCCTATGTCATGGTCACCATCAATGGCAAGGGGCCTTACCGGTTTGTCATCGACACCGGAACGGGCGGCGACGCCATCGTGACCCCGGCAGTGGCCGACGAGCTCCACCTTCCCACCATAGGCCAGGCGCGGCTGAACGACCCCAGCGGGCTGGGTGGCGCGCAGTCGCCGGTTGTCTTCGTTGAATCCATCAAGCTGGCCGGCGTGGAGTTCACCGAGATCCGCGCCATCCGCCACGAACTGACGAACGAAGCGGGCGCGTGCCAGGGCCTGCTCGGATTCACCCTGTTTCGCTCCTATCTGCTGACGCTGGACTTTCCGCGCCGCCGCGTGCTCCTGGCCACCGGTGAGCTCAAGCCGGACGGAGGCGATGCGGTACTGCCCTTCCGCATGCCCCAGGGGGTGCCGATCACGGCCCTCGAGGTAGCCGGGCACGCCGTCGACGCGCAACTCGACTCCGGCGGCGGCGGCCTTACCCTGCCCGAAGCCCTGGCCTCGCAACTGAAGTTCGACATCGATCCGGTCGTCTTTGCCACCGGCCAGTCGCTCTCCACCCGATTTGCGATCAAGGTCGCCAAGCTGGCCTCGGACGTGAAACTGGGCAAATACACCTTCACGCATCCGGTGGTCGAGATTCACCCCGCGTTCCGGCTGGTCAACTTCGGTTCCCCGCCGATGGAGAACTTCACCATCACGTTCGACCAGAAAAACCTGCTGGTTCATCTGGCCGCCAGCCACAAGCGATTTACGCTCACCGCTCCGCCCACCCCCACCCGTCTGACCAATCAGCCGGATCGAGAGCCGCCGCCGAATCTGCTGCCCGTGGGCTAAAGCGTTCCTCGATTGCCCCACTCAGCCCTTCGCCGGATCAAGGATTGGGCAGGAAAGTGCTTTGCAAACCTCTCTCGTCTGCGATAGATTGGATCGGTCCTTCCCTCGTCGTCCCCGAAGCTGACGTAACGACTGGCTCATTCGGCGCCTGAGATCCCTGGGCTCTTCCATTCCATTTGAGATCGGAGCAATCCATGAAACGCCGTTCCTTCCTCAAAGCCACTGCCGCGCTGCTTCCTGCAGCGGGACTGAGAGACTTCGCCCTTGCTCAGGCCGGAGCCGCTCCCGCCTCCCGGGAGATTCATTTCGTCGGGTCGGGACAGGACCGTTTTGGTGAGTCGCACTCGCGGGGGTACAGCTCCATCCTGTTCAAGATCGCTGCGAGTGAAACCAACGGGGGCATGTTCATCATCGAACACACCAACCTGATCAAGGGCGGACCGCCGCTCCACCTCCACCTCTACCAGGAGGAGTGGTTTTATGTCATGGAGGGCGAGGTGCTGTTTCAGATCGGCGACAACCGCAAGCGGCTTCGCAGCGGGGAGTCGGTTCTGGCGCCGCGGAACATTCCGCACACCTTCTCGTCGGTTGGCGAGAAGCCGGGGCACATGCTCATCGCCTTCAATCCGGCGGGAAAGATGGAAGAGTTCCTCCGCGCCACCGCAGTGCCGAATCCGCCCGTCCAGGATGCCGCATTCTTTCGCCGCTATGAAATGGAACTCATCGGGCCGCCGCTCTCCGTGTAGCGAGCCTTCTCACCCAGCGCTCAGCACCTGCGCCTTCGCCGCCCGCAGCGTGCCCACCGCGTCGCCCACCGGCAAAAACTCCATGGCCATATTGTGCCGGTAGTTCAGCTCGGCTAGCCTCTTGTAGATATTGCCGTAATTGATCTCGCCCGTCCCCGGCTCATGCCGCCCTGGCACATCGGCCACATGAATCAGCCCGATCACGTCGATGTGTTTGTCCAGCTTCTCAATCAGGTTGCCGAAGCTCATCTGCTCGTGATAGATGTCGTAGAGAAACTGCACCTGCGGGTGGTTCACGGCGCGCACAATCTCAATCGCCTCGTTGGCCGAAGTGAGAAAGTACTTCGGATTCTCTTCCAGATGGATGCACTCGAGCAGCAGCCTGACCGGCTGCCCGTTGATCTGCCGCCCCTCCACCAGCGCCGCCGCCCGCTTCAGCCCTTCAATGCAGCTTTGGTGCTGCGCCTCGTGCGAAAGCCCCGGAACCACATTGCCGGAGAGCACAATCATCGCCGGGCAGCCCAGCGTCTCCATCGGCGTCAGCGCCTCTTTCAGCTCAGCCAGAAACGCATCGCGCGTCCCAGGGTCCGCGATGCCGTCCTTCAGCCCGGCCGTGGCGTCGAACTCGATGCCCAGCCGCTTCCGTGCCGCATTGGCGCGGTCATAATCGGCCTGCGTCCAGTTGTGGGCGTTGTATTCGCCCACCAGTTGAATCTTGTTGTAGCCCGCCTCGGCCACCTTGGCCAGCCGCTCCTCGAAGGGCAAATCGGTAAAGACCGTCCACAACATCACGGAAAGCGGAAACTGCGGGGCGTTGGCCGACACAGTTTTGCCGGCTGGCGCTGCGGACAACCTGGGTGCGCCGGCGCTCAGAGCGGCAGCGGCCATGGCTTGCGTAAACGTGCGGCGGTTCATTGGATCCCCCTTTTGAGTTTTGTCGAATCAGTTCTCCGCTTTCGAATCGGAGCGCAACGCAACCCCGGTGACCATCAGGATCAGCGCTACCGCACCATACACATAGTGCGGCCAGATCACCATCCGCAGCATCAGGCACTCGACTGCCAGCCAACCCAGCAGAACACATCCCTGGGCTGCGATCCAGGGGCCGTATCCGCGTTTGCGCCGGAGTACAAGAAACAGCACAAACAAACTCATCAAGCCGTTCATCACCAGCAATAGGAGGCCGGGAAACAGGAAGGAATGGAAGGGAGAGTGCTCAAGCAAACTCAGCGGCATCTGCCACGGCTGCCCATGCGGGTCAGTGAGCATGGGAACTGAACCCACCAAAGCGGTGAGCCCCAGGAAGACCAGCATGGCAACGGCAGTGAACCGGGCAACTCTCATTGCGAGCCTCGGAAAGAGCCTGGGGTAAAGCCACCGGTATTCTACGCCCCGGCAGTGAGTCGCAAGGGACCGCAATCGGCCCGGACTGGCTACGCCTTCTTCCCCGCCTTGCGCAACCGGCATAAATCCTGCCAGTCCTTCTCCGTCTGGTCGGCATAGGCCAGCCCGAACTTGGCGCACGCCTCCGCAAACCCGTCGCCGGAGCCCAAGTAGCCGGCGATCACCGCCGGGTCGCCCGATCGCCCATGGCCCCGCGCCAGCAGCTCGCCGCACACCTCGGCAAAGGCCGCCAGCCCCCCGCCGCCCAGGTCCTCCAGCTCAATCGACCCTTTGTGGTCGTTGAGCTGCCGCACCAGGTACTGCCGCCCGCCCATGTTGGTCCAGCCCAGAAACGGATCCGACTGCACCTGCATGGCGCGCTGGCCCTCCGCCGTGCGCTTGCCGTTGTGGGGGTCGGGGTGCGCATCGGGCAGATAGGCCGTGTACGCCGACGCCGGCTCCTCCTTGATCTGCAGAAAAAGCGGGTCCTTGGGGCCGTTGCCCTCGAAGTAGATGCAGTAGTCGCGCAGCCCCACCGAGCCCGTTCCCACCACCTTGAAGGCCACGTCCACCGGCCGGTAAAACCCCAGCAGGTGCTGCCGCTGCGGCTCCAGCATCTGCTTATATGGTTCCAGAGAAGCCACCACCGCCGCGGCCTGCGCGCCCTTTACGCGCGTCAGCATCGGCTTGATCTCCTTGAAGCGCCGCTCCCCGCCCTTGCCGGAAACCGGCTCGGTGAGCTGCTCCAGCGTGTGCTGCGGCGTGGCCCGCTCGGCCTTCAGCAGCGCCTCATGCACCGGCTCAACCTGGCCCAGCCGGTGCACCTGGAACCGCCCCACCTCCAGGTGCGGCATCTTGGCGAAAGCCCGCATCTGGGCGGTATAGCGCCCGATGCACTGCTCCACGGCGCGGCGCACGGCCGAGTCCTTGTGCCCCGCCGCTCGCCCGGCCAGGCTGACCGAAGCCGCCATGCGCTTCAGATCCCACTCGAAGGGTCCGCGGATCGTCTCGTCGAAGTCGTTGATGTCGAACACCAGCCGCCCGTCCGGCGCTGCATAAGCGCCCACGTTGCGCACGTGCGCGTCGCCGCAAAGCTGGCTCAGGATGCCCGTGTTCGGCAGCACCGCCAAGTCCGCCGCCATCACCGGCACCGCGCCCCGGAAGTAGCCGAAGGCCGACTCGGACATCAGTTCGTATTTCAGTTTGACCAGCGGCGCGACCCGCCCCTTCATCGACCGTTCAAGCAGCTCAAGCGGAGAATGAGTCCGGGCTTTGATGTTGAGGGTGCCGTGTTCCTGGCGGCCCACCTGCTTGCGCCGCGCCTGCCCCAGCTTCGTGCGTTCCTGCGGAGTTGCCCAATGCATAGCCCGCACCATACTCGCTTGCCCGCCCACCGCGCAACCGGCGCACGCCGCCTGCTTCGCTACAGGACGCACTCCGGAAGCAGTGGAGAACTCGCGTCCAGCCAGTGCTGGTAGGTGTCCATCGAGTGCCAGCACACCAGGCTGTTCCTGGCGAAGGTGGAAGAGTCGAACGGATACGCCACATCCACATGGCCGTAATCGAGAAGGATAGGGATATGTGGAGGCAGTCTTGGAACCACGTCGCGAATATTGACAATTCTCCACGAGTTGATCGGGAGCCGGTTGAACAGGTGGACAAACTCCATGTTGCCCACCCGCGGCGATGCGAAGGTGCACAGCGACGAGATATCGAACTTCCCCTTCTCGTCGTTCTCCATCACGAACAGGGTGGCGAGCGCGGCACCCAGGCTGTGCCCCGTCACAACGGTTGGCCGCTTCGGGCGTGCGCGCCCTTCAATCGCCGGCTCGAGCCCGCGCTCCCTTTCGTGGCTGATCGCCAGTTGCTCCAGCTGCTCGCCAAAGGAGCCGGTGTAGGCTTCGGGTTCGGCGCCGGCAGCCAGCTCGCGCGCGGCGCGCGGAGTGTACTTTACCACCTTCAATGAGTTGTAAATCTTGTCGAACCCAAAAGCCACGCGCCCCGCGGAAGGAATCTGGCGAAAAGGCACCAGGATGGCGGCGGCATCGTCGATCCACTCGATCGCGCCTTCGGTTCCACGGATGGCAACGATGCTCGCGCCGTGTTCTTCCACACTGTGCGCAACGATTCCGTAGAACTTGAGTTCGGTGATGTCGAGAACGAAGTCGGACATGTGAATCCATGCCCCGAGTTCGTAGCCGGCTGGAATCCCGGAAGGCTCCGGCCTCAACGGATCCGGGCTCTGCGGATTTGCGAACATGGCATACGCGGCCTGGACAAACTGGCCGTAGAAGAAAGCTGTCGGCTTATCGAGCGGCTGGCCCAAAGGAAACCTCCTCACAGCGAAATCTAGAAGGATGCTACCGGCTGCGATGGCTTTGCACAACCGAAGAATCCGGGCCGCGGCGGAAGGTCCGCGCTCCCTCCCCCGGGCCCGACTCTCACATCGCTTGATTTACACTCTTTCTGGAAGCGCCGCCCTGTCGGTTCGGTCCGCGGAGCCATGGCTGGCATGTGCTTCCGGAGGATCTTGCCTTGACTCGTTGCGCGGCTCTTCTGCTTTCTTCCCTTCTCGCCTGTCCCCTCGCAACGCCTCAGCTCTCCGCCCAGGCCGTCCAGAATCCGCCCGGGCAGGCCCCGTCCGTCCCAGCCCCGTCCCCACCCCGGCCGCTCACCGTCGAAGCCATCTTTGCCCATGGCTCCCTCGCCGGCCATCCGCCCGACGGCCTGGCCTGGTCGCCGGACGGAAAGCACCTCGCCTATCTCGATGGCGGCGAACTCCTCGATCTCGACCCCGCCACCGCCAAGTCCCACGTGCTGGTCAGTCGCGCCAAGCTGGCCGCGCTCTCCGGCGCACCCGGCTCTGAGGCTGACCGCGACCATCGCGACCGCTACAAGGTGGCCAGCTACCTGTGGGCGCCCGACTCCGCCCATCTGCTCTTCGACTCGAGCGGCCGTCTCTGGCTTTACGATCTGCACAACGGCACCGGCGTGCAGGTCGGGTTCACGGGAACCGGAGCCGGCGACGATCCCAAGTTCTCTCCCAACGGCGAATTGGTTTCTTTTGTGCGCGACCAGGGCCTCGCCGTGTTGCGGCTCAAGGACCCTGGCAATCCGGCCATGATGGTCGCGCCCCCGCCCAACCAGACCACCCTCAACGGCCAGGTCGATTGGGTCTACGCAGAAGAGCTCGACACGCGAACCAACTACTTCTGGTCCCCGGACTCGAAGAGCCTCGCCTACCTCCAGATGACCGAGAACAATGTGCCCGAGTACCCCATCACCGACTGGATTCCCACCCACGCCAGAATCGATCTGCAGCGCTTTCCCCAGCCCGGCGACCCCAACCCCGATGTCCGCGTGGGCGTGGTCGGCGCCGGCGGCGGCAAGACCGTCTGGGTCAGGCTCCCCATTCATCCCGGCCAGGACTACATTCCGCGCTTCGGCTGGATCGATCGCAAGACGCTGTGGATTGAAACCCTCACCCGCGATCACAAACATCGCGACCTCTACTTTGCCGACGCCCCCTCAGGCCAGGCGCATTCGGTGCTCGAACTCACCGACGATAAATTCATCGACGCCAACTACGACGTCTCGGTCGGCTACGGATCCATCGTCCTCACCAACTGGACCGACGGCCACAATCATCTCTACCTCTACACCTACGACGAGGCCAATCCCCTCATGGCCACCGCCAAGCTCGTGCGCCAGCTAACCAAGGGCGACTTCGAGGTCGGCGACATTCTCGGTGTCGACCATGAAGCGAAGCTCATCCGCTACGCCTCTAACGAAGGCAACCCACTCGAACAGCAGTTGAATCAGGTGAGCTTCGACGGCGAGCGCAAGCCCCTGACCACCGCTCCCGGTTTCCACGAAGGCAACTTCGCTCCCTCCGGCGGCGCATTTGTCGACAAGCAGTCCACCCGCGCCAGTCCGCCCGCCCTGCGCCTCTGCCAGGACACGGGCAAGTGCAACCTCTTTTGGTCAACCCATTCGACCGAGTCCTACCACCTCCCGGCCCCGCAGCAGCTCGAAGTCAAGGCCCACGACGGCACGACCCTCTACGCCACGGTCCTGCTTCCTGAAAGCGCCACAAGCCCCGGTTCCGTCCCGCTCATCCTCAACCCCTACGGCGGACCCGCGGCGCAAATCGTTCAAAACCGCTGGAGCGACGTCCTGCTCTTCGACGAGTTGCTCGCCCAGCACGGCTTTGCCGTCCTCCACGCCGACAATCGCGGCATGAGCGGCCGCGGCCGCGACTTCGCCCAGGCCGCGTATCAGAACTTCGGCCCCGTCCAGCTTGAAGATCAATTGACCGTCCTCGACGCCGCCCTCGCCCAATTCCCGCAACTCGACCCCAAACGCCTCGGCTGGTGGGGTTGGAGCTGGGGCGGAACCTTTACGCTCTACGCCCTCACCCACTCCGACCGCTTCCGCGCCGGGGTCGCCGTCGCCCCCGTCACCGACTGGCGCGACTACGACTCCATCTACACCGAGCGCTACATGAGCCTGCCCTCGGAGTTCCCCTCCGGCTATCGCGACTTCTCCGTCGTTAACTCCGCTGCCAACCTCAAGGGCCGCCTGCTCCTCGTCCATGGCACCGGCGACGACAACGTGCACATCGAGAACAGCGTTCAATTCATCCAGAAGCTGATCGACGCCCAGCTCCCCTACGACCTGCAGATTTACCCGCGCAAAACCCACTCCATCGCCGGCCCCGATGTTCGCACCCACCTCTTCAACCGCATCCTGGCGCACTTCGAGCAGTACCTGAAGCCGCCCGTCGAATAGGCGCAAAAAATACACTTCATTCTGTCTTTTAGGGGGTGCGGCGGCTTACATCCCGTGCGGGCGGAAGAGGTCGTCCTTGTCGCGGCTCGGGCAGCTCGAGCAGCCCAGGCAGCAGACCAGAAGCACAGCCACGCATACCGTCACCAGCACCGCGATCACGCTTCCGTTTATCGAAAACCAATGCATTAAGCTTTGCATAATCCAGGAAACCCACACAACCGACAAATGTTTCGCCGGTGAACCGAGTATACGAGCAGGCAGATCAGGCTTCGGTACACCGGAATCCCGGCGAGACAAGTGTACCATCGGCAGATTTTCTTCGTCATCCCCTAAGTTTGTCCTTGCCCTGAAGGGAATAAAAAGCGAAAATTGATCCAGGATGGAAACCGGCCCGATTCCGGCTCTCAACCCCATCATCTCCGATGAGGCACAGGAAGACCATACCCCGGATTGGGGAGCTGAGACTGCCTCAAACGATACAGAGCCAATCTGCCCGCAGGACCAGGCTCCCGGCCCCACCCTCAACTGGCTTTTCGTCGATCTCAACTCCTACTTTGCCTCGGTGGAACAGGAAGTCCGTCCCGAACTGCGCGGCCGCCCCGTCGCCGTCGTCCCCATGAGGGCCGACACCACCGTCGCCATCGCCGCCAGTTACGAGGCCAAAGCCCACGGCGTCAAAACCGGAACCGTCGTCGCCGACGCCAAACGCATGTGCCCCGATCTGGTCCTCGTCGAAGCCCGCCACGAGCTCTACGTCGACTACCACCACCGCATCGTTGAAGCCGTCGAAAGCTGCCTGCCCGTCACCGCCGTCCTCTCCATCGACGAGATGGCCTGCCGCCTCATGGGCCGCGAGCGCCCGCTGCTCGCCGCCCTCGAGCTAGGCCGCCGCGTCAAGGCCACCATCCGGGAAAAGGTTGGCCCCATGCTGCGCTCGTCCGTCGGCCTCGCCACCAACCGCTATCTCGCCAAGGTCGCCAGCGACATGGAGAAGCCCGACGGCCTCGTCGCCCTCCCGCTCGATCTTCTCCCCGAGGCCCTCCGCCAGCTCACCCTCCGCGACCTGCCCGGCATCGGCCCCCGCACCGAAAAGCGGCTGAACGACAAGGGCATCCACACCATGGAGCAGTTGATGGCCCTCGAATGCGACAAGTCCGGCGAGCTCTGGGGCTCGATGTGGGGCGAGCGTCTCTGGCACTGGCTGCGCGGCGAAGACTTCGACATGGCCGAGACCGAGCACCTCAAGTCCCTGAGCCACCAGCACGTCCTCGCCCCCGAGATGCGCACCCCGGAGAAGGCCTGGGCCGTGGCCCACAAGCTCCTCCACAAGGCCGCCATGCGTCTCCGCGCCGGAGGTCTCTGGGCCTCGAGCATCGGCCTGGCGATTGGGTTTGCGGGTCCCAAAGGGGAGCGCGGACCCGTGAGCAACTTCGGCGTGCCCAAGAAAGGATGGAAAAGCGAGCTCAAGCTCAGCGAGTGCCAGGACAACCAGACCCTGATCGCCGCGCTCAGTCGTCTATGGGAATCCCGCCCGTCCGGCGAGGAGTTCGCCCACCCCTACTTCATCGGCGTCCATTTAGACGGCCTGGTCCCCGACCGCCTCCACTCCCTCAACCTCTTCGAAGGCACCGAAGACGAGCAGAGCCGCGCCAAGCTCCTCGCCATCATGGACCAGATCAACAACAAATACGGCCTCAGCACCCTGGCCCCCGCCACCATGCTGACCGCCTACAAGTCCGCCCCCACAAGAATCGCCTTCCACAGCATCCCGGAGCTGTTCTGAGAGTGAAAGCGGCCTGACGACCTCGTTCCGTGAATTTGGCTGATATCGTCAACTGACCATCGATCTCTGGATCGGCCCAGTTGTTTGACCTTGTTCGATGTTTACTGAATGTACTTCCGAGTAGCCAGTGATACGGCCAAGACTCAGGAGCAGTCAACCTATCTCAACTCGGCCCCGCGCAGTTCGTCGTTCTGCGCAAAGCCCTTTTCGAGTTCGCGTCGGTTTTCGGGGGTGTCTTCCCAAACGCCGCAGCGATCCAACTCGATCGGCGATTCTTTTGTCAGTACTTGATCGCGGCGGTCATCTCCGACGGGTAACACGATGTAGCGCTTTCCAGGAAACAAATGCTCTGATGCCTCATGAGTGGCAGGAACGTTGTTTGTCCCTACATAGGGATAGGCCAGAACGACCGTTTCTTTAGTCCAAGGGGGAGTTCCTTTTAAAGAAGTCAAGATCTTGACCTGGGCCTCCTCCTTCTCGAAATCCCGCCCGTTCTCAAACGTGCCTTTAGCTCCGACAAAAGCAAATCCTGGCTCTTTCACAATTCTCCTCGATAGGCTCTCAACGATCAGGACATAATGTGTATCCCGAGCGATAGCCCATAGGGGAATGTCACATGGTCTCGATGGAGAATCCGTTCGTTGCATGGCGGAATTTTCTTCTTCATGGTAGAGATGCCAGTCTTTGGCCGCTGGCAGCAATTGGTCCAATTCCATGCAGGAAGAGAGCTGCGTTAGGCATGAGAGATTGAACGATGTGAGGCGGTCGATCTCGACTGGCGGAGTCCGGGTGGAGTAGGTTACAACCGCTTCTTCGCAATTGATCTTGCAGCCGCCAGGTCGACCAGCCTTGTAGTAAGGGTGCTCCGCCAGTTGATCGTCAGCGCCCAGGATCCACCAATCATCTTTGGTCTGGCGGAGCCGCTGTCGGCTCTTCGTTTCCACGATCAACGTTAATGGGAACTCGTCAGCCGCGGACAACAATTTTGGCGAGGCGGTGACTGCGATTCCGGCGGTTTCTCTCCAGATGGAGCCGTCTCGCACGGTGAAAGACACGAATAGGCGGGCAGCGCGACCGCCGAACCAACTGTAGATTCGGAAACCGCCATGTTGCATGAGCCACCCGAATTTCGTGTAGCTGATGTCGCTCAGAGCGATTTGGTACCTGCACCCAGCCGCCGTGCAGCTTCCGTCGTAATGCCCCCATGCACCCCAGCGATGCATGAGCCTCTGTGCGTCGGCCCAGGTGCTTTGGTAGAGGCGAATCTGGTGCATGTCGATCATTAGCTGCTCAGCGCGACAGCGGAGCAGGCGCTGCTGAAACTGGACCGCCGCAAGTGTAAGAAGGACGAGAGCCAGCGCGGTTAGACACACAACTCGAAGGGTACGCATAAGCCATTTCATGGAGGTCCTATTAGCTTAGACACCGAAAGCCGTAAACTTGCCACGCACCTGCCGGAGTTCCGGTTGGATTGTCGCCAACCCGGAAGACCTTGTGGTAAACAGTTGCCGTGGACCGACAGGCAATGAATCGGCGCGGGAGTGTGTACCAGGTTTCCGCTACGCCAGGAACGGTCAAGGCGCAGCCTACCGGGCAGGATAGGTTTCGGGAAGCGCCCATATCGCCGGTAGCGATTCTCGATTCATGCCAAATCTCCGAAGCTTCAATTGAACCATGCGGCCAGCATCAAGCCGGCCGACTTTGCGCCCCATTCGCCCGCCGCCTACTAATTCCAGCCGAACCGTAGGCTGCTCATCCCGTCCGCCCGAACTTTTTTCGCTCCCGCGCGTATTCTCTGCATCTCCGCCCGCTCAATTCTGCGGATAAGAGAGTAGAAGCGAAACAATGGCCCACGACTGGCACCCGGACTTTGAACAACTCGTGGACACTCACCAGTCGATGGTCTTTTCGCTCGCCCTTCGCATGACCGCCGACCGCGGCCTCGCCGAAGAGATCGCGCAGGACGTCTTCATGGAACTCGACCGCAACCTGGCCCGTATCGAATCCCCCGCCCACGCCTGCTTCTGGCTGCGCCGGGTCGCCATGAGCCGCTCGGCCGACGCGCTCCGTCGCCGCAAGGTCCGCGGCATCGATCTCTGGGTCGATCTCGACGACATCCACGCCGCCTCCGCCGAAGACCGCGCCTCCCCCCTCAGCGCCCGCCTCGAGCAGCTCCTCGCCACCCTCCCCGAGCCCCAGCGCGCGGCCCTCGTTCTCCGCTACCAGGAGGACCTGACCCCCGAGGAGATCGCCTCCACCCTCAAGGCCCCGCTCGCTACCGTGAAGAGTCACCTGCAGCGCGGCCTCAAGCTGTTGCGGGCCAAGGCGCAGAACCATTTGAAGGAGTACGTTCGTGGAGCTTGAACCAAAGGATGATTTTGAACGCGAGCTGCAGCAGGCCTTTGCTCGCAGACCCGCACCCCCCAGCCTGAAGCGCCGTCTCATGGAGCGCCGCAGAACAGAAAAGCAGCGTCTTGCCCAGGCCCAGCGCCCCTTCCTCACCTGGCAGCGCCTCGCCGCCTCTCTCCTGCTCACTGCGGTCCTCGCCGGCAGCGTCGAGTGGCGCATCGTCGAGCAGCGCCGCCGTGAAGAAGCCGCCCGCGACCAGGTCCTCACCGCCCTGCGCATCACCACCCACGCCCTCGACCGCATGAACACGCGCCTCGCGGCCCACCGCCGCGCCCCGCAGGATTAACGCCCCCAAGGAGAAAGTCCCATGAAAACCCGCATCCTCCCCATCCTTCTCGCCGCCGCCTTCGCCGTCCCGGCCCTGGCGCAAACCTCGTCCCTGCCCGAGCCGCCGCCCATCGAGAAAGAGCTCGCCGCCCGCGCCTCCGACGTCACTGAGGTCACCCTGGGCAAAAACATGCTCGCCTTCGCCGCCAAAGTCATGAACGGCAAAAACGACGACGAAGCCGCCACCCGCCATCTCATTGAGGGCCTCGAAGGCATCTACGTTCGCGAGTACGAGTTCGACAAGGAGGGCCAGTTCTCCAAAGAGGAGGTCGATCAGCTCCGCAAGTACTTCGAAACCAGCGAGTGGTCCCCCATCGTCCGCGAGCGCGAGCGCAAGTCCGGCCAGAGCACCGATGTCATGGTCAAGCTGGTTAACGGCGAGTCGCACGGCATGTTCATCCTCGACGTCGAGCCGAAAGAGCTCACCATTGTCCTCATCCTCGGCCCCATCCACATGGACGAGCTCGGCAAGTTAAGCGGCATCGGCGGCCTCAGCGCCCTGGGCGGTGTGGCCAAAGATGTCGACAGCAAGGACAAAGACAAGACCAAAGACAAGCCCAAGGACAAGAAAGGCGGAGACCAATGAAGCAACTATGGTTGATTCCCATCGGATTTGTAGCCCTCGCGGTCCCCGCGGCCGTCCTCGCCGGCAGCGGTCAAACCGGCTTTGACGGTGTAGTCAGCTCAATCGAGAGCCGCTACCACGTCCACGCCACCCGCATCCCCTTCCTCGGCCTCATCAGCCTGGTCTCCAAAAAGGCCACGCACGGCGGAGTCGGCGGCCTGCACGTTGCCGAGTTCGACAGCTTCACCGAACAGGTCGATGGCGCCGAGCTCAACCACATCGTCTCGGGAAAGCTAGGCTCCGGCTGGGAGCGCCTGATCCGCGAGACCAGCAAAAAGGGCCACGAGCAGACGCTTGTCTTCACCCACCCCGAAGGCGACCGCATGGCCCTCTTCGTAGTCGATCTCGACGGCAACGAGATGGACGTAGTCCAGGTCTCCGTCAACCCCAACCACCTCGACGACGACATCGGCCACTACAGCCACCACCATCAAGACAAGGATGCCGACAAAGACACCGACAAGGACACCGACAACGACGACAACCAGTCGGATTAAGCCGAAAAGGACACGCAAGAATCCGAGCCGATGGTAGGCCCGGGGGGCAGGTTGCTGAAGACTCAATCGAAGTCGCTGTTTTGAAAGGGCATGACTTCAGTCATGCCGCAGACCGCCTCAGGAACGAATTGAAGGGTACGGGCTGGTAGGTCGGGGTTTCAACCCCGACAGAATCCTGTACATCCGTCCACCCGCTCATCTTCAGCAGTCAGTCCACGCGGCGCAGCCGCGTTCATCTCCGCCCGGCCGTCCGCAGCGCAAGGGCTTTGTATCAGGGCATGAGTTTACTCGTGCCGCAAACCGCCAAGAATAGACGAGGGCTTTACAGGCTGCGGAAAAACTCGTTTTCGCCGTTGCCTTGAAAGGGCACGGCTTCAGCCGTGCCGATAAGGCCAATAGAATGAACAGGGCTTTAGCCCCTGA
>DATNHL010000207.1:0-56741 GCA_035604995.1 Occallatibacter sp. | reverse complement strand
AGAAGTGTCTCTGCAGGCCGAAAAACCGGCCTACAGAGGCGAAACGAGAACGAAAACCAGCGGCCCGACAGGCCCGAAGCGCGAAAAAACCCGCCGCAAAGGGAAACAGGACGGGAAATAGGAGTTTTTCCGCAGCCTGTTAAGACATTCAACGGCCATCGAAAGAAAAGCGCTCGCGAACTTCATAACGGGAGCCGCCAGGACCAAGAAAACTCTCGAAGAGAAGGAACTCCTCAGCAACGAACCTCGTGAACTGCGGCTGGCGGGCTATCTTGGCCCTGAGTCTTTCAAGTCCCTGCCGTTGGCCATTGCCTTTCCAGCGAGCGAGAGTGATATGGGGTTGATAGGGACGAGTCTCAGGGATAAACCCGCAGACCTCGGTTGCCTCGGTCACGCGATTTTGAAGCAAGAGCAGTTCGGGCGTTAACTTCACTCCGGCAAAAAACACCCCTGCGCGATCGAAGAAGCCCAGTTCTTCCAGCACAACCGGGACGGGCCGAAAACGGACCTCACGCAATCGAGAAACCGTGCAGTCGTACTGTTCCGGGCCAGTATTGCCCAGGAACTGCAAAGTGACATGCCACGATTCCGGTTGTGACCAGCGGAGCCCGTCGCCGTTGGTTTGAAGCCGAGCCGAAATCCCCCGGAGTTCGTCGATTACCGCAGATGCCAGGGGTATCGCAACAAACAGGCGCATACATGGGTTATGTTACGGCACGGCTCGATCCGGACGTAATTTTCCTTGCGGCCGCTGTCATCCCCCGAACGACGAAGACAGGGTGCCGGCTGCATGCTTTTGTCCCTCGTCACGCGAACCCAAGAAGCTGGCGGAATCCCTGCTTCCACAGTCCGGCCTGAAACCGTTACTCTCAGAATCAACCTCATCGCTGGTCTCCGAAAGGTCCACTGCATGTTTAACCGCCGCCCTTACCTCCCAATGGCCGCAATGGCCTTCACTGCATTATCCTTCTCCGCGGCGGCGCAAACAAACCCTGCGGCTCAAGCGCAGCCAGCCTATCCCAACTATCCAAGCGAAACACCTGCGAAACTCACGCCCGCAACCGACAGTTTCGAATACGTACGCCGCGAGGCGATGATCCCCATGCGGGACGGGGTGAAGCTCTACACCGTCATTCTGGTGCCCAGGGGCGCCAGGAACGCGCCCATCCTGCTCACGCGCACTCCGTATAGCGCCGCACAGCTGACCAGCCACGCAGCCAGTTCCCACCTGGGACCGATTCTCTACGGCTATGACAACGCCACCGACGTGATCGTCGAGGGCGGCTACATCCGCGTCGTCCAGGACATCCGCGGCAAGTATGGCTCGGAAGGTGACTACGTGATGAACCGCCCCATCCATGGGCCGCAGAATCCTACGCCCGTGGACGAATCCACCGACACCTACGACAGCATCGATTGGCTCATCAAGAACATCCCGGAGACCAACGGCAAGGTCGGCATCCTCGGCATCTCTTACGATGGCTTTCTGCCGCTGATGGCGCTGGTCAACCCGCACCCGGCCCTGAAGGTTGCCGTCCCGATGAACCCCATGGTCGATGGGTGGATGGGCGACGACTCGTTCCACAACGGAGCCTTCCGCGAGCAGAACATCCCCTATATCTACGAGCAGGAGGGAACGCGGTCGAACGACGCCAAGTGGTGGACCTCGAACTTTGATGACTACGACGTGTACCTCAAGGCCGGTTCAGCGGGTGAACTTGGCCGCCGCCATGGGCTGGAGCAGTTGGGCTTCTGGCGCAAGATCCTCGACCACCCAACCTACGACCCCTTCTGGAGCGACCAGGCCGTTGACAAGGTCTTGGCCGCACAACCGCTCAAGGTTCCGGTGCTGCTGGTGCACAGTCTCTGGGATCAGGAAGACATCTACGGAGCCGTGGCTGTCTACAAAGCCATCAAGGCCCTGGACACCGGCAATGACAAGGTCTTTCTTGCCCTGGGGCCCTGGCACCACGGCCAGGAGATCGAAGACGCCGCGGCGCTCGGACCCATCCGCTTCGGCAGCGACACGGGAACCTGGTTCCGGCAGAATGTTCTGCGCCCGTTCCTCGATCGCTACCTCAAAGACGACGCGCCGAAGGGGGAGATCGCTCCGGTTACGGCGTTCGAGACCGGACTGAACCGCTGGCAGAGCCTCCCCGCGTGGCCAGTCGCGCCCGCGACGAAATCTCTTTATCTCGAAGCCGGACTCAAACTTGGCTTCACGGCGCCCACATCGTCCGACGCTGCCTTCGACGAGTACATTTCAGACCCGGCCAAGCCCGTTCCCTTCCGCGCTCGCCCCATCCAGCCCATTGGCTACGACTCCCCGTTGACCTGGGCTCAGTGGCTGGTCGACGACCAGCGTGAAGCCTCCGGCCGCCCGGACGTCCTGGTCTTCACCAGCGACGTGCTGGCTGCACCGGTTCACATCAGCGGTCAGCCCATCGCCAACCTGGTAGCCTCCACCAGCGGGACCGACTCCGATTGGGTGGTGAAACTCATCGATGTGTATCCGGACGAGGTTGCCGATCAGCCCAATCTGGGGGGCTACCAATTGATGATCGCGGCCGATATCTTCCGCGGCCGTTATCGTGAAAGCTTCTCTACCCCCAAGGCGATCAACGCGGGCGTCCCTCTCGCCTACCGATTCGCATTGCCCACGGCCAACCACGTTTTTCTGCCCGGCCATCGCATCATGGTGCAGGTCCAGTCCAGTTGGTTTCCTCTGTACGACCGCAACCCGCAGACCTTTGTCCCCAATATCTTCTGGGCCAAACCCGGCGACTATCGGAAAGCCACGCAGCGCATCTACCACGCTCCCGGGCAGGCCAGCAGCATCGAGCTTCCGGTTTCGCTCAGCCAATGAGTTGAAGCGGGCTCGCCTGACTGCCAGGCGCCCACAGATGCCCCGTGCCCCATCCTTTCCGCATCTTTACGCGGAAAAGGTGGGTGGGGAACAAACCCGAGTTTTTTGTACGAATTTGCACGGAAAACCAGACAGTCCGCTCACCCCATGGGTCATCCTGACTTTGAGGCCCTGTTTGGATTCGATAAACTGTCCAGTTTCAATGTACTATCCCGGAACGATACAATCTCCTCCAGGCTGTCTTCACCTTCCGCAGGCCTTCAAGGAGCGCGTACACGCATGGGTTATCAGGTTCTGGCCCGCAAATACCGTCCGCAGCGCTTTGCCGACGTGGCCGGCCAGGAGCACGTCACCCGTACCCTGATCAACGCGCTCGCGCAGAACCGCATCGCCCACGGCTACATCTTCTCTGGCCATCGCGGCATCGGCAAAACCACCATCGCCCGCATCGTCGCCCAGGCGCTCAACTGCCGGACTGAAATAGGCGGCGAAGCCCGCCCGACGCCGGAACCATGCGGCACATGCGACTCCTGCACAGAGATTCGCCAGGGTAACGCCGTCGACGTGATCGAGATTGACGCGGCCACCAATCGCGGCATCGACGAGATTCGCGAACTGCGCGATGCCGCCCGTTACGCGCCCTCCCGCGACCGCTACAAGATCTACATCCTCGACGAGGCCCACCAGATCACTGAGGCCGCCTTCAACGCGCTGCTCAAGACCCTCGAGGAGCCGCCGGCGCACGTCATCTTCATGATGGCGACGACCGAGCCCGAGAACATCCCCCAGACCATCCGCTCCCGCTGCCAGCACTTCAGCTTTCACGCCGTCAAATTTGACGACATCCTCGCCCAACTCCGCATGATCGCCGCCCAGGAGCAGGTCGAGGCTGAAGACGCCGCTCTAGCTTTGCTGGCCGAGGCCGGCGACGGCTCTATGCGCGACGCGCTGTCGATCATGGACCAGGCCATCGCGTCGGCTCCCATCGAAGGCGGGCGGCCTGTGCTCAGCGGCGCGCAGATTCGCGAGCTGATGGGCTCGGTGCCCAACGCGGTCTTCGAGCGCCTGCTTGAAGCGGTCGCCGCCGGCCAAAGCGCCGAGCTCATGGAGCAGTTGAACCTCCTGGTCAACGCCGGCCACAGCCCTTCGTCGCTGGCCCGGCAGATGGTCCGTTACCTGCGCAATGCCCTCATGGCCAAGCTGGGCGGCGAGAAGACGGAGCTGCTGCAGATCAGCGGCGACGAGCGCGCCCGCGCCGCGCGCACCGCCCTGCTGTTTACCGAAGAGGATCTGACGCGCAACCTGCAGATCGTCCTGCGCACCTTCGACGACCTGAATTACCGCCAGGAGCAGCGCTTTCACCTGGAGCTGGGCCTGCTCAAGCTGATCCACGCCCAACGGCTGCTGCCGCTGGAGGAGCTGCTGAGCGGCGCGGCAGCCGGCGCCAGCGGTCGCGGTGCCGCTCCGTCTACTGCGCCGCGACCAGCCGCAGCGCCCGCGAGGGCCGTGCAACCGGCATCTGCCGCACCGCAAGCGGCTGCAGTCTCGCCCTTTGCCCCAACAGGCAGCGGTTGGAGCGCAAGCCCGACAGCAACAACTCCGAAACTGGAATCCAGCCCACGGCAGGAATCCACAGCCGCTGCAGTGGCCACCATGGAGCGGGCCGCGCCCGCGCGCGCCGCCGAAGCCTCTATCAGCCCCTTTTCCGGCGCCACTCCGTTCCCTGCCGCCGCAAACCCCTCCGCCGGTTACGGCTCGGCCGCCACGCTCACCGAAGGCGCGCTGGCCAAAGCCCCTGAAGCCACCACGCAACCGGCAGCCGCGCCCAGCATCGAGGCCGTACGCCACGCCATGGCCTCCGCGCTCGTCGACGGCGGACACGTCTCTGCGGCCCAGTTGCTGGGCACGGGATCCTGGATTCTGGAAGCCACAAGTCTCCGCATCGAAGTCCCCGGCATGGGTAAGAAGATGCTCGCCCTGACCATCAACGCCGCCGCCGAGAAGATCATGCGCCAGGAATTGCAGCGTCTGGGCGCGCCCACGCGCTTTCTCGTAGTTCCCGGCGAAGGCGCAGCCGTAGCCAGGCCGCTCGCCGAAGCGCCTATCGTCGCCGGCAGTGTGCAGGAGGCCGCGCTCTCGAACCCGCTCGTGCAGCGGGCCAAAGAAATCTTCAAGGCTGAGGTCCGCAGCGTCGTCGATCTGCGCCAAAAGTAGCCGCACGTGTCCATCGAGGTACGCATCCCATGATCAATCCACTCAAAATTTCGGAAATGCTCTCCCAGGCCAACCAGATGCAGGAAGAAGTCCAGCGCAAGCTGGGCGAAACGGTGGTGGAGGGCTCGAGCGGCGGCGGCGCCGTGACCGCGACCATGAACGGCAAGAAGCAGCTGCTCAAAATCCACATCGACCCCGCGGCCGTTGTCGGCCTGGGCGGCGGCCAGCCCGACGTCGAGATGCTCCAAGACCTGGTCGTAGCCGCCGTCAACGACGCCGGCCGCCACGCCGACGACGCCATCAAGACCAACGTGCAGGGCCTGCTCGGCGGCCTCAAGATTCCCGGGCTCAGCTAGTCACCAACTGTGGAGGACACCGCGATGTTCAAACCAATTAACCGCAGGAGTTTTCTGCAACTTGGCGCGGCGGCGGGCGCGGCGGCTCTGGCTCCGCGCTGGATGAAGGCGCAGGCCGCAGCGCTTCCCGACCGGGTCCTTGATGGACGCACTGCCGCGCTCAAAGCTCCGATCACGACGACCAAACTCTACGACAACGTGTATCTGCTGCTCAATAACGTGGGCGGCAACATGGCTCTTCAGACCGGCCCGGAGGGCAACATCCTGATCGATTCGAGCTTCTCCACCGCGGTTCCAAAAATTCGCGAAGCCATCGCTCAAGTCAGCCACGACGCCCCCCATGCGCTTATCAACACCCACTGGCATTACGACCACACGGACGGCAACGAAGCCCTGCACGAGGTCGGATTCACGATCTTTGCCCACCGCAAGACGCGAGAACGGCTGTCCACTCCGCAGGCCATCCCGTTCTTCCACCTGGTCATGCCTGCTTCACCACCCGAGGCCCTGCCCTCGATCACCTTCGATCAAGCCCTCCACGCCGGGCACAACGGCGACTCCCTCGACTTGGTCCACTTCGATCCGGCGCACACCGACACCGACATTTATATCCACTTCCACAATGCCAACGTTCTGCACGTAGGCGATATCTGGTTTAACAACCGGTATCCCTTCATCGACGAAGCCACTGGCGGAACGATCGGGGGAATGATCAACGGTGCGGAGAAGGCCCTCGCCGTGGCGGACAACGGCACAAAGATCATCCCCGGTCACGGCCCGCTCGGCTCGAAAGCAGAGTTGCAGAAGTACCGCGACGTTCTTTCCGCTGTTCGCGACAAAGTCGCTGCTTTGAAGGCCGGCGGCCTAACCGAGCAGCAAGCCATCGCCAAAAAGCCCACAGCGGACTTTGACGCCGACTGGGGCAAAGGCTTTATGAATGGCGACGCCTTCACCGGAATCGTCTATCGGACCCTTTAGGAGGCAGAGCGTTGTCGCGTTACGCCGAACCAATGGCCCGGCTCATTGAAGAGTTGAAGAAGCTGCCCGGCGTGGGCACCAAGAGCGCCCAGCGCTTCGCCTTCTACATTCTGCGCTCCACCGACGAGGACGCCGCCGCCCTCGCTGAAGCCGTGCGCGGCCTCAAGGCCAGCCTGCGCCTCTGCTCCGTCTGCAACAACGTCACCGATATCGATCCCTGCGCCTATTGCTCCAGCCCCACCCGCAACCAGCGCCTGGTCTGCGTGGTCGAAGAGCCCACCAGCATCGCCGCCGTCGAACGGGCACGCGGCCAGCAGGGCGGCTACCAGGGCGTTTATCACGTGCTGCACGGAACCCTCTCGCCCCTGCACGGTGTAGGCCCCGACCAGTTGCGCACCGGCACGCTGGTCGCCCGCGTCGAGCGAGGCGAGGTGGACGAAGTCATCCTGGCCACCAGCCCCACCCTCGAAGGCGAAGCCACCGCCAACTGGCTGGCAACTGCATTGCGCAACCCTTCGGTCAAGATCACGCGAATAGCAACGGGCGTCCCTGCCGGCAGCGACATCGAGTACGCCGACGAGGTCACCATGGCCCGCGCCATGGAAGGCCGGCGCGAGCTTTAGTTCCGCCCGCTCAACTGACTGTGAGCGTCAAGACCTTGGTCGCGGAAGACTGCGGGGTAGAGCTGTCGGTGACCTTGAACGTGTAATTTGTCTTAGGCGAGGCTGCCGTTGGCGTGCCGCTGATGGTTCCAGTTGCGCTTAGACTCAGGCCGGGGGGCAAGTCCGGCGTCACCGTCCATGTCAACGGGGTAACGCCGTTTTGCGCCGCAAGCAGGACCGGGGTGTAAGCCTGATTCACAACTCCGTCGGGCAAAGACTCGGTTGAAATCGCCAAATCGTCTACCTTGCCTCCACGGTCGTCCTGCGGCTTGAACAGAGTCTGGAACACCTCGCGCAGCTTCATAAAGGCCGTGTCGGAAAATGCGCCCGTCAGGCCGGCGATGGCGCAGATGCCGAATTTGTTCACCGTGCCCACGGCCGAATCGCTTCCGCTGAGGAACCCGCCCCGGATGACCAGGTACATGAGCATCGCGATCCCGGAACCCTCGAAGGGCTGGATGACAAAATAGGTGAGCCACGATGTATAGAGCTTGCTTTCTCCTTGATAGTCGGCCAACGACTTGAGCGCGTAGACGGAGGAGCCAAAAGCGCCCATGAAGATCACCAGCAGCAGGAATTGCGCATCCTGGCTGATTTGCCCCAGATCGATACCGGCCCATGTCCACTTGTAGACCTGGCTTGCTTCCGTTCTCTGCCCGCTGGCGGCGGGCGCGCTTGCGGTCTGCGGCTGGGTTTCGCCTGCCGCCGGCGCCGTCTGAGTCTGCGCCGTACCGGTTGCTGCCGGTGTCTGCGGCTGCGCCGGGCCGGTTCCCGGAGGCGTCGGCGCCTGTGTGGTACCGGCTGCGGGCTGCGCCGGTGCCTTGGAAGATTCAGTTGCCGGCTGTTCCCTGGCCGGGCAGGGCGAGTTGTCCGCGCAGCGCAACGACCACAGGGAATAGACCGCACTGCAACTGGCAGCCGTTGCTATCAGCAGATACGCGGCAACAGTCGCCACCCACCACGCCTTCATCGGTTCAGTAGAGCCCTGGTTAGCCATGCCGATATCCTCCTCAATTCCGGGGCACTGCACAACAATGCAATAAAGCCGCGAACAAAGAAACCCGTGAACAACGAAACGGCCATGCGGCCATCGAGTGGAATGTCAACCCAGCTTCTGCTACGAGGAATCACATACCGGTCCAACGCAAAAGCGACAGTCATGGCTGCCGGCACGGCCCACCAATCGGTCGGCAGGCCCCGTGGCGACTGCGAGCCGGCATAGGCAAACCATGCTGTCCATCCCAGGCATGCTCCGGGCACCAGGCCGCTGACACTCCGTCGCACCAATGCACAAACCATCGCTCCGAGAGCCGCGGATAAGATGGCTGAAAACACGCGCAAAGCCTACCATGTCTTGAAAAGGAAATGCACCAAAAATCGACGCGCCGCAGAATTCCTGCACCCGGTTCAAGCCGCAGGCGCCCATGGCGGGCGCCCTCCGAGCGGGACAGACAGAGCCCTATCCGCGCAGCTTGTTCAGCAGATCCTGCGGATGCACCGGCTTGGCCAGAATCTCGAACTCGTAACCCTTGGCGCGCGCCTTCTCCAGCAGATCGGCCGTAGCCGCCTGCCCGGAAAACAGCAGAATCTTGATGCCGGGCAGCAGTTCGCGAATCCGGATCGCGGCGTCGATCCCGTTCAAATCGGCCATGATCACGTCGGAGATGAGCATGTCCGGCGCAAAGGTCGTGGCCAGCTCAAGGGCTTTTTCGCCGGAGTAAACGGCGCGGGCCTCAAAGCCGCTCTGATTCAGAATCATCGCCAGCGTGTCGGCGATCACCCTCTCGTCGTCGGCAACCAATACCTTGTGTTTGGCAGAACTCTCCGGCATATTCTCCTGGACGCATCGATGGGGAAAAACGATCGCGTCGTACCGCCCGGGTGCTCCCATCTTGCCGCGCAGAAGGGGGCAAATAACCTTGAACGCTGGCAAGACGTCTACCTTGATGATACTCTCTGTTTGACCCTTCGAAGCGGCAGCCGGTTACGTCGACTTCCCACCGGACGCTTGCAACAGCCCACCTGATCTGTCCCTCTGCAGCCGCTTCCGCAGGTCGACGATTTATCTGGCAGCAACTCGCAAAACATATACTTGCAACAACCACGGCCGCCGCTTCCCCGGGGTGGACCTTTTACCGGAGAACCACGCATGCAGGAAACGGTCATCCCGAACCAGAGCTCCGCGCCGGCCACCGAAGCCATCATTCGCGCCGAGAAAATCGAGAAATACTATGCGCAGCCCAGCCAGAATCGCATCCAGGTCATCTCCGCCACCGACCTGGCGATTGTCCCCGGGGAGATTCTCGCCTTGCTCGGCCCCTCCGGATCCGGCAAATCCACCATGCTGCGCATGTTGACCGGCCTCTCAACCCCCTCCGCCGGCCAGGTCTACTGGCACGAAAAGCCCATCGCAGAAGCCGAAATCAATGTCTCCATTGTCTTTCAGAGCTTCGCCCTCTTCCCCTGGCTCACCGTTCTTGAAAACGTCGAGGCCCCGCTTCAAGCCCGCGGCGTCAGTCCCGAGGAGCGGCGGGCGCGCAGTATGAAGATGCTCGATACGGTCGGCCTGGACGGTTTTGAAGCCGCCTATCCCAAAGAACTCTCCGGCGGCATGCGACAGCGGGTGGGCTTTGCCCGCGCCCTGGTCGTCGAACCGGAAGTTCTCTTTATGGACGAGCCATTCTCCGCCCTCGACGTGCTCACGGCAGAAAACCTCCGCTCGGAACTGCTCGAGCTCTGGGCCAACAAGACCATGCCCACCAAAGCCGTCTTCCTGGTCACCCACAACATCGAGGAAGCCGTGCTGCTGGCAGACCGCATCATTGTGCTGGGCCGCAACCCCGGGCACATCCGCACCGATTTCCGCGTCCAGCTTCCGCAGCCCCGCGACCGCAAGTCCGAACCATTTACTCAATTGGTGGACTACATCTACAAAGTGCTCACCCGCCCCGACGTGGCCCCGGCCGAGGCGCCCGATCAGCAGGTGGGCCCCAAGGTGCGCGACCAACGCCAGATGCACTACCAGATGCTGCCCCACGCCCGGCCCGGAGGGATGGCCGGCCTCCTGGAACTCCTGCTGGACAAGGGCGGCCGCGACGACATCTACCGCCTCGCCGACGACCTGACCTTCGAGATCGACGACCTGCTGCCCATCGTCGACGCCGCGCAGCTCCTCGGCTTCCTCAAAATCGAAGAAGGCGACGCGGCTATTACCGAGAGCGGCACAGAGTTCGCCAACTCCGAGATTCTCCGCCAGAAGGAACTGTTCCGCGACGCCGCCCTGGCCAATGTCCTGCTTCTGCGCCAAATCCGCCGTGCTCTCGAAGCCAAGAGCGACCATACCGTCCCCGAAGAGTTCTTCCTCGACATGCTCGACGAGCAGTTCAGCGAGGAGGAATGCCTGCACCAGATGGAGACCGCCGTCACCTGGGGCCGCTACGCCGAGCTGTTCGATTACGACGCCGGCCGCCGGCGCTTCATCCTGCCCGATGCCCAGGAAGAAGAAGCCGCCACCACAGAGGGTGCCCAGTGAACCTTCAGCATCCCCTCGCGCGGTCCCTGGTCACCGCCCGCACCTGGCCGTTCCTCATCGACGTGGGCGTGGCCGCCGGTGGACTGGCCATCTTCTTTTCCATCATCAGTACTGGCGCGTACTGGCTGGGCAAACCGGTGCCGGTGGTGCCCATCTCGCACTCCATCGGCGCCCTGCCCGTCTACGCCTTTTACTCGCTCATGCGCATGGCCATCGCGTACCTGCTCAGCCTGGCCTTTGCCATCACCTACGGCTACACCGCGGCCTATAGCCCCCGCCTCGAAGCCTGGATGATCGCGGCCCTCGACATTCTGCAATCCATCCCCGTCCTCAGCTTCCTGCCCCCGGTAGTCCTGGCCATGGTGGCGCTGGTTCCTGGTCACCAGCTGGGCGTCGAGATGGGCGTCATCCTGCTCATCTTCACTGGACAAGTATGGAACCTCGCCTTTAGTTTCTATTCCTCGCTCAAGAGCATCCCCCGGGAGATGCTTGAAGCCTCCCGGATCTACCGCTACTCGGCCTGGCAGCGCTTCTGGCAGCTGGAGATGCCCAACGCCGCCATCGGCCTGGTGTGGAATTCAATCGTCTCCGTTGCCAACGGCTGGTTTGCCCTCATGGCCTGCGAGATGTTCACCATGGGCACCCGCAACTTTCAGTTGCCCGGTCTGGGCAGCTACCTGCAAACTGCAGCCGACTCCGGCGATATGCACACCCTGGTAGCCGGCTTCGCGGTCGTCATCCTCATCGTCGTCGCCACCGATCAATTGGTCTGGCGTCCACTGATCGCCTGGAGCGACAAGTTCAAATTCGAGCAGGTCGAGTCTGCCGACCGTGTCGCCTCGCCCATCCTCGAGCTGCTCCAGCGCTCCAATCTGCTCAGTTCCCTGCCCGGGCGCGTCTGGAACCGGATTGAAGAGCCCATCTACGAGCGCATGGCGCGCACCAGAGAGTGTCGCGTCGTCCGCCCCCTCGACGAAGGACAGGCTAGGGGAAAAAGCTCCGCCGGACTGTGGGCACTGGCCGCCGTTGCGATCTGTGTGGTCGGTTGGGGGGCCGTGCAGGCTATCTTCATGCTGCGCACCGTCACTTGGCCGGAACTGCGTCTGCTGCTCGAAGGCGCCGGCGCAACCTTCCTGCGCGTCAACGCCGCGCTTCTTCTGTCTGCTCTCTGGACCATCCCCGTCGGCGTCGCCATCGGCTTCAACCCGCGCATTGCCCGCTTTGTGCAGCCCGTCGCCCAGGTGCTGGCTTCCATCCCGGCCACAGCCTTTTTCCCCATCCTGCTCATCGGGCTGGTCAAACTCGGCGGCGGCCTGGGCATCGGCTCCATTGCCCTTATGCTGTTGGGCACCCAGTGGTACATCCTCTTCAACGTCATCGCCGGAGCCATGTCCATCCCCTCCGACCTGCGCGAGGTCAGCTCGCTCTTCCGCTTCACCCGCTGGCAGCGCTGGACCAGACTGATTCTGCCGGGAATCTTCCCCTACCTGATCACCGGCATGGTCACAGCCTCGGGCGGCGCCTGGAATGCGTCGGTTTTCGCCGAGTACTCACACGTTCAGGACCGCACCCTGCAGACCATCGGCCTGGGCGCGCAGATCGACGCCGCCACCGATGCTGGCCGGTTCCCCATCCTGCTTCTGGCGACCATCTTCATCTCTCTCATGGTCGTCACCATGAACCGGCTGGTATGGCGCAGGCTCTACCGCCTCGCCGAGACCCGGTATAAACTCGAAGGCTAAATAGCGCCGCGCTTGCGAGGTGATTGATGATTCGAGTCGGTCTGGTTGGTTTCGGCATGGCGGGAAGGGTCTTTCACGCCCCGCTTATCTCCTCCGTCTCAGGTCTGGAACTGGCCGCCGTCCTCGAGCGTCACTCCGACAATGCCGCTCAGCACTATCCCGGCATCACCACCTATCGCACCCTTGAAGACCTGCTCGCCGACGCGTCGCTTGGCCTGTTCGTCGTGGCCACGCCCAACGGAACCCATTTCGAGGTCGCCCGGCGGGTTCTCGAAGCCGGAAAGAGCGTGGTCGTGGACAAGCCGACGGCCGTCACATCGGCCGAGATTGCCCAGTTGATGGAGCTTGCCGCAGCCCGTGGCGCGCACCTGATCCCATTTCACAACCGACGATGGGACAGCGACTTCCAGACGCTTTATAAACTTGTTCGCGAAGATTCTGTGGGCCGCATTGTCCACGTCGAGTCCACCTTCGACCGGTGGCGTCCGGTTCCCAAGGCACGCGCATGGAAGGAGGACCCGGCCCAGGGCGGTCTGCTGCTCGACATCGGCACCCACCTCGCCGATCAGGCGTTGGCGCTGTTCGGGAAACCCTTGGCGGTCGGCGCCGAAGTCGTCCGCGAACGCGACGGCGATGGCTCGAACGACTCCTTCACCGTCTGCCTCCGCTATGCGGACTTCACCGTCACGCTCTCGGCCAACGTGCTCTCCTCGCTGGCGCGGCCACGTTTCCACCTGCGAGGAACCAGGGGAAATTACTGGAAGTGGGGGCTTGACCCGCAAGAAGCCACGCTCAACAAGATCACCCGCATCGGCGATGGCCCCTGGGGGAAGGAACCGCCCCAGGACTGGGGCACCCTCAACGTCGATGTGGAGGGCGGCGTGGTTAGCCGTCCCGTCCAGCCCATCCCCGGCGACTACCGGCTCTTCTACGCCGGCGTGCGCGACGCGCTGCTGGGCAAATCCCATGCCCCGGTCCCCGCGCTGGCCGCCTGGCACGTGGCGCGCCTGCTGGAGTGGGCTGCGCAGAGCTCTCACGAGCGCCGCGAAATTCCCTGCGACTGGAGCGGCGAGCCGGAGTAACCCAGCTTCCAACTGCCCTAGAGCGGCTCTGTCTTCTCCGGTGAAGGCTCTTTCGCCTTGCGCAGGCGCACCCGCTTCTTCTTCACCGGTTCCGGCTCTCTCACTCCCTCAGCCGGACTGACCTGGACTCTGGGCGGCTCGCTCAATGCCGGCTTGACGGGTTCCTTCTCCACCAGCGGCACCCAGAAGCGGAAGCTCGCCCCCTTGCCCGGCACACTGTGCGCCTCGATGCCCCCGCCATGCGCAATCAGGATCGCGCGGGTGATCGCCAGCCCCATCCCCGACCCTTTGCCCTTGTGCGCCCCTCGCTTGCCCCGGTAGAACTTCTCGAAGATCAGCGGCAGATCCAGCGAATCGATGCCCGGACCGCTATCTTCCACGGCGAACTCCAGCTGCTCGGCGGATCGCCAGCTCTTCAAGGTAACTCGGCTGCCCGCAGGCGTATGACGAGCCGCGTTCTCCAGCAAGTGGCGCAGAACGCGCCCCAGCAGGTGCGGGTCGAACCATGCGGGCTTATCTTCTCCTTCCACTTGAATGCTCACGCGGTGGCCGGTCAGTGTCTTGCGCGACTCCTCCACCGCCTGCTCCAGCAGCGCCCGTGTGTGCTGCGGAACCGCATGCACCTCGACCACGTTGGCATCGATCTGGGCCATCTCCACGGCCTCGCCGATCAGCATGTCCAGCCGCGACGCCTCCTCGTCCACAATGGCCGCCAGGTCCCGCCGTCCCGCTTCGTCCAGCCCTTTGGCCTCCAGCAGCGTCGTGGCCGCCGCGCGGATGGAGGTAAGCGGCGTCCGCAGTTCGTGAGTGAGCGAATCGATCAGCGCGGTCCTCAGCCGTTCCCCTTCCCGGACGGCTTCAATGCGCGCCGTTGCCTCAATCGCCATTGACCGCGCGAGCACGATGGCCACCTGCGCGCTCACCGCCGTGGCCACCTCGCGCGAGAGCAGCGCCGGCCGCCAGCCCAGGGCCCCCACCGGCCGCAAGCCCAGCATCAGCGCCGTGGTGTGGAAGCCAGAATTCAGAAAGACCGTCGGATTATGCCCCTGTGTCATCGACTTCAGGCTGGCCTGAACGCTCTCCGGCACTTCGGCCGTGGAGCCGTAGAAGCGGTCCTGATCGCAGACATAGAGCACCACCCCGTCCAGGGCGAAGATGCGATCAATCAGCCGCGGCAGATCGTGGATCAACCCCGACGCGTCCTCGTGCAGCATCATCTCCTGGCTCAGTTCGTAGAGCCGCTCCACGTCTTCGCGGCGCTGTTCGGCCTGGCGCGTTTGCCGCCGTGCCTGTTCGGCAACGCGCCCCACCACCAGGCAACTGGCCAGAAACGAGAACATGGCCACGTAGGCCTGTGCACCGGAAAGCTGCAGCGAGCCCACCGGCGGCAGAAAAAAGTAGTCGAATCCCAGCGCGCAAATCACCGCTACAAACAGGGAAAGCCACCGGCCGGCCTGGGTCGCCGACCACACCACCAGCACCAGGTAGACCATCCCCGCTGCGGTCGGGTTGGCTCCCAGCCGCACCAGTACGAGCGTGGTCGCGACCGCCAGTCCCGTGGCCGCCAGACAGCGCAGAGCCCTCCGTGAATGGCTGTGCAACTCCATCTTTATCCCCAACGGAATCATACCCGCGCCGCCCAATGATGTAAGCTTCCCGTGGAAGTACATCATCATGCCCGACAGAATTTTAATCCTCGACGACGAACCGCAGATTACGCGCGTGCTGCGCGCCGCTCTCTCCGCGCAGGGCTACGACGTCCGCACCGCCAACGACCCCGAGGAGGGGCTGCAACTCTACCGTGACTGGACCCCTGACCTGGTCATCACCGACCTGATGATGCCCGGAATGTCGGGCGTCGAGGTCACCCGCGCCATCCGCGCTCGCGCCTCTACGCCCGTGCTGGTTCTCTCGGTCCGCGACCACGAGCGCTCCAAAGTCGAGGCCCTCGACGCCGGCGCCGACGACTACGTGACCAAGCCGTTCGGCATCCAGGAGCTGCTGGCCAGGGTCCGCGCCCACCTGCGCCGCGCTCCGGAACGGACAGCCGCAGCCATCGAAATGGGCGACTTTGTCCTCGACGCCAACGCCCATTCCATCAGCGTCCTCGGCAAGCCCATCCACCTCACCCCCAAGGAGTTCGACCTGCTGCTCCACCTGGCGCGCCACGCCGGAAAGGTCATGACCCACCGCGCCCTGCTCACCTCTGTCTGGGGCGCCCAGTCGGCGCATCAGCCCGAGTACCTGCGCGTCTTCATCGGCCAGGTGCGCAAGAAGCTCGAGGCTGAAACCGGCAAGCAGTACATCCAGACCGAGCCCTGGGTCGGCTACCGTTTCATCCCTGAAGGCTGGAGCGGGAACGAGGGCTGACGCGGGCGATTCCATTGCTACCCATTTACATTTACTAGTTTGGTTCGCGATTTTGAGGAACTCTCCGGGCTTTATACCGGTTCTTCCTCCCGGAAGACCTCGGCCCTTACGTTTTATTTAGAAAATCCTTTCGCGACTAAAACCCTCCTTGGGCCAAGATGATTCAAGTGCGGAAATCCTGGACCAATCCAGGTGTGCCGCGCCCCTGGAGCTGTGAGGTCCGCCATGCAAGATCTTACGATGCTGGTATTTACGGTCATTTTCTTCGCCCTGGCGTTTCTCTACGTCAAGGCCTGCCAGAAGCTGAGGTAGCCCCATGCAAATCGACGTCATCACCGTAGTCGCGCTGGTCCTGTCTGTCCTGTTGCTGGGTTACCTGGCTCTTACCCTGCTTTTTCCGGAGAAGTTCTGACATGTCCGCCAACGGCTGGTTGCAATTTGCCATCTACTCCGCGATCCTCCTGGGCACCGTTCGTCCAGTGGGCGCATATCTCGCCCGCGTCTTCGAAGGCGAACGTACCTGGCTGGACCCGGTTCTACGCCCCGTCGAACAGCTCATCTACAAGATCTCCGGAGTCAACGCGGCCGAAGAGATGAACTGGCGCGAGTACGCCTTCGCCCTGCTCGGCTTTTCCGCCGTTACGCTGGTGGTCACCTACGGCATCGAGCGCCTGCAGGCGCATCTGCCCTGGAACCCGCAGGCGCTGACCGGCGTTGGACCCGACCTGGCCTGGAACACCGCTGCCAGCTTTACCACCAACACCAACTGGCAGTTCTACACGCCTGAGAGCACGATGAGCTATCTCACCGAGATGGCCGGTCTCGCCACGCACAACTTCTATTCCGCCGCGGTGGGCATCGTAACCGCACTGGCCCTGATCCGAGGCATCAAGCGCACCACCTCGGGCACCATTGGCAACTTCTGGGTCGACACCACGCGCACCCTGCTCTACGTGCTCATTCCGGCCTCAATTGTCTACGCGCTGCTGCTGGTCGCCCAGGGCGTCCCGCAGAACCTGCACGCCTACACTGTCGCCCATCCGCTCGAACAGCCCTCGCAGACGCAGACCATCGGCCAGGGCCCCGTCGCTTCGCAGGAAGCCATCAAGATGCTGGGCACCAACGGCGGCGGGTTCTTCAACGCCAATAGCGCCCACCCCTTTGAAAACCCCACGCCCTTCTCCAACTTCCTCCAGATCCTCTCCATCTTCATCATTCCCGCCGGCCTCACCTACACGCTTGGCCGCATGACCGGCTCGCCCGGCCACGGATGGGCCGTGCTGGCAGCCATGTTCATCCTCTTCGCCACCGGATTCACCGTCGCTTATTGGGCCGAGTCACACCCCCATCCCTTGATTCACGGCGCAGCCCAGACGCGCACCGCGACCGCTCCGGGAGGCAACATGGAGGGCAAGGAGGTCCGCAACGGCATCGCCGAATCGGCTCTCTTCGCCACCATCACCACCGACGCCAGCTGCGGCGCCGTCAACGGGGTCCACGACAGCTTCACCCCGCTGGGCGGCATGGTGGTGCTCACCAACATCATGCTCGGCGAAGTGGTTTTCGGCGGCGTAGGCGCAGGCATGTACGGCATCCTCATCTTTGTTGTCCTCTCCGTCTTCATTGCCGGCCTCATGGTGGGCCGCACGCCCGAGTACCTGGGCAAGAAGATCGAATCCTACGACGTGAAGATGTCCATGCTCTACGTGCTCATCTTTCCGCTCATCATTCTTACTCTCACAGCAGTCTTCGTGCTCTCGCCCACCATCGGGCTGCCCGCGCTGACCAACCAGGGGCCGCACGGGCTCAGCGAGATCCTCTATGCATTCACCTCGGCGGTAGGCAACAACGGATCGGCCTTTGCCGGCCTCAACGCCGGCGTCAATTCCACCACTCTCTGGTGGTACGACGTGGCCATGGGCTGGGCCATGCTTGGCGGACGTTTCCTCATGGCCATCCCCGTCTTTGCCCTGGCCGGCAACCTGGCCATGAAGAAGGGCATTCCACCGTCGCCCGGCACCTTCCCAGTCAACACGTCCCTGTTCACCGTGCTGCTGGTCGGCGTGATCCTGATTCTGGGTGCCCTCACCTTCTTCCCGGCACTGAGCCTGGGACCGATTCTCGAACACCTGCTGCTCAAGGCAGGTCAGGTTTTCTAACCTCATCACGACTGGACGAAACGGACTGTTATGGTTGAGAAAAAATCTCTTTGGAATACGGAAATCATGGGCCAGTCGGCCATCGATTCGGTGCGCAAGCTCGATCCTCGCGGCATGGTCAAGAACCCGGTGATGTTTGTCGTTGAAGTGGGCAGCGTGCTCACCACGGCGCTGCTGATCGACAACACCATCCACCATCGCCCCGGCTTCGGCTTCAATCTGCAGATCACCCTCTGGCTGTGGTTCACAGTGCTCTTCGCCAACTTTGCCGAGGCCATGGCCGAAGGCCGCGGCAAGGCCCAGGCCGACACCCTGCGCAAGGCCAAGGGCGAGACCATCGCCCAACGCTACAAGGACGACGGCAGCTTTGAAGAGGTCGCCAGCGGCCTGCTCCGAGCGGGGGATGTGATTTACGTGCCCGCCGGCAAATACATCGCGGGCGACGGCGAGGTGATTGAAGGCGTCGCCTCGGTGGACGAGTCGGCCATCACCGGCGAATCGGCTCCCGTCATCCGCGAGGCCGGAGGGGACCGTTCTGCCGTTACCGGCGGGACTAAAGTTCTGTCGGACTGGATCAAGGTGAAAATCACCTCCAACCCCGGCGAAACCTTCCTGGACCGCATGATCGCCCTGGTCGAGGGTGCAACCCGCCAGAAGACGCCCAACGAGATCGCACTCAGTATCCTGCTCTCCGGGCTGACCATCGTATTTCTGTTGGCCGTGGTCACGCTGCAGCCCTTCGCTATCTATTCAAAAGCGCCGCAGACCGTCTTCGTCCTGGTCTCGCTGCTGGTGTGCCTCATCCCCACCACTATCGGCGGCCTGCTCTCGGCCATCGGCATTGCCGGCATGGACCGCCTGGTCCAGTACAACGTGCTGGCCATGAGCGGCCGCGCCGTGGAAGCCGCCGGCGACGTGAACACCCTGCTCCTCGACAAGACCGGCACCATCACCCTGGGCAACCGCCAGGCCACCGAATTCCTGCCCGCTCCCGACGTAAGCCAGGAGCGCCTCGCCAACGCCGCGCAGCTCTCGTCACTCAGCGACGAAACCCCCGAAGGCCGCTCCATCGTTGTCCTCGCGAAAGAAATGTACAACCTCCGCGGCCGCGACCTGGGCGGCATCCACGCCGAGTTCGTCCCCTTCACCGCGCAGACGCGCATGAGCGGCGTCAACCTTCCCGGAACGCGGATCCGCAAGGGCTCGGTCGACGCGATCTCGCGGTTTCTTGAAGAGCAGGGAGTACAACTACCGCAGAAAGTGCGCGACCACGTGGAAGAGGTTGCCCGCATGGGGGGCACGCCGCTGGTGGTCGCCGAAAATGCTACCGCGCTGGGCGTCATTCACCTCAAGGACATCGTCAAGGGGGGCCTGAAGGAACGGCTGGCCCGGCTGCGCGCCATGGGCATCCGCACCATCATGATCACCGGTGACAATCCCCTCACCGCCGCCGTCATTGCCCGCGAAGCCGGCGTCGACGACTTTCTGGCCGAGGCCAAGCCCAAGGACAAGATGGACCTCATCAAGCGTGAGCAGGGCAAGGGCAAGCTCGTTGCCATGACCGGCGACGGCACCAACGACGCCCCCGCCCTAGCCCAGGCCGATGTGGGCGTGGCCATGAACTCCGGGACTCAGGCGGCAAAGGAAGCCGGCAACATGGTCGACCTCGACTCCAACCCCACCAAGCTCATCGAGATCGTCGAGATCGGCAAGCAGCTCCTCATGACCCGGGGCGCGCTCACCACTTTTAGCATCGCCAACGACGTGGCCAAGTACTTCGCCATCATCCCCGCCATGTTCGCCGGTGTCTTCCCGGTGCTCGCCGCGCTCAACATCATGTACCTGCACTCGCCCCAGTCAGCCATCCTCTCCGCGGTCATCTTCAACGCGCTGATCATCGTGGCGCTCATCCCGCTGGCTCTCAAGGGCGTCAAATATGAGCCCAAGGCCGCCGATATCCTGCTGCGCAACAACCTGCTCATCTACGGCGTGGGCGGCATCATTGTCCCGTTCATCGGCATCAAGGCCATCGACATGTTTCTGGTAGCCCTGCACCTGGCTTGAAGCGCGGGGCCTGGGCCCCCGCAAGGAGATTTACCGTGCCCGCCACATCCACTCTGACTCCCGTTTCCGCCTCCAAGGCCACATCGAAGACACATTCGGTCTGGAAGACATCCATCCGCTTCACCATCGTGACCACCGTCCTGCTGGGCCTCGGATATCCGCTCCTGATCACGGGCATCGCCGGCGCGCTCTTCCCGCACAAGGCCGCCGGAAGTCTCATCCAGCTCAAGGACGGCACCGTCATCGGTTCCGAGCTCCTCGCCCAGAGCTTCACCTCCGACAAGTACTTCCATCCCCGCCCCTCCGCCGCCGGCAACGGCTACGACGCCACCTCCTCGGGCGGCTCCAATCTGGCCCAGTCGAACAAGACCCTCGTCGACCGCATCCAGGGCTCCATCGACAAGCTCTCCCAAGAGAACCCCGGCCATCCCGTCCCAATCGACCTGGTCACCACCTCCGGCTCCGGCCTCGACCCCGACATCACTCCCGACGCCGCCTTCTTCCAGGCCCCGCGCGTCGCCAAGGCCCGCGCCATCAGTGAAGACCGCATCCGTCAGCTCATCAGCGAGCACATCACCAAACGCCAGCTCGGTTTCCTCGGCGAGCCCCGCGTCAATGTCCTCAACCTCAACCTCGCTCTGGATAGCCTGAGCAAATAGCGATCTCGAAGTCGGCTTCCCCAAAAGCAAAAAGCGGTAAAGGCTCATTCCTTTACCGCTTTTTGCTGCCCGGAAGCGGTCAAGAGATCATAATGCACCATCGATTCCGTAGAGCCTTGCTGCTCGTAAGTCCTTTGTTTTGGCAAGGGAAATGGGTCATTATTGGCATAACTCCCATGTTTTCATAGGGATGGGACGAAAAGTGGGGGGTACGGGGGGTGCCTGGAGAGGGTACGGACCGGGCGGAGCCGCTGCGCGGAGGGGCTGATCAGGTCTCCATAGCAGACCCACTCAAGAGCCATTGTGCACCAAAGAGCCGGAATGATCTGCAAATGCGTGGGAAAAAGTTCGGCCGATGGGGCCTGCGGTGGTAGCGCGGCCGGGAGCCGGGCCATCATTCCGCTGGAGACACACGGGCCCTCCCCGAAGGGAGGGCCCGTGTGTCGCGCCCGCAGGCACAGCTTAGTTTACTGTGAGGGTAAAGGCAGTGTTCTGTGTGATGTTGGCCGTGGTGTCTTTGCCGGTGACCGTCACGGTGTAGGTTCCAGGCGTGGTGCCGGGGTTACCGCCGCCACCACCACCGCCGCCGCCCCCGCAACCGACCGCGGCGCCGGCAGCAAAGAGGACAAGCAGCCCAAGCATTGCCATCCAGTTACGCCGCCTTGGAACCACAAAGAACAGCAGCAGCGCCAGCGCCGCGCCGCCCATCGACGGCCAGAACAGCTTCTTCATCTCGTTCCGCGAAGTGGTCGCCGCCGTGGTGCCAATCGTCACCACTACGGTGGGGGTGGTTGTACTGTTGACCGTCACCGAACTGGAGGCCAGGCTGCAAGAAGCCGGATCGCTGGCCGCCGTTGGGCTGATGGCGCAGCTCAGGTTGACTGTGCCGCTGTACCCGCCCGCCGAGGTCAGGGTCACCGTAGTAGTGTTCCCGGTGATCGCCCCGGCAGTTACGGTGACATTGCCCGCGTTGGTCATGCTGAACGAGGGAGCCACCGCAGAATTGACCGTCACATTCACCGTAGCCGTCTGCGTGATCGATCCCGAGGTCCCGGTCACCGTCACCGTGTAGGGCCCGGGAGAAGTCGTTCCGCTTGTGGTTACCGTCACCACGTCCGTCCCCGAACCGCCGGTGACCGAGGGCAAAGCCATGCTGCAGGTGGCTGGAGCCGCCGGGCCCACAATCGTAGTCGTCACAGCGCAGCTCAGATCCACTGTCGCGGCGAACGACCCGACCGGAGACACGGTGATGGTCGACGTGTTACCGGTTGTTGCGCCCTGCGTTATGGAGAGGCTCGCCGGGTTGGCGCTCAGGCCAAAGCTAGCCGTAACCAACGACCCGGTCACCACTGCTTCAACAGCCGTGGTGTGAACGTACTTTCCTGTCGAGTCCGCCCCGGTGATCAGCACGTTATAGCTCAGGTTGGGCGAACCCGCCGTAGCGTTGATGGTCAGCGTCGCCGTCGTGCTGCTGCCGCTCGTCAGGCTGGGAGCCGAAGGCAAAATCGCGCAGCTCACCCCCGCAGCCGCGGTGCAGGTCAGGTTCACCGCCCCGCTGAACCCGTTCACCGAGGCCACGTTGATAATCGACGTGCCGCTGCTTGCGCCGCCGCTGACACTGATGGGAACAATCGACGTCTGCGGAATCAGCGTGAAGTCCGAAAGCGGATTCGATATCGAATTGCTCAGCACCAGGGCAGACGGATTGTAGTTCGAGTCGCCAACGTACTGGAGAGTGATCTGGTTTGAACCTTGGAACAGGGTCTGGCTGTTCAGCGTGATGGAAAACGACGACACGTCGCCGCTGGTGGCCGGATTGATGCTTACCGCCGTGGGGTAGTTTCCGGAGGAATAGACGTAGAGAGACCCGGTGGGCGCTGCTTTCCCGCTCTGGCCGGTCACCGTTCCCGTGATGGTCACGCTGCTGGTCGGCGAGATGCTCCCGGTCAGGGTCGCCGAGATCGTGGAAGTAAGCGCGCCGTCCCCGCTGGTGGTCTCAATGGGTATGGAATAGCTCGTTGATTGACTGTTGTAATTCCCGTCTCCGGCGTAGCTGACCGACACGTTGTAGGTGCCTGAGACCGTACCGGCCGGAACGTTAAAGGTGGCCACACCCTCCACGGCCCTGGAGCTGGGATCCACTGCGGAACTCAATGTCTGGCTCCCGGAGAACCCTGCCAACGAACTGCTCAGCGTCACACTGCCCGTCGGCGCCGCTACCGGGACAGGCGAATTCGAGAGGAGCTCTGGCGAGTTTAGCAGTGCCACGGTCAGCACCGTCGGCTGGCCGGGACCGTTGACCAGGTCGCTGTTGCTGCTGTCCTGAATCGAAGTGAATGCCTGGATCGTGGGTGTGTCTTTCACCACCGAGAATTTGATTGCGGAAGCCGTCGATGCGTTGTAACTGTTGTCTCCGGCATAACTGGCCGTCACCGAGTGCGACCCGACGCCGAACGGCGCGTTGTAGGACGCGTTGCCCTCAGCGTTGATCAGCGCCGTGTTCAGCGCATTTCCGCTGTCCGCAAAGGCGATCGTTCCAGTGGGTACGGTAAAGCCCACGCATGTCCCGCTTCCGTTCAAGCATGAAGTCGCGGAACTGGGGGCCACCTGGGCAGTCACATCCAGTTGCGTTCCATAAGCTAGATTCGTCGGGGGGGCGGCGGCTGTATACGTGGCAGTCGGAGGCGAAACCATGGTCAGATAAATTCCGCTGGCTTCCGGGTTCACCGTAATCGAAACCGGCGTGGACGAGCTCTCAGCGTTCTTGCTGTCCCCTCCATACTGGCCCCAGATGTTGTAGGCGCCGCCGGGAAGATAGTTGATGCTCCCGGAGTAGGCACCGGCGCTCAGCGTGTAGAACGACTGTCCTTGCTGCAACGGCTCCGTACTGTCGGTCATCAGGGCCACATCGCCTGTGGCCGTACCACTGGCCGGATTCACGGTTCCGTCGAAGGTGAACGCGGTTCCGTGGGTAAACGTCGTTCCCGAAGTCGGCGTCAGGGTGGTCGTGGTCGAGGCAAACGTCACGTTGCCCCAATTGGTCACCAGCACATTGGCATCCACCGTGCCCAGGCCGCTGGCCTCGTCGTAGCCGGTGGCGGCGTTGTACCAGGGCGTTGTACCGGTGCCGATCATTCCTTCCAGAACGCTGCCGCTACTCCCTGTGATGGTCACCGGAATGGGGGCGGCGACGCAGTTGGGCGTACTGCTTGTCAAATCGCAGGGCTCGGTGTTGCTGCCGTTCTTTACATCGTTGAACGCCGTGGGAACCTGCTTGGAGAGCGGATAGAGAACGAAGTTCGCCTGGCCCTGACGGCCGTATTTCTGATTGACTAGCGCCATGATGCCTGCAAACGCCGGAGACGAGGCCGATGTGCCGCCCACTCCGCTGATCTGCACCGAGCCGCTGGTCACAGCCTGGCAATCGCCATCCCCCGCGCAGATGGGATAGTAGCTTGCATTAAACCCATCAGAGGCGAAAAGCGAGACGTCCGGCAGGTCGCGCACCGCATCGCCAAACCCGGTTTGCCACGCAGGCTTGGTGGTGTAAACCGCGCTGCTCCCGCCGCCTCCGCCTTGAATGTCGGTGCTCGAGAACCCGCCATTCGCTTCCGCCTGCAGCGTCGCAATGGTAAGCCCATATTGGCTGCCGTTCCATGGCTGCTCCGGGATCACGCCTTTGATCGACACCGCCGGCGTGGTGTTGCTGGCCGTGGTGCTCCAGTAGGTCCCCATCTGGGTGTCCATGGCCGACAGTCCCTGACTGAAATCGCTGTAGTAGAAGTCCGTGCCGCCCACGGCGATGTTGTAAGGCGTGGAGGCAAAGCCATTCACGGCCTGCCCATAGATTGCATACTCCTCGGTGTTGTCGTTGTCGCAGCCGGCCGAACCGGCGTCGCCAGCCGAGACCATCACCGTGATGCCCTGCGCAGCAGCCTGCTCCCAGAGCGAATTGAGAAAGCCGTTGAAGGTGCTCAGGTTCGCTTCGCAGTTGCCGAAGCTGAGGCTCATGACCGGCGCAATGTTGGCGTAGACTGCGTGTTCCATGGCCAGGGTGAGGCCGCTCTGAAGCGCGGTATCCGCAGCGATCACAAGATCGACGGTGGCATCGGGCGCCACCGCTCCCGCCCACTCCACATCGAGATAGGCCTCGGTCGACGCGCCGTTCGGGCCGGAGGGATTGTTGATCCCGTCTACCCCCGGATCGTTTCCATCAATGATGATTTGCGGCGGGTTGGCGGGATAACTCGGGAGAAAAAGACTGCGGAAACTGTTCACCAGGCCAACATTGATATTGGATTCATTGATGATCGCGATGGTCTGCCCGGAGCCGTTGGTTCCCGCGGTGTAGAGCGGGTTCAGATCGTATTGAACGGAAAAATCTCCCGGCGCGAGCAGGAAGTAGTATCCATTGGCACTACTGCCAATGGTCCAATCCGCTGTCGCGCGGTCAGTCTTGGGATCGTATTGCGCCTTGCCCAGGTACTTGGCATAGCTCGTGGCGCGGAAGTTGTTGAGCGAAACAAATCCGCCCACCACCGGAGCCAGCGCCGCCGGAATCTGCGGGTCGGCGGCGTTGGCGAAATGGGTCTCGCCATTCACCGCGTATTTATGAATCTGCGCGTGAAACGCGCTGCGGAATTGCTTGACGTTGCCGCTGAACTCGATCGTCTGCCTGCCCGGATTTACCTGGGCCACGTTGAACCCGTGCCCCGCGAGCCACGTCTCCACCGCCGCAATGTCCTGGTCCGACGGGCCAAACTGCTTGCCGAATGCATCCGGTGTCAGCCACTTGTGATAGTTGGCCGTCCCCGGCGTATGCAGGTCGGCAATCAGCTGCCGCAGCGCCGTCTCCTGGGTGTTGCTTCGCTTCAACACCAGGTGCATCCGCTCCAGTTGCATCTCATCCGGGGCCGCGCCGCGGTCGTTCCTCGAGTTGGCCAGCGGGTGCATCGTGCCCTTGATCGTAACCAGCTGCCTCTCGTCGATGGGGTTGACGATCCGCACAGCAGGCCCCGCTTGCTGGGCCAGCGCGGATGCGCTTACGAGCAATGCGGCGGACAAAATACCGAGGGGGAGTGAACGCATGACAGTTTCCTTAACCCTTTCTTTGGCGAATCCGAAGCGAACGCGCAGCGGCTTGCAGTCCCAATCAAAATAGCACGGCCAACTAACTCCTGCATTCACTTCCAATTGGAACAAGCCGGAATGACGAAATTGTCATCGAATTGCTATTTTCATCATGAATTCAAGAGGCAACTGCGTGTGAGAGCAGGATCAAATCCGAAGATGGGAGTTCACTCCGAAGGGGCCCTGGCCCTGAGTTTCTGTCTCTGGTTGCGATTGACATTGGAAGCCAGCAAGAACGTATGAACGGAGAGGATGAGACGGCGGCACATCGCGAAAGGAGGAAAAAGGACCGGGCAACATCGTTAGACGGCATCTGGGCGGAAAAGGTTGACCTGAACATGGCTGCTCCGCAGATTTTGAGAGACCTCTCTGCCAAAAAACCGCCGAGGAGCCGCTCCGTAAAGGATCCCACCGGCGGTTTTTCGTCTGCTTGAGCCGCACATCTCAGCGCTAGTCGAACTGACAACTGTCAGCTGTGTGCTGCCCTACTGCTTCACCGGCAGCATGATTGCCTGGTCGAGCGTGATCTTCCCTTCGAGTTGCGGATCGGCAGAAGACCTGCTCACATGGACCGTGAAGCTTCCCGCATCGGCATGCCACGCCGCGGCCTTTTCGTCATACCAGGTGAAGCTCCTGGCATGTAGAGGCACGGTGATGTGGCGGGTCTGGCCCGCATCGAGCGCCACCCGCGCAAAGCCCTTCAGCTCCTGTGCAGGCCGCGCAATCGGCGGATGATCCTCGCTCACGTACACCTGGCCCACATCGGCCCCGGCCCGCGTGCCCGTGTTGGTCACATCGAAACTGACTGCGTAATCGCCGGCGTTTGTCCCCTGCTGAATCTCCAGGTCAGAGTATTTGAAGCTCGTGTACGAGAGCCCATAGCCGAATGGGAACAGCGGCTTCACCCCGTTGTGCTCGTAGCCGCGGTAACCCACAAACACATCGTCCTTGTAGGGAATCTTCAGCGTCCCCGGCGTCGGATAGTAGTACGGATACGACGGGTTGTCCTTCAGGTTGCGCTCCCAGCTGATGGGCAGCCGTCCCGAGGGGTTCACGTCGCCGAAGACCACCTCGGCCAGCGCCGTTCCGCCCTCCTGGCCCGGATACCAGTTCTGCATGAGCGCCGCCACGTGGTCGATCCAGCGCGAAGCATCTACACTGCCGCCGGCCGTGACCGTCACAATGGTATTCGGGTTCACCGCCGCGATTTTCTCAATCAGTTCATCCTGGCCTGGAGGCAGTTGGAACTCGCGATCCGCGCCCTCGGTTTCGATGTCCGCGTTGTAGCCCACGGCCACAATCACAGCGTCGGCCTGCTTCGCCATATCGAGAGCCGACTGGTTCACCAGCGTGCCTTCCTGCGCAATGCCGATCTTGACCGCTCCTTCGCCGAACTGCGGCGGGCTCAGCACCTCGAGCACCACCTTGTGCGGCCCCGGCGTCAGCGGCACAACCCGCTGCGCCACCGCAAACTTTGGAACCTCCGCGTGGTCGATTACCGTCTGCCCGTCGATGGTGAGGCGGTACTTGCCCTGGTTCTCGACGAAGAGCACGTGGTTGCCTGCGGCGCGAGCAAAGTAGTAGCCGGTCCAGCGGCTGAAGCGCGGCGGCCCGCCCACGTTCATGAAGGCCGCCATCTGGTCAGCGGTGATGCTGCTGATCATCTCCGCCATATCCGGGTTGTTCAGCACGTTCTGCCCGGTATTGGCCGTCATCTCCGTCCGCGTGGCCAGCGGTTTGCCCTCGAACTTCTCGTTGTCGAAGGTCTCCACAGTCAGGCCGGGGACGAACTTGTCAGCAGACAGGCTGAATCCCGACCGCATGGCAAGAACGGAGAGCTTTGGCACGCCCCGGTCGTACAGCACATTCGCATTCACGCCCAGCCGGTCGCTGATCCCCTTCAGCATGCTCACCTCGGAGTAGGTGGGAACCTGCCCGCTGCCGCCCGCCGTCGGAATCGCCGGAAAGGCGTCCGGCCCGATCACCGCAATGGTCTTCACCTTGTTCGGGTCCAGCGGCAGCAGGCTGCCCTGGTTCTTCAACAGAACAATTCCCTCGCGCGCGCCCTGCAGCGCCGCCTGCCGCCCCTGCTGGTTGTAGCGCGGAATGCTCTCGTCCAGCGGGTCGTGGTTGATCCAGCCGAAGCGATAGCCATTGCGCAGAATGCGGCGGATCTTGTCGTCGATCACCGGCTCCTTGACCTTGCCCTCTTTCACAGCCGGCAGCAGCGTCTTCGCGTTCATGTAAGTGCCGAACGGCATCTCCAGGTCCAGTCCCCCGTTGGCCGCGGCCACGCCGTCGTGGGTCGCCGTCCAGTCCGACATCATCACCCCGTCGAACCCCCACTGCTCTTTGGCAATCTCCACGTTCAGGTGGTAGTTCTGCGTGGTGTGCTCGCCGTTGAGCAGGTTATAGGAGTCCATGATGGAGCCCACATGCGCCTGCTTCACCGCCGCCTCAAAGGCCGGCAGATAAATCTCCCGCAGCGCCCGCTCGCTCACAATCGAGTCTGACGTGAACCGGAAGTACTCCGAGTTATTGGCCGCGTAGTGCTTGACCGTGGCGCTCACGCCCTGCGACTGCACGCCATTGATGTAGCCCACCGCGGTCTCCGCGGCCAGAAACGGGTCTTCGCCGAAGTACTCGTAGTTGCGCCCGTTCAGCGGAGCCCGATAGATGTTCACCCCAGGCCCCAGCAGGTAGCTGGCCCCGCGCGACCGCGCATCCCGCCCGATCTGCGTTCCCACATGCACCGCCAGGTCGCGATCCCAGCTCGCCGCCAGGCCGATTCCGGCGGCGTAGGCCGTCGAAGGCGGCGGTATGTGCGCGCCCACCGGCCCGTCGCTCATGCGGAAGGCCGGAATCCCCAGCCGCGCCACCGGAGTCGAAGCCATCATGCTCGACCCCGAGAGCATCTGGATCTTCTCTTCCAGCGTCATCTTCGCGATCGTGTCGTTGATCTTCTTCTCGTCCTCCGCCGTCTGCGCCCGGCTCGCCATCCCGCCCATGAGGAAGGAAGCGGAAACGCACAACAGAACTGTCAGAAAGAAACGCAGCACACCTCTGCCTTGAAATCCACACCTCATGTTGCCTCCTGAAAACCGAACCGGCCTATTCTAGAACAGCAGCCATGACTCTGCCCGGCCAGAAACTGCTCTTTGCGCAGGTCCGGCCCGCCATCCGCTCTCGCAACCGCCACCGGTAGCTTTGTTTGGGCCGCACCTGCTTGAAACAGGGTGCAAGACCGCGCCGCGGCGCTGGAAAACGCACCTCGCGGCGCAAATTCTCTAATTGCAATAGACAATTCGTCTCTCTATCGAATAATATACTGCTTTCCAGTTCGGGCCTCGGGCCGCGATGCCTTCATGCGGTCCTCATTCGCACCGAACCGGAACGGTTGACTTGGCCTAATCCGCCCAGCGAAAGGTGCCCGCCATGACGCACTCCGAGTCCGCACTCTTTGATCGTGCAGTTGAAGCCCTCGACGCCTTCCAGGTCGAGATTCCCTCCTGGGGATTCGCCAACACCGGCACGCGCTTCGGCAAGTTCGTCCAGGCCGCCGCTGCCTCCACCCTCGAGGAGAAGTTCGCAGATGCAGCCGAGGTCAACCGCCTGACCGGCGTCACGCCCACCATCGCGCTGCACGTCCTCTGGGACCTGCCCAACGGCCTCGCCGACGTCCCCGAGCTGAAGCAGTTGGAACAGCGCTTCGGCATCCACGCCGGCTCCATAAACCCCAACCTCTTCCAGGACCAGCAGTACAAGTTCGGCTCCCTCTGCAACCCCGACGCTCAAATCCGTCAACAGGCCGTCGACCACATGCTCGATTCCGTCGAGATTGCCAAGGCGACCGGCTCCCGCGACGTCTCTCTCTGGCTCCCCGACGGCTCGAACTATCCTGGCTCGCAGAGCATCCGGCATCGCATCGCATGGCTTGAAGAGGCCCTGCGCACCGCCCACGCCGCCCTGGCTCCCGGCCAGCGCCTGCTCATCGAATACAAGCCCTTCGAGCCCGCCTTCTACCACACCGACATCGCCGACTGGGGCATGTCTTCTCATCTGTCGCAGACAGCTGGTCCGCAGGCCCGCGTCCTGGTTGATACAGGACATCACTACTCCTCGCAGAATATCGAGCAGATTGTCGCCTGGCTGCTCCATACCGGCCTGCTCGGCGGATTCCACTTCAACGACCGCCGCTACGCCGACGACGACCTCACCCTCGGCTCCATCGATCCCTACCAGATCTTCCGCATCTTCCATGAGTTGCAAAGCGCTGAATTCGAGGGTTTGCCCCACGATGTCGCGTTCATGATCGACCAGAGCCACAACCTCAAAGGCAAGATCGAAGCCACCGTCCAGACCGTCGTCACCGCCCAGGAACTCTGGCTCAAGGCCGCGCTGGTCGATCGCGAGCAGCTGGACCGCCATCAGCGGTCCTGCGACATCGTCGCCGCCGAGGAGCTTTTCCGCGGCGCCTTCTGGACCGACGTCCGCCCTCTGGCCGCTGCCTGGCGCGTGGCCCGCGGCCTTCCCGCCGACCCCCTTGCCGCTCTCCGCGAAGGAGGATACGTGGAGCGCATCGCACACGAGCGGGGCAGCCGCCAGTCAGCCGTAAGCAGCTACGCCTGAAAGGGTTTATTCTGGAAGGAATCTGATCCTCATTGAATAGCATCCTGGAGACAGTCAGTTGCCCAAGGCAAAGATCAAGCGCCTCTACCTGATTCCTATCCTCTCAAAGGCCCTCGACGTCATCGAGCTCCTCGAGGAAAATCACGCCCCGGTCTCCCTCGAAGATGTTTACCAGAAGACCAAAATCTCCAAGACCAGCGTCTACCGCATCCTCAAGACTCTCGTCCATCGCGGTTACGTTGCCCAGGCGCAAAACGGCCTCTATCGCCTGGTTTCCCGGCCCCGGCGCCTTCGGTTCGGCTTTGCCGTGCAGAGCGCGGAAATGCCCTTTTCCGTGGCCGTCGCCCACAGCGTGACCGCCGCTGCCGCCGCGGCCGGCGTCGAGCTCATCATCCTCGACAACCGCTACGATCCCGATGTCGCCGTCCGCAACGCCGAAGAACTCGTCGCCAAACGCGTTGACCTGGTCCTTGAGTTCCAGGTGGAAGAAGCTGCCGCGCCCCGCGTGGCCCACATCTTCAAAAAGGCAGACATTCCCCTGGTCGCCATCGATGTGCCCCACCCCAACTCCACTTACTTCGGCGTGGACAACTTCGAGTGCGGATTCGAAGCCGGCTCCCTGCTTGCCCAGCACGCCCTGCGTAAATGGAAGGGCAAAGCCGACGTGATCCTCGGCGTGGGATTCGCCGAGGCCGGCAGCTTCGTCCAGGCCCGCATCTCCGGCGCCTTCGACGGCATTCGCGAAAGGCTCACAGGAATCCCCGCCGATTGCTTCGTCCAGTTGGAAGGCCGCGGCATGCGCCAGCACAGTCAGCTTGCCGTTACCGAGTTCCTCCGCACCCGCCACAAGGGCGAGCACATCCTGGTCGCCGCCGCTACCGACTCCAGCGCCCTCGGCGTCCTTGATGCCGCCCGGCAGGCCGGCCGAGAGGCCGAATTCGCCATCGTCGGCCAGGACTGCATCCCCGAAGCCCTCAGCGAGATGCGCAGCGGCAAAAGCGCCCTCATCGGGTCAATCTCCCATCAAGTCGAAACCTACGGCCCCCGCCTCATCCAGCTCGGCATCTCGCTGCTGCGCGGCTATACAGTGCCTCCGTATAACTACGTCCGCCACAAGGCTGTCACCGCCGAAACCCTTGCCGAATCCGAAACGTAAAGCTGGCGCAGGTTCACCTGTCTGTTCCTAAAAAGCCGGACCAACGTCTCGAATCCACATACGAAATATATTCCCTATTGCTATTTTCCTGTGTTATCTTATCTACGCTGTAGAATTCCCCGTAAAGTGGTGTATATGACACAGGCTGCTTCCCCCTCCGCTACCCTCCTGTTCCTTGAAGATCGTTGGGACCCGCAACTCGCCGCTTCCCTCGACGAGCCCGAACTGCTCCGCTACCGCTCCAACCTGCTCGGCTCCGACCTGCGCATCACCAACTTTGCCGGCGGCAACACCAGCTCCAAGGTGCGCGAGATCGACCCGCTCACCGGCGAGCCGGTTGAAGTCCTCTGGGTCAAGGGCTCAGGCGGTGACCTGGGCAGCATGAAGCGCTCCGGCCTGGCCACGCTTTACATCGACAAGTTCCTGGCCCTTGAGCGCAGCTACCAGGGAGTCGAGCACGAAGACGACATGGTGGACATGTACCCGCTTTGCACCTTCCGCAACAATCCGGTTGCGGCCTCCATCGACACGCCGCTGCACGGCTTTCTTCCCTTCCTCCACGTCGATCACCTGCACCCGGACTGGGGCATTGCTCTGGCCGCCTCGGCCAACGGCAAAACCAAGATGGAGGAGTTCAACCGCGAATTCAATCACTCCCTGGTATGGATTCCCTGGCAGCGCCCGGGCTTTGAACTCGGCCTCATGCTGCGCCAGGCCGTGCGCGACAACCCCGGCTGCGACGGCATCGTCCTCGGCGGCCACGGCATCTTCACCTGGGGCGACACGCAGCGCGAGTGCTACCTGAACACTCTCGCCGTGATTGACCAGATCGGCCAATTCATTGAGCGCCACGGCATCGCCAAGGGCCCATCGCGCTTCGGCGGCCAGGCGGTTCCTGCCCGCAACGACCGCGCCCACCTCCCCGTCGAGATCGCGCCCTTTCTCCGCGGCCGCGTCAGCACCCAGAACCGCTGGATTGCGAACTTCACCGACGCGCCCGACGTGCTCCAGTTCGTCAACTCCGTCCACGCTCGCGAGTTGGCCTTCCTCGGCACCAGTTGCCCCGACCACTTCATCCGCACCAAGATCCGCCCGCTCTTCGTTCCTTGGGCGCCGGCCGCCAACCTGGCCACCCTCAAGCACCAGATCGAGACGTCGCTGGTTGAATACCGCCAGCAGTACCGCGACTACTACCACTCCTTCGCCACGCCCGGCTCGCCCGCCCTGCGCGACACCAGCCCCACCGTCGTTCTCATCCAGGGCCTGGGCATGTTCAGCTTCGGCAAGAACAAGACCGAAGCCCGCATCACAGGCGAGTTCTACACCAACGCCATCCACGTCATGGAAGGCGCCACGCTCTTGTCCGAAGGCGAAGTTACGGGCACGCTGCCGCAGTGCGGCCTCCACGACGACCCCGCCAGCTTCAAAGTCTTCTCCAACTACGTTGCTCTTCCGGCCATCGAAGCCTTCCGCATCGAATACTGGGCCATGGAAGAAGCCAAGATCCGCCGCCAGCCTCCGGAGAAGGAACTCAGCCGGCGCATCGCTCTCATCGTCGGCGGAGGCAGCGGCATCGGCCGCGAGGTCGCCCACCTGGCCGCCGCCCGCGGCGCGCACGTGGTGGTTGCCGATCGCGACGAGGCGGCGGCTGCCCGCGTCGTCGCCGAACTAAAGTCCGTCGTCTCGACCGAGTTCACCGCTGTCACTGCGGTCGACATCCGCAGCCGTGAAGCCATCGCCAAGGCCATCAGCTCCACCATCGCGGCCTTCGGCGGCCTCGACATCCTCATCAACACTGCGGCCATGTTCCCCTCCTCGGCCGCCGGCAAAATACCCGATGCCCTCTGGGCTACCACGCTCGACATAAACGTGACCGCCAATTACCTGCTCGCCGACGAGACTGCCAGGATCTTCAAGGAGCAGGCCCTCGACGGGGCCATCGTCCTGACCAGCTCCGCCAACGCCGTCGTCTCCAAGCACGGCTCCGAGGCCTACGATGTGAGCAAAGCGGCTGTTTCGCACCTGGTGCGCGAACTCGCCGTGGCCCTCGCGCCGTGTGTGCGCGTCAACGGCATCAGTCCCGCCACAGTCGTCAAGGGCTCGACCATGTTCCCCCGCGACCGCGTCAAGACCTCGCTCGCCAAGTACCACATCCCCTTCGATGAGTCTCTTTCCGACGACGAGTTGCGCAACCTGCTCGCCGCCTACTACGCCAAACGCACGCTGACCCACCGGCCGATCGAACCCTCGGACTGCGCGGAAGCGATTCTTTTTCTGGGCAGCCCGCGTTCCCGTTGCACCACTGGCCACCTGATTCCCGTCGACGGCGGGCTTGTCGAGGCGTTCCTGCGTTAAACTCCTTGAGGGACTGAAACACTCTTATGCAAGAACCTGCACGTATCGCCATCGACCTGGGCGCTGAAAGCTGCCGAGTTTCCTTGCTCCGCTGGATCGACGATCAGCCGAGCATCGAAGTCGTCCATCGCATCCCCAACGGCCCCGTCCATCACGCAAAAACGCTGCACTGGCCGCTCGAAACCATCCTGGCAGGCCTCGAGGAAGGCCTGCGCAAGTCAGCGCAGATCGCCACCGAAGGCATCGCCTCCATCGCTGTAGACAGTTGGTCGGTCGATTATGTGCGCCTGGCGCCCGGCGGGCTTCCCCTGCGCCAGCCGTTCTGCTATCGCGATGAACGCACCGAGCCCGTCAAAGAAGCCACGGACAAAATCATTCCGCCGCGCGAGCTGTTTGCGCGCACCGGCGTCCTGCCGCATCGCATCAACACCGTCTACCAGTTGCTCGCCGACCAGGCCGCTGGAATCGACCCCCACGCTCCCTGGGTCATGATGCCGGAGTATGTTCTCTACTGGCTCGGAGGCCGCCGCGTCGCCGAGCACACCAATGCCACCCACACCGGCCTTGTCGACCTCAAGACAGGCGACTGGGACGCCGGACTCTTCCAGTTGCTCGGCCTGTCCCTCGACGCCGCGCCGCCCATCGTCCCCGCCGGAACCATCCTCGACCGGCTGCAAGGCCCTCTGGCTTCGCTCGACGCCTTCCGCAACACCGTACTCATCGCTCCCGCCTGCCACGACACCGCTTCCGCCATCGCCGGCATTCCCTCCAGCCTCGACTCCACCCTGTACATCTGCTCCGGCACATGGTCCCTGGTCGGCACCCTCATCACCGAGCCCGTCACCAGCAGCGAAGCCTTCGACGCCCGCTACACCAACCTCGGCGCAGCCGGTGGGGGCCTCTGCTTCCACTCCCTGGTCAACGGCATGTGGCTGCTGAAGCAATGCATGGATGCATGGGCCGCCGAAGGTCGCCCCTGGAACATTGAAGAGCTGATCGCGCAGGCTACCCAATCGGGATTCCCCGGCATCATCGACGTCGATGCCGAGCCCCTGCTGCTCGACTCCGAGATGCCCGAACGCATCAACCACCAGCTCTGGCGCCGGCGCTGGGCCACCATCCCCGATGTGGCCGGCAACGAGCCCGTCTTTGCGCGCGTCATCTTCGAGAGCCTTGCCGACCGCTACGCCTACGCGCTCGACAGCCTGGAGAAACTCCTCGGCCGCCAGTTCGACCGCATCCACATCCTGGGAGGCGCCAGCCGTAACAAGCTGCTCACCGAACTCACCCAGCAGCGCACCCACCGGCCAATCGAAATCGGCCACCCGGAAAGCTCCACCCTCGGCAACTTCGCCGTGCAGTTGGCAGCCAGCGGAGCCGGCGGCCAGCCTGTCACAGCAGACGCCATCCGCAAATGGGCCGCGCTGCTCAGCCAGTGCTAACGATTTCCTGATCTATTTGTTAACCTTTCGGTCACTGCGTCTTGGTCCCTCAAAAGCCTCCCGGAGCCTCCTCAAGCTAGCTGCTTCAGCTCCGGGTAGCGTGCATAGATACGGCTCTGGTCTTCCGACCTCAATTGTCCCAGCCGCATCGGCTTGTCCTGGGGCCGCGTGCCCTTCTGGTTGAGCGCGTTCATCAGGCTCCACTCCCGCTGCATTCCCTCTGGCTCGCGCGCCGTCAAATCGTACCGGGTAAAGTCGATTGCCATCGCCGGTGCGCCCGTGGTCCAATCCCTCAGCAGACCCAGCCGGAACTCCCGGTTCATGCACCACTCGATTTCAAGCTCCTTCTCCGAGCCGGGCGCTCCGGTTCCGCGCGCAACAAAACGGTAGTCGAGCCGCGCATTGCTGGGCGTGTGCCTGCGCCACTCCAGACCAAAGGCACCTTCCGTCATGACCTGCGTGTCCGGCCACCGTTCTCTCACCGCCTCGAGCCACCACTTGAGGTCCGCATCGTGGCCCACCGACACCTCCCAGATCCCTGTCACAAAGCCAAATCCATTCAGAGCGTGGCCCCGGTCGAAGTGCATGGCAGTGGTCGCCATCATCTCCCTGCGCCCGGCTTCCAGGCCCAGGTTTCCCACTGTCTCGATTGGGCCCACGCCCATGCGGCTGTTGAACCCTCCCTGAAACCCCTCGCGCCGCGCTGCTAAAAAGTCGCAGGTCCAGCCGTCCAGGCAGACGCAGTCAATAAAATCCGCCTCTCCTTGCGCCGGTTTCAGATAGTGCTCCCGGCTGGGGTAATACGGATAGCAGATGCCGCCGTCGCCGTCGCCGTTGTCGATGCCGTGCTGGCTCCAAATCTGCCCCTGGCAGACGTGAATTCCCTCGTCGCTCGCCAGGCGCCGCTGGTTCTCAGCATCCAGATAGCCCGCCACCAGGCACTCGGGCCGGTAGCCGCCTCCCACCATCGCGGAGATCATCCCTAACGCCGTGTGAATCGTTTGCCGATTATGCTCGCGCGTGTCATACATGGGCGCAAAATAGCCGCCCGGGATGAACGTAATTTCATCGCCATATTTGTCGTGATAAGAGGCAAGCAACCGCCGCGCCTCCTTGTACTCGGGCCTGTTGTCGTTGAGCGCCAGCCAACTGATGGCCCAGGTCATTCTGCCCCTTGGGCAGCCCCGCGCAAAGGCCTCCCGCCGCGAGCGAATGCGCTCCGGCCGGTTGTCCGCAGGTTCGTCCTCGCCAATCGACCGATCCGGAGTCACCTCAATCTGATTCACGCGCACAACCGAAACATGCGTCACAAATCTTCCCTGCAACCCTGAAGGGTTTGCCACGGCCCCCAGCGCTACAGGACCCGACCCGGTCAACGCAAGAGACGCAGCCGAACCCAATGCCCCCTCAAGAAACTGCCGTCTCGTCCAGCCGTTCATTACCGTTCCTTTCTCTCTCTGCAGCAATTCACTCCCGAACCGCAACCCCACCCACCGCCTCATCGATCCGCTCCAGCACCTCGTTGGGCAGCTTGACTCCAATCGCCCTCACATTATCCGCCACCTGCTCCGGCCGCGACGCTCCAATGATCGCCGAGGCCACCTCCGCGCGCCGCAACACCCAGGCCAGCGCCATCTGCGCCATCGTCAACCCCAGATCGGCGGCAATGGGCTTCAATTGCCCAACGGCTTGAAGCAAAAAATTGGATCGGTAGTGCCGTCCCGCCGTCTCCATGAAGACGTTCATCTCTTCGCTGGCCGCCCGGCTCCCCGGCGGCGGAGGCTCTCCCGGTGCATACTTGCCCGTCAGCACGCCATGCGCCAACGGCGAAAACGCCAGGTTCCCAATTCCATGGCGCGCGCACGCCGCGAACACCCGGCCCTCCGGCTTGCGCCACAGCAGTGAGTACTGCGGCTGGCTCGACGAAAACGCCGTCAGCCCGTCTCGCTCGCAAATCGCCGCCGCCGCATCGATCTGCTCCGCTGTCCACTCGCTGAACCCGATGGCCCGCGCCTTGCCCGTTCTCACCGCCTCATCCAGCGCGCCCAGCGTCTCCTCAAGTGGCGTCTCCTTGTCGAAGCGATGACACTGGTAAAGATCGATGCAGTCCACGCCCAGCCGCATGAGCGACCGGTCCAGTTGTTTCTCGACTTGTGCCGCAGACAAGCCCCGGTCCGGCTCGTCCCCCACCGGAAAATACAGTTTCGTCGCCACCTGGTACAGGTCTCGCGGATAAGCCTTGAGCGCCTCGCCCAGCACCCGCTCCGCCTCGCCCGCTCCATATTGGTTCGCAGTGTCGAAGAGCGTAATCCCGTGCTCCACAGCCGCATGAATGCAGCGGACCGCCTGCTCCCGGCCAATGCCGCCCGCCACCGTCAACCAAGTCCCAAAGCTCAACTCCGATACTTCCAGTGGCCCATGCCCCAGTTGCCTGTATCGCATATCTGTATCCTGTTCCGATGCACTCATTCGCATTTCTGCATCACATTTGCATTTCTTGCACTTTTCTACGAAGAGGCGCATCATATTCGAATCATGGCCACCTCAGTCGCATCGACAAAACGAATCGCCCAGGGTTCTCGCACAAGACCAGCGAAGAAGCAGGTCGCAGTAAAGCGCGTGCCGCGCAGAACCACGGTCGCCCTGTCTCCTGAGGCTCTCGAGATCGTCGAACGCTTCCAGGAGGCAACGGGACTTTCCATGAGCGAATCCATCTCCGCACTGATTGAAAAAACCGAACCCACACCACCGCGGATTCGCTACGTGGATGGCTTCCCCACCGCGGACATCCCCATGGACGGCAAGTGGATTACAACCGAAGACGTCCTGCGCGCTCAGGCCGAACTCGGATGACTCGCTATCTGCTCGACACAAATGTGTTGATCCCACTGCTCTGGCCCAAGCATACCGAACAAGCCAGGGTTCGCGCCTGATTCACGAAGAATGCCGCCAAATCGTTTGCAACCTGCTCGCTCACCCAGGCAGGTTTTCTCCGCGTTATATGCTCCCCTGCAATCACGGGAGAGCGTTTCGCACTGAGCGATGCTCGGGAGTTGATGCTGGACTTCCTCAATTGGCCCGGTCACGCCTTCTGGCCCACCACCATCAGCTATTTCGAAGCCACATCTCCATTCGAAAGACGCATGCACGGACCCAAACAAATCACCGACGGCTACCTGCTCGGCATCGCGAAACATCACGGCGGCAAACTCGCCACCATGGATAAAGCCGTTAAGAGCCTGGCCGGCCCCGAATTCAGCGATCTGGTCGAGCTGATCGCCTGACCAGCTAGTCACCCCACCGCCTGCACCGTCCCCTTGCCCACCAACTCTTCCACCCGCTCCACCCAGCCGCGATCCGCCGCCACGCTCATCCCCTCTGGCTCCAGAATCACCGCGTACTCGCCCTTCTTTTCCAGGTGCAGCATCACCTTCCCCGGCCCCGGCGCAGCATCCGCCGCGCTCTTCAACTCCGCGAACATCTCCTCCGTCGCCCGATCCAAATTGATCCTGATCCTCACCCCTGCGGGGAGCTTCACCTGCACCTCTTCGAGCGCAACAATCTGGCTGACCGCAATCTTCGGCGCAGCATCTTCGTCGCCCATCAGCACGCCGCGCACCAGTACCGGTGCCTCAATCTTCAATTGCCCCTGCAGCTTCTCGTAGTCCCGCGAAAAACAGATCAGGTCGATCTTGCCCGTTGCATCTTCCAGCGCCGCCTGCGCATAGAGCTTCTGATCGCGCTTGCTCTTCTGCACCCTGAGCCCCAGAATCATCCCGGCGACTTGAATCTCATCCGCCGGATCCGCCTGCGTTCCCCAGCGCTTCTCCGGAGGCTTCCGCTCCAGCGCCTCCGCCGTTGAAATCACGCCCATCAGATTCCGCAGCTTCTCCGCGTACTTGTCCAGCGGATGCCCCGACACAAAGAACCCCAGCACCTCTTTTTCATTGGCCAGCCGCTCGCCTTCTTCCCAGTCCGCCGTGCGCGGTAAATCATCCGCATCGCGCCCCGCCGCAGGAGCCTCGTTGAACAGCCCAAACAACCCATGCTGTCCCTGTGCCGCATCCTTCTGCGCCTTCTGCGCGCGCTCCATCGCCTTGTCCACGGCCTTCATCAGCGCCGCCCGCGTACCCAGCGTGTCCAGCGCGCCGGCCTTGATCAGCGACTCGATCACCCTCTTGTTCATCACGCGGAGGTCGACCTTCTCGCAAAATTCCCAAAGATTCTTGAACCGCCCTCCCACCTGCGCGCGCGCCTTCATAATCGACTCGATCGCATTTCCGCCCACATTCTTCACCGCAGCCAAACCAAACCGAATCGCCTCGCCCTCCGCCGTAACATGCGGGGTAAACTGCGCCCCCGACACCTGCACATCCGGCGGCTCCACGCGAATGCTCATCTCCTTGCATTCGCCGATATACTTCACCACGTTCTCCGGCTTCGAAGTTTCTGAAGTCAGCAGCGCCGCCATAAACTCCACCGGATAATGCGTCTTCAAATAAGCCGTCTGGTAACTCACCAGGCCGTAAGCCGCCGAGTGCGACTTGTTGAATCCATAGCCGGCAAACTTCTCCATCTGGTCGAAGATCTCGCCCGCGATCCCCTTGGGATGCCCCAGCGCCGCGGCCCCGCTCATAAAGCGGTCGCGCTGGAGGGCCATCTCTTCGGCATTCTTCTTGCCCATCGCGCGCCGCAGCAGATCTGCTTCGCCCAGCGAGTAGCTCGCCAGCACGTTCGCAATCTGCATGACCTGCTCCTGGTAGACGATGACGCCCAGCGTCTCCTTGAGAATGGGCTCCATTTCGGGGAGCATGTACTCCACCTTGCGCCGTCCCCACTTGCGCTCGATGAAGTCGTCCGTCATGCCGCCCTGGATCGGCCCCGGCCGGTAGAGCGCCGTCAGCGCCGTCAAATCCTCAATCCGGTCCGGCTTATACCGCCGCAGCATATCCCGCATGCCGCTCGACTCAAACTGAAACACCCCCGACGTCAGCGCCGAATGAAAAACTCTCTTATAAGTCTCCTCGTCGTCCAGCGGAATTGCCTCAATGTCGACCTTCTCCCCGCGGCTCTGTTCAATCAGCTTCAGGCAATCGTCAATCACCGTCAGCGTGGTCAGCCCCAGGAAGTCCATCTTCAGCAGGCCCAGCTTTTCGACAGCCTTCATGTCATAGGCCGTCACAATTTCATCGTTCTTGGTCTTGTTGATCGGCACCAGGTCCGTCAGCGGTCGCGGCGCAATCACCACCGCCGAAGCATGCACACCCGAGCCGCGCACAAGGCCCTCCAGTTTCTTCGCCGTGTCCAGCAGCTCGCGAATCACCGCATCGGTGTCATACGCTTTGCGCAGCTCGGGCACGTCCTCCAGAGCCTTGTCCAGCGTCATGCCCACCGTCGCCGGAACCAGCTTTGCAATCCGGTCCACATCGCCATAGGGCATGTCGAGCGCGCGGCCGCAGTCCTTGATGGCCGCCTTGGCCGCCATGGTGTTGAAGGTGATGATCTGCGCCACCTGCTCGCGCCCATACTTGCGCGTCACATAGTCGATCACCTCGCCGCGCCGGTTCATGCAGAAGTCCACGTCCACGTCGGGCATCGACACGCGCTCAGGATTCAGAAAGCGCTCAAACAGCAGCCCGTTCTGCAGCGGATCGACGTTGATGATCTCCATCGCATACGCGACCAGCGAGCCGGCCGCCGAACCTCTGCCCGGGCCGACAGGTATCCCATGATCCCGCGCATACTTGATGAAGTCCCAGACGATGAGGAAGTAGCCCGAGTACTTCATCTGCTTGATCACGTCGATCTCGTAGTCGAGGCGCGCCTGGTACTCGTGCATCGCGTGGCGCAGCGAGCCGCGCGCCTCCAGCGTATGCACCGCCGTGTCCAGGCGCTTTTTGAATCCCGTCCGGCACACCTCCTCGAAGTAGCTGTCGATGGTGTGCCCCTCCGGCACCGCAAACTCCGGAAATGGATTATCCACCTTGGCCAGCTTCAGATTGCACCGCTCGGCAATCTCCTGTGTCCGCGTCAGCACCTCCGGCGCGTCTTTGAACATCACCGCCATCTCGTCGGCGCTCTTGACAAAGAACTGGTCGCTGTCGAAGCGGAACCGCTCCTTGTCGTGCACCTTCGCGCCCGTCTGCACGCACAGCATCACGTCGTGCGCATGCGAGTCCTCGCCGCACAGATAGTGCGAGTCGTTGGTCGCCACCAGCGGAATGTTCAGCTCCCGCTCCAGCCGGAACAGCGCCTCGTGAATCTTCTTCTCGTCCTCCAGCCCCTGGTCCTGAATTTCGAGAAAGAAATTGCCCTTGCCAAAAATATCCTCGTACTGCTGCGCCACGCTGCGCGCCTTCTCATACCGCCCGGCCACAAGCTCCTCGCACAGCTCGCCGCTCAGGCAGCCCGAAAACCCGATCAGCCCCTCGGCGTGCTCCGCGAGATAGCGCTTGCTGACGCGCGGCTTGCGATAGAACCCGTGCAGCGAGGCTTCGGACGTAATCCGGATCAGGTTCCGGTAGCCCTCTTCGTTCTCGGCCAGCACCAGCAGGTGATTGTTGTCGTCCCCCTCGCCCGGCGCGCGGTGGTCCTCATTCTTCGAGATATAAAGCTCGCAGCCCAGAATCGGCTTGATCCCCTTGGCCTTGGCCGCGTCGAAAAAGTGGACTGCGCCGTAGATGTTGCCGTGGTCGGTCATCGCGACGGAGGTCTGACCGAGGGCGGCGACACGGTCGACGAGCTTGTAGACGTCGCAAGCGCCGTCGAGCAGCGAGTACTCCGTATGCAAATGCAAATGCGTAAATTCAGCCATAGCTACCCATGATTTTAGCCGTCCGCCACCCACCCGAACCCGCCAAATAGCCGGTTGAAATCCCGTCCGTCTGAGGAAAAACCGCAATCAAGGGAGCAGGCCGCCCTCCACGTTCGTCAACGTTGGAGCTAGAATTACCAGTGAGGTAGAGAGGCAGGCCTATGAAATGCAGGCCGGTAGAAGGATCGCATTTGCGGTGGATTCTCTGTGGTACAGAACGTTGGAAGCGCACAACTTTCTCAAAGGTGGCCAGCTCGACGATCATCCAACTGATTTACTCGTCGGCACAATTGAATCTGACGATCTAAACGGGGTCTGGATCAAGCCGGACGAGCGATTCTCAGAATTTCCCAAAGGCTCGCTTCTTGTTCCTTGGCGATACATTGTCGCCGCCGCCCTCTTGGGGCCGGATGAGGAAGCAAACCTGCTTGGATTCCCCAGACCTTAGCCGGATACACCAGATTTCAGATTTGAGCCTTGAACATTACGCCAGAATCCTCAGGGCGCTAAAACGTAGAGCGATTGAAAAGCAGCCCGAGTAACCCTTGATCTAACTCGCTTTACATCCGCGAACAGGTCGACAACCACTGGCGGCACGCGCATTCCAGGGCGAGCCAAGAGAACAAGCAAGAAGCATAAGCCAATTGTCTCAAACTGCACCCATGCCACGTGGTTGAAGGCCGAGCGCACATAAATTGGCCCGTTGCTCTTGCGCAAATCCGCATCAGCATACCCCGGACGCGAGTGCGCAAAGTCCGAGACGCCGCTGTATATCCTCCGAACGAACCCGCCCTCATGCAGGGCGTCCTTCTGATCAAATAAGCTGTCATTCGCCACGGACCGAAGATGCGCGCGCAGCAACTCCGTCCCACTGATCAGGCCGTCACAGGCCAGCCCTAGCGACAGTGTGAGTTTCCCCGCGCGCCAATTCTTAAACTCTTTCCTCTTGCCGCAAACCTGCGCCCATGCTCCGATGGTCACCAACTCTAACGAGCTTCGCAAAGCAGCGACAGACAGTCGATAGTATCCAGTCAGAGCAGCGTAGGTCGCAGCCTGAAAATCGTCCGCTGCATCCAACATGACAGGAAACATACAATCCTTGGTACTGCCGTAACACTCGACCCACGCTCCCCAAAGTTCCTCAAGCTGTCGAAGGGTTGTGCCATGGTGGTTAGACGTTCGGACCGCGACATCATCCGGTAAGGTAACTATTCCGTCCCATGTCGACCTCTCAATCAAATCTGACGGTCGCTGCGCGCGTCCCGTCGCAAGAGCGAAATCGCCACGTACGAGAATATGACGTCGCGCCCTGAAATCATTGCTGGGCAGTAGTCTGGGCATGCGGTCATTTTAGCCTCGCGGGCCGGTCGCCCAGGTCCCGCTTCTGAGACCTGGGATTCCAGCAACAAGGCCAAATTAAACTGACCCACAGTCGAAGCGCGTCAGGCAGGCGCGGCTCACTGCGCGGCAGGAAGATACAGATCCAGGTTTCTCGCGCGGTTGACCTTGAGGGTTGCTGCGCGGTCGACCTCGCTCATGGAAATGCGCAGGTGCCTCGCGTCGGGGTCGACGGAGTGCAGGCCGTCGTCAGAGGCGAAGACCGATACGGCGGAGAGGGTCGAACCGTTCTTGAGGACAATGGCAAGGACCTGTGGCTCGGACTCGGGGGTTGTCGAGGGCACGGAGGAGGAAGAAGCCGCACCCGCGGCAGGCCATTTGTATTCTGTGATCACAGAATGCCCCGGCGGCTGGACGACGGGCGGCGCAGGCGGCTGAACGAAGAGGAGTGGCTGCTGAACAAAAAGGACCGGCTGGGGCGCGTAGCCGTACGCGGCGCCAGAGTCGTAGGGCAGGTATGGGTAGCCGAATCCGTAGGGCGAGACGGCCCGGGCGCGGCCGAAATTATAGCCACCCCGGGCGAGGCCAGGACCGGCTCCGCCGCGGCGCTGGGCGCAGGCATCGTTCGCCGCACTCACAGCAAGGAGCGTAAACAAGCTAAGCAGGATCGTCCGCCGCATGGCCGGCCCTCGTGAAGAGGAGTCTAACACCCGGGCCTGCGACTGTAAATCCTGTTGTGGCCGGGGCTAGAGCCAAGCCGTTCCCCGTATTTTTGCTGTGCAGGCGCGCCAGCCTCGGGAGTCGCCGTCCACTCAGTAAGTATCCTCCCGCCGCAGCCCGCAATACAGCAGCACCGCCTCGCGCTCCGCAATGTCGTAGCGAAAACGGAATCTCCCCGAGCGAAGCCGGTACTGGCCTTCTCCCGCCGCAACCCCTTGCAGCTTCTTGATCGGGTAATTGTGGCTCTTATTGTGCGGGTCCAGCGGGGTTGCCTCAGGGGCTAAAAGCCCGCCCGCTTTTGCCGTCACTTGCGGCACGACTGAAGTCGTGCCCTGACACGTCCGTTGGTCGCAATCGGGCGCAAAGTGGAGACGGATGATCTTGGGAGCTTCCATGGTCTCGTCGAAGTAGCAGCGGACGGCGTCCTTGACCATCGCGCGCAGCTCCTCGACGGTGTCTCCCTGCGTGTGGATGCCGTAACCGAGGGCGCTGGCCGTGTAGCCGCCATCCACCTCGTCCTCACGCACTTCAAAGATGATCTCGCTCATCGAAGAAACACCCCTCCACCCCGGACAAATGCTACACCGCCCGGATGCGCAGAACAAGCCGGGACCGCAGGCCTCGTCCGTCGCGGCGGAGGACCTGGGAGCGCAGGTGATGCGTATCCTCCAGGAGCAGGCTGCGCCTCAACATGCGCAGTCGCTCCAGACAAAATCTTTCCTATTGCCAGACTCCCCTTCGATCTGTATTTTGTCTGCGGAGGAAATCCCCATGATTTCTCGCAGACTGCTGTTGGGCAGCGTTCTCGGCCTGGGACTTTTCGCATCTGGTGTCGTGGTCGGGCAAAACGTCAATCCAAACCGGCATCCGAATCTGGCTGCCGCGCAACGCTTCATCGAACAGGCCATCAACAAAATTGACGCCGCGCAGGTGGCCAATGAGTATGACATGAATGGTCACGCGGCCAAAGCGAAAGAACTGCTGGGCAAGGCATTCGAGGAAGTGAAGCTGGCCGCCGAGGCGGCGAATCGCCACTAGAGCATCTCTTCCCAAATGCTCTGGGCCGAGGTCGAGTTCGTCAAGTCAACGTGAACGACAGAGAGCGGTGGCCTCGCAGGATTTGAACGGGCCACCCGATCTGGGGAAAATCCCGCAGACCCCCGAACAAGCAGCGGCAATTCTGGAGCCCACCCATTGCGCATCCAGCGCCCCAGGTCTCACGCAGCGGCGGAAGTCCTGGGGCGGCTAACCATTCCCTGTCCCAAAACAGAGGAACCCGATGCGCCACTCTCCGTGCCAATTCTTTTCCGCGCATTTGCAGATCATTCCGCTCCTTTGGCGCACAATGGGTCTGGAGAGGATGAGTCATGGAGACCTGCTGCGCAGCCGGAATGCCTCCGGTTTCGCCGTCCGTCCCCCCCTACCCTCCCGCTTTTGCCGCATGCCCATGACAACAAGCATGTTAGACCAATAGATACCCATTTCTGCAACAAAAACAAAGGACTTAGGGGCTGCTGGGTCGGTGAAATCGTTAGTTTTCGGCAGGTTTGCCTCCCTCGGCTGAGGCTCCGCTTGCCGAAAAAGACTGGTATTCACCTTCTGTTTTTCTTCGAATTTCGTCCCATCACGGCTTCCAGTTCGGACCGATCAGCGCCTTCAAGTCTTCAGGCGTCGCCCACAGCGCCTTGCCCGCGTACTGCTTCACCCACTCCGCTCCCGCGCCAATCTTCACCCGGTCCGGCGTCCACTCCGGCGAAAGGGCATTGGCCATCAGCGCATAACTCACGCCATCGTGCAGTCGCAGCGCCTTCCAGCAACCGCCCGGCACAGCCACCACAGGCCGCTCGCCCGCCGCCACATCCCGCCCCAGTACCACCTTTTCCGCCCGGCCATCCGGATGAAAGATGAAGTAGTCCACAGGCCCGCCCTCAATCAAAACATGCGTATCATCGGAAGCCAGCCAGTGCGGTAATTCACCGGCCGGTCGCGGGTGAGCATGTAGTAGACCTGGCTCTGCACTCTCAGCGCTCGACCATCCACCTCGACCTTCTGCGCTGAATCGCCAATCAGTCCCAGGTAGCCCGACTCGCCCGGCAGCACCTTCAGATGCAGCGTCGCAATCAGTTCACGCCCCCGAGCATCCGCGCCCGCGGGAGCCGCTGGGTAGACCGCCGACAGCGCCGCCACGCCGGCCACGACCAGAAGAAGTTGTCTCATAGGCACCAGAATAAGCCCCCGTGCTCGCCCGCGCAGGTAGCCCGGAAGTGACCCTGGGGCAACGTATCCTGCCCAATCACCCTATGCAAGGCGGCAGGAAACAGGCTAGGCTATTCCTCAAACTCCCGAACGGAGAGAACGCGCCATGCTCGAACTGGATCAGAAAGTCATTGTGATCACGGAAAAAGGAATCGCCTACGAAGGCTTCGTCCTGGCCCGCGCCAGCGGCGAAAACGGCACCGCCGCCTACAAGATCGGCCTCGAAGGCGCAGGCTTCAACCAGCCCGGGCAGTGGCACAAGGCCTGCGACGTCTTTGTGGAAGAGCCGGCCAAGGAGTAACCGCCGCGGCCCTCACTACGCAGCTGACTCGCCGACTCGCTGCCCCGTTACTTCCCCACCAGTGCTGCAAACGGCGCACCGTAGGCCATGAGCAGAACGAACAACCCAACCAAGGCCGCCAGTGCCAGGCTGTGTAAGAACACGAAGCGCAGAATCGTGCCTTCCTGTCCATAAGTCTCCGTTGCGGTCGATGCCACCACGATGCTCGGCGCGGCAATCATCTTGCCCATCACGCCTCCCACTGAGTTGGCCGACGCCATCAGCGCCGGCGAAACCCCTATCTGCCGCGCCGTCACCTGCTGCAGGCTCCCGAACACGACGTTCGAAGCGGTATCGGAGCCCGTGGTCGCCGTGCCCACCCAGCCAATGAGAGTGCCGAAGAAGGGATAGAGCGCCCCCGTCCGCGCAAACGCCAGTCCCAGCGTCGCATCCAGTCCGCAGTAGCGCATCACGTAGCCCAGCGCCATCATGGCCGCAATGGTCAACACGGTGAAGCGGACGCTGAACACCGTATGAACAAACGCTTTGGCCAGTGACCATGGACCCAGCCCCATCAGAAACCCCGCCAGCACCGCCGCAACCAGGATTCCGGTTCCCGTCGCCGCCAGCCAGTTCAGATTGAAGACCGCGGGCTCGGGAGCCGGCACGGCCGCCACAGGCGGAACGCGCTGGACTACATTGTGCAGTCCCGCCACAGGAATCGCGATGGAAGTCTTGGCATCCATCCAATGCGAAAACCGCGGAATGCCCCACGCGAAGACCAGCACGCTCAGGGTGAGCCAGGGCAGCCAGGCCTTGAATGTCGCCGTCGCGCCCAGCCCGACTCGCGAATCAATCCGCGGCGCAATCTCCTCGCACCGTGCGTTGCGCACGTGCTTCGGCTTCCAGAATCGAAAGAACACAATCAGCGACCCAATCGTCGCCGTGGCCGCTGCAATGTCCACCAGGCCAGGTCCGGTATAGGCGGCCATCGCCCATTGCGTCAGCGCGAAGACGCCCCCACCTAGCAGGAGCGCCGGCCACACCTCGACCATGCCGCGGAAGCCGGCGTAGATACCCACCAGCCAGAACGGCACCAGCAGGCAAAACGGAAAAAGAATGACAGCGATCACCCTGGAAAGCACCTGCACATCCAGGCCAGTCACGGCGTGCAGCGCGATCACCGGAATGCCCAGCGACCCGAAAGCCACCGGCGCGGTGTTGGCAATCAGCGAGAGCCCCGCGGCCTGGATGGGCCGAAAGCCAAGGCTGATCAGGATGGCTCCGCACACCGCTACCGGAGCGCCAAAGCCACCCGCGCCTTCGATGAATGCCCCCAGCGCAAAGGCAATCAGCAACAGTTGCAGTCGCCCGTCGTCGGTAATGTTGGCCACGCTCAGCTGCAGCGCCAGAAACCGCCCCGTCTTCACCGTCATCTGGTAAAGAAAAATCACCGGCAGAATGATCCAGCAGACGGGAAACAGCCCATACCCCGCCCCATAAGCCGCCGTCGTCAACGCCAGCCGCATGGGCATTTGGAAGACCGCAATCGCCACCGTCAGGGCCGTTAGCAAGCCCACCACCGCCGCCAGGTGCGCCTTCATGCGCAGCAGTGCCATGGCAGACAGCAGCACAATCACCGGCAGCGCTGCCACGATCGTCGACAGCCACCAATGCCCTGTTGGATCGTAGCGCTGAGCCCACTTCCCCGTTGCGGGATTGGTCTTGAGCAGATAGATCGCGCCCAGCACAAGGACGAGTATTCCAGCCACGATGAAGACTGCTGAGGTCCGGCGAACATCCTCGCCTGTTGATGTCTTCCCTGCAGCTTTGCTTGAAGAATCATTCGAGTTCATTGCGCCTCGCACGAGGAGACTTTCCGCCAATTGCGCACTGGCCAGACCAGACAAGAGTAGCGGCTGCGGTGGTTACCGTCCATTCCCGCCGCAAACCGCTGCAGCGGAGGCCCCAATCTTCAAAGTCTTACTAATCCCTGTTCCCTGATCCCTGTTCCCTGTTCTCCCCCTCACCGTTCTATACTTACGCCAAGCCCATGCGCACCCGTGTCTGCCTTTCTCTGTTGCTCCTCGCCTTCCCCGCATTTCTCTACTCCCAAACCCAAGCCAAACCCACTCCCAAGATGACCGCTAAGACCGTCACTGCCGCTCAGGTCCAGAAGTCCGCCCTCATCATCGACACTCACGCCGACACGCCGCAACGCTTCGTGGACGAACACTACGACCTGGGAGATCCGCTTAACGGCGGCAATCTCAATCTGGAGTCCATCCACAAGGGCAACCTGGGCGCCGAGTTCTTCTCCATCTGGGTCGAGCCTAGCCTCTACAAGGGCCAGTACGCGCGGCGTACGTTGGAGCTGATCGACTCCGTCAGGCAGCAGGTCGCGAAACACCCCGACCAGATCATGTTCGTCGCCACGCCCGAAGGCATCGAGTACGCCCATCGCACGCATAAATTCGCGGCGCTGATGGGCATCGAGGGCGGCCACTCCATCGAGAACTCGCTCGCCCTGCTGCGCCAGTACTACGCTCTCGGCGTCCGCTATATGACGCTCACCTGGTCCAACTCGAACGATTGGGCCGACTCCTCCGGCGACATCGACGATAAATCTATCTCCCACACCAAGGAGGGCCTCACCGAATTTGGCAAGGACGTAGTCTACGAGATGAACCGCCTGGGCATGATGGTCGACATCTCCCACGTCTCCGACCGCACTTTCTACCGGACGCTGGTCATCAGCCGCGCCCCGGTCATCGCTTCGCACTCGTCCGCACGGGCCCTCTGCGATGCGCCGCGCAACATGACCGATGACATGCTGCGCGCGGTGGCCAACTCCGGCGGGCCCAACTCCAAGGGCGGCGTCGTCCAGGTCAACTTCTACTCGGGCTTCCTCTCGCAGGCCTACCGTGATGCGCAGAAGGCGCAGCAGCCCGAGGTGGACAAGGCCGTCGAAGACGCCAAGGCTAAAGCCAAGGCGGACGGCCTGGAGTTTACCTACCACGATGAAGAGAAGATCCAACGCGCCTACGCGGACCGCATCCCACGGCCGCCGCTCTCCGTCCTCATCGACCACATCGACCACATCGCCAAGGTGGCCGGCATAGACCATGTGGGCCTCGGCTCCGACTTCGACGGCGTTAGCGGGCAATTGCCGGAGGGCCTCGACTCGCCGGCCGACCTGCCGAAGATTACGCAGGCGCTGATGGACCGCGGCTACTCGGCGGAAGACTGCCGCAAGATCCTCGGCGGCAATCTTCTCCGCGTCTTCCGCGAAGTGGAAGCCGTCTCAAAGGAATTGCAAGCCGAAGCCCGTCCCAGAATCACCGAAAAGCAACCCTTCAACAAGCCAGCGAAGTAGGGGTCAGGGATCAGGGGTCGGGAGAAAGGACGCGCAATGACAGTTTGCGACGATTGCTTCCAAAAGTTTGTGCATCCTCTCGTCCACGCTGGGATGGCTAAGAACGATGCATTTGAACACCACTACGGCCATCACGCTCGTTGGGACTGGGATCATACGTCCTCCACTCTGACCTTCTCTGACCCTAAGCTGCCGACGGTGCGTGTTCATTGCTCGGTGGTTGGCACTACTGAGGGAAACTCATGGCAATGGTCGTGGGCAAATAACAATTTTCCGCCATACTCAAAGCTCGATATGGACAAAGTTCGAGAGTTTGGCGAAGCGAATGGATACGGGAAGCTGACCACCCCGTTCCTCGATGCCGACGAATACACGGGATGGGAGATGACGGCCGTAGCTGAACACGTTCTCAACGCGTTGGGCGCATATCGCTTCCCCACGGACGACGGCTTTTGCTATCTCGCCTATCGTAGGGTCGAGGTGATCGGGCCGGAGACGAACGATGATCTGCACGGCGCGATGCGCGGCACAGTGACCGTTCCTCCGAGCGTGGATTTGACGGACCCAACGGGCGAAGTTTGGGACGCAGAGGCCTGACCGAAACTCAAGTTCTATACTGACCTTTCGCCTGATTCTCAACTTTGGAGTCACCCATGCGCCTTGCCCAGCTTTTGACGACCGCCTTGTTTGCCGTCGCCCTCGCCGCAGCACCCGCGCTCGCCCTCGCCCAGGACGATGCCACCAAGCCCGCACCCGCGGACAAGCCAGCCGACAAGGCAGCCGCCGACAAAACCGCCGAGAAGGCCTCGCCCGCCGAATCCACCACTCAGGGTACGGTAGACGTGGGCGGCCAGCACATTGCCTATACCGCCGTCGCCGGCACGATTACCGTAGGCTCAACCGACGTGCAGGATGCGCAGCTTGGCATCGACGGAAAGCCCCAGCCCGGCAGCCAGCTTGCCTACGCAGAGCCCAAGGACCCCAAGGACGCAATCCCCGTCGCGCGCATGTTTTACGTGGCCTACTTCAAAGGGGTTCCCGGCGACGGGTCTTCGTCGCTGGGGCAGAAGAAGGACGCCAAGGCCGAAGACCGCCCCATCACCTTCTTTTACAACGGCGGGCCGGGCAGCTCCACCGTCTGGCTGCACATGGGCTCGCTCGGCCCCAAGCACGTGGTCACCAGCACTGACCAGCACCTGCCCGCCGCGCCCTACAATATGGTCGACAACGCCTACTCCCTGCTCGACACCAGTGATTTGGTTTTTATCGACATGCCCGGCACCGGCTTCGGCCGCCTGGTCGGCAAGGACGCGGAAAAGGCCTTCTGGGGCGTAGACGAAGACGCCAACGCTTTTGCCCGCTTCATCGCCCGCTTCATCACCAAGTACAGCCGCTGGAACTCTCCCAAGTACATCTTCGGCGAGAGCTACGGCACCACCCGTTCCGCGGTCCTGGCCGACATTCTGGGAAACCGCATGAACATCGACCTCAACGGCGTCATCCTGCTCTCGCAGATCTTCAACTTCACCACCGACATCGATGGACCCCAGGGCAACCCCGGCGTCGATCTGCCGTACGTGCTGGCCCTGCCCACCTATGCAGCGACCGCCTGGTATCACAAGAAGCTGCCCACGCAGCCTGCTGAACTGGAGCCCTTTCTCAAGGACGTGAAAGAGTTCGCCATGGGGCCCTACACGCACGCCCTCGCGCTGGGAACCGACATCACCGCCGACGAGAAGCAATCTGTCGCCGCAAAGCTGCACGAGTACACCGGCCTGCCCGTGGCCTATCTGCTCAAAGCCAATCTGCGTGTCAATGGTGGCGAGTTCGAAAAGACCTTGCAGGACGAACAGGACCTGACCACGGGCCGCCTCGACACCCGCTTCTCCGGCCCCAATCTCGATCCCTTGAGCCAATACGCCGAATACGATCCGCAAAGCTCGGCCATTTCCTCGGCCTATGTCTCGCTCTTCAACGACTATGTGCGCCGCGACCTGAAGTATGGCGAAGGCCAGACCTACCTGCCCGATGCGCAGTTCGGCGGCACGCAATGGGATTTGAAGCATAACGGCAACCCCATTGACCTCAACGTCGCCAACGACCTGGCCGAGGCCCTCAAGACCAATCCCCGCCTGCACGTCATGGTCAACGGCGGCTACTACGACCTGGCCACTCCCTTCTTCGCCGCGCAGTACGAAGACAAGCACCTGCCCATCCCGCAGTCGCTGGCCAAGAACATCGAGTACGACTGGTACGAATCCGGCCACATGGTCTACGTCCGCGACGAAAGCCTCAAAGAACTCCATGACCGCGTCGCCGCGTTCATCAGGAGCACGCTGGCCGACGGCAAGTAAGCTGTCGTTTTGAAAGGGCGCGGCTTCAGCCGCGCCGTTCGCGGACCAAACAGAGGTTCGGCTTTAGCCGCCGAGGGGATGCGAGTTGCCGGAGATAGATTCCCTCGGGGGCTGAAGCCCATGTCCCCAATCAGCTCGCCTTAGCGGCGCGGCTGAAGCCGCGCCCATTCAAAGCGCCGCCATGAGTCTATCCAAGTCCGCTACGCCTCGCCCATCGCGTGCGGATCGGGAACCCTCTTCAGGCTCTTGTGGTGCCGCACATCTGCGCCCTGTACCCAGAAGATCACGTCCTCGGCAATGTTGGTGGCGTGGTCGGCAACCCGCTCCAGAGCCCGGGCAATCATCAGCGCATTCAACGCCTGCGGAGCCAGGTGGCTCTCCTCTTCCATCACCTTGGTCAACGCCTTGTAAGCCGCGCGGTTCATCGCGTCCACCGCGTCGTCCATGGTGAGCACCGTGCGCGCCATCTCGGCATCCGCCTCAATGAACGACTGCAGGCTTTTGCGCACCATGTCCGCGGCCAGCGTCGCCATGCGCGGAATATCCACCGGCAGATCGACCACCGCCATCTGCTCCATGCTGCGCACCCGGTCGCTGATGTTCTTGGCCGCGTCTCCCACCCGCTCGAGATCCGCATTGATCTTGATCACGCTCAGGATGAAGCGCAGATCGATGGCCGTCGGCTGCTCCATCGCCAGCAGGTCCAGCGCCGCCTGGTCGATGTCGCGCTCCAGGCGATTGATGGCAATCTCGCTCCGGCTCACCAGGTCGCAGATCGAAAGGTCGCGCACCCGATAGGCCTCAATGGCGCGCTGAATCGCCTGTTCGGCCAATCCGGCCATCACCAGCAGGTTCTCCTTCAGCTCGTCCAGGCTGCGTTGAAACCGTATGCGCGTCATCCGAACCTGCCCGTGATGTAATCCTCAGTGCGCTTGTCGGCGGGATTGGTAAAAATCTTGTGCGTGGCGTCGAATTCCACCATCCGTCCATTCAAAAAGAAGCCGGTCTTCTCCGCCACGCGCGCCGCCTGCTGCATATTATGCGTCACAATTACGATGGTGTACTGTGACTTCAGCTCGAAAATCAGGTCCTCGATCTTCGAGGTCGAAACCGGATCGAGCGCCGATGCCGGCTCATCCATCAGAAGAACTTCGGGATCAACGGCGAGCGCCCGCGCAATGCACAGCCGCTGCTGCTGCCCGCCGGAGAGGCTCGCTCCCGACTTCTTCTTCAGATCGTCTTTCACTTCTTCCCAAAGCGCCGAGTTTCTCAGCGACCGCTCCACAATCTCGTCCAGCACCCGGTGATTCCTGTATCCGTTCAGCTTCAGCCCCGCCGCCACGTTGTCGTAGATGGACATGGTCGGAAACGGATTCGGCCGCTGAAACACCATCCCCACCCGCCGCCTGATCTCTACGGGCTTGGCGTCCTTGTAAATGTCCAGATCGCCGATGCGTACAGTGCCTGTGACGCGCGCAATCGGGTTGGTCTCGTGCATGCGATTCAGGCAACGCACAAATGTACTCTTGCCGCAGCCTGAAGGTCCAATCAAAGCCGTCGCGTGGTTGGCCGGGATGTTCAGATTGATGTCCTGCAGCGTGTGATTGGCCGCGTACCACGCATTCAGGTTCACTACCTCGATGCCGACGCCCACTTAGCTTGCTCCCTTCAGCACGCCGCGGCTGGTCACAAAACGCACCAGCGACACCGCCGCCACAATCAAGACAACCAATACCAGCGCCGCTGCCCACGCCTGCCGGTGCTGGTCGTCGTAAGGCGAAATCGCATAGCGATAGATCTCAAGCGGCAACGCGGAAATGGGCCGGTTCAGAGCAACGCTCCAGTTGGAGTTGCCGAATGCCGTAAAAATCAGAGGAGCCGTCTCGCCCGCCACGCGCGCAAACGCCAGCATGCATCCCGTAATGATCCCCGGGGAGGCCGTCTTCACCGTGATCGACAGCACCGATCGCCAATTGGGAACGCCCAGCGCCAGGGCCGCCTCGCGCACCGCATGGGGCACCATCAGCAGCATCTCTTCGGTGGTCCGCGTCACAGTCGGAATCATCATGATGCCCAGCGCCACGCCGCCAGACAAGGCCGAAAACGGCATGGCCGGCGTCACGATCAGGCCATACACCGCAACGCCCATCACGATCGATGGAACTCCGTTCAGCACGTCGGCAGTGAAGCGTACCGCATTGGCCAGCTTGGTTCCGCGCCCGAACTCGGCCAGAAAGATTCCCCCCGCAATACCGATCGGAACTCCTAGCGCACTGGCCACACCGAGCAGCACCCCAGAGCCCACAATCGCGTTCGCCATTCCCCCGCCAACCTCGCCCTCCGGCTTCGGTATCCGCGTAAAAAATGCGAGATTCAACGAACTCGCGCCCTTGTAGATCAGGTAAACGAAGATTGCCACCAGCGGCACCACCACCAGCACCGTCGCCAGCACGGCCAACCCGGTTGCCAGCCCGTCGGTCGCCGTCCGAAACATTGTCCGCCATTTATTCTTTGCTCGCAGCGTCCTTCTCCCCGATCAGTCCCAAGTCCCTAGTCCCTGCCCTTTTTTCAATGCGCCTGCGCCGGCCCTCCGCGCGTCACCGCCCACACCAGCAGCCGCGCCAGCGCGTTCACAATAATGGTCACAATGAACAGAGCCAGGCCGATCTCGGTGAGCGCGCTAAGATGCAAATCGCCCGCCGCCTCGGCGTATTCATTGGCAATCACCGATGCCATCGAGGCTCCACTGGCCAGCAGCGAACGCTGTATCTGCGGCGTATTTCCGATCACCATGGTCACGGCCATGGTCTCGCCCAGCGCCCGGCCCAGACCGAGAATGATGGCACCCACAATGCCGATGCGCGCATTCCTAAGCACACCGACGCGAATCATCTCCCAGCGCGTTGCGCCCAGCGCCAGCACCGCCTCGCGCTGCGAGCCCGGCACCGCGTTCATCACCTCCCGCGTGAGCGAAGAGATGATGGGAAGAATCATGATGGCCAGAATCACTCCGGCGGCCACAAAGCCCAGGCCGGTCGGATTGTCGTTATTAAAAAAGCCCGTCCACCCCAGCATCTTGATCAGCGAGGGATTGACATATTCCCGCAGCAACGGCACCAGGATGAACATCGCCCACAAGCCGTAAATGACGCTGGGAATGGCCGCCAGCAACTCGGTGAGAAACGCCAATGGCGCGCGAAGCACACGCGGACACATCTCGGTGAGGAACACAGCCAAACCAATGGCCAGCGGCACCGCCAGCAGCAGCGCCAGAAACGACGACACAAGCGTGCCGAAAACAAACGGCAAGGCGCTAAAATGCCCGTTTACCGGGTCCCAATACATGGGCAGCCGGGTTTCAGGGTCGACGAACCTCGAGACAAAGAAGGCAAATCCGAACCTGGCCCAGGACAATTGCGAGCCTCGCACCAGCTCGGTCGCAATCAGCACCACAATGCCGAAGATGCTCAGCGCGCAAAGCACCATCAGCCAGTGAAAGCCCTGGTCCGCAATCGCGGAGTTTCCTCGCGACAGCAGGAACCCCCGAATAGCCGAAACCTCCGCCGCGGCTGCTCTTCGCGCGGGCTGCCCGTCACCAGGACTCGGTTGGGTCTTGACTCCAGATTGGGAGATGCGAATCTCTGGCACGTTGGCGATCACCTCAAACAGGCTACCGGGCCGATATGAATAGAAGGTTACAACACTGCTAAATCAAGCGCATACAACAGAAAAAATGGCCAGTTGCGTCTCTCCCCGCAAATCCAGCCGCCCGCCCAGGACTCTTCCCTGAACCCGCCCGATGGCTCCGCTTGGCCTAAAACAAGACATCTGGTGTCCCGGGACCGTAGCAGCTAGCTCTGCGCGGCCATCCTGGAACGGCGACCTCCAATGGCACTCATCTGGACGCAACATCTTTGGTTTCGCCGAGATCGGGTGAACCCCAAAAGTAGCACAACCCTGCCTCCCCATTGGTACCCGGCCATTACACCCTTGAGGCATTCCTATGCTGCCGCACCCACATTACTATTGGTTTAGAAAGTTCTTCGCGTGGCGTTGGACACGCAACTTACAGGAAAGAGGGCAAAACGATGAAGATCGCGCTTTTCAGCTTTTACATGAAGCTCCAATCTCTGGTCAGCTCCGAGGAGGGGCAGGACCTGGTCGAATACGGCCTCATTTGTGCCCTGCTCTCCTTCGGATGGGTGAT
>DATNHL010000206.1:0-2105 GCA_035604995.1 Occallatibacter sp. | reverse complement strand
AGCTCGTGCCCTTCGACCCGGTATGGCTCCGCATCGTGGCTCTCCCGGCGGCTGGGCTGATTCTCTGGATCGTGCTGCGGCGTCGGACCGACGATCCGGCGGTGGGAGCCAGCCGCTGCGTGGCCCTCGCAGCCATGGCCGCCGTCTTTGCCGTGTGGACGTTGTCCGGCGCGGGCGCCAGCCACGAAGCGCGTCACATTGCTGCCGCCGCCATGGCCCTGGTGCCGGTCCTGCTCGCGGAAGCCCGCCTGGTTTGGCGCAAGCCGTGGTGGTTCCGGGCGGCGCTCCTTCTGGTGACCATCGTATTTGTCTTCGCCCCGATGCTCTACGGGGCGGCTTCCGTGGTGGGCAAGTGGCGCCGCGTACCCAAGAATTATGAAACTACCGGCCCCGGACTCTATCACCCGTCACTGGCCAATCGGGATGAATCGGCGACGATGAAATCGCTGCTGCAGGATTACTCCCCTGGAAAGGATGTGTGGTATGCCCCGGACGGGATCACAGCGCTGTTTTTGCCGGGGCGCATGGTGATACGCCAAGCCGATTTCCAACCGCTGGAGCAATTGCGCCGTGAAGTCTTCAGAACCTCAGTTCCGTTGCGGGTCCTGGTGTTGCTGCCACGCCATTTCGAGCAAAATGGCAAGGGGATCGCGATCCGGTCCTCGTTTATCCAAGCCAAGAAGTGGGAGAAGGTAGAAATCCCGGGCTGCAACTACATCCGATGGGCAGCCGAACTCGAAGTTGAGACGTTTAGCGGGCGGGAGCGACCCTGAGCGCAGCGAAGGGAAGCGGGAGCCCGCTGAGCCTGCCCCGAGCGAGGCCGAGGGGAAATCCCGAGCGCAGCGAGGGACCTCGATAGCTGGCAGCGCCCGGGAATCGAACCCCTACAAGAGAGGGCGGTCGGAGCGCACACCGAAACCCGCAGTGAGCAGAGTAGTCACCAACTCGCCAGCGTGGTGCGCTTCCAGGTGTTTGTCCCGACACACACATACACGTAGCTGGCGTCGTAGGCCCAGCTTCCGGCGGTGCAGGCGGAAGTCGATGACTGGGGCGCCGCCACCGGCGCGGCGGTGAAGTCGGAAGCGTGTTTGCCGTCCACGCGGTCGGCGTTCAGATTTGCTACCACGCTGGTGTCGGCAATTCCCTGGAGCTTGGCCACGTTCACGCCGCCGGAGAAGCTCGCGCTGCCGCTGGCGGTGTCGATGGACCAGGTGGGCGTGGTCTCGTTCGCAGGACCGAAGCCCCAGATGCCGCGGCCGCGCGTCTTGATGTACTCGGCCTCGTTCTGCAGGGGGAATTTATAGTTGCAGTTCAGCGGCGCGCTGAGAGTCATGCCAGCCGCCGTGGTATTGCCGGCGAAGCAGACTTGTCCGCCCCGGGTGGAGAAAATCACCACCACGTCATAGCTTGCAGCCTCCGGCGTCGGCTCCCAGGCAAAGCTGACGGTGTGGCTGGCATCGAGGGTCTCCGGGCCGCTGCAGAAGGTGTGGCTCTCGCTGCTGCGCCGCTTGCCGGAATCGAGGGCAAAGAGAAAGATGCTGTAGGGCACGGAGAAATCCTTGCCTGTCACCGCGCAGCCCGGCAGAACGAAGCTGGGAGCGCCTGGACCACCGATCTCAATGACGCCGTCGCCGATGAAAAGATGATCGGCAGCGGCGGGCAGCGTACCGGACTGCTTGAACGTGTTGTCGGCCGAGTAGCGAAATCCTCGCCGGATGCCGCCGGAGCTGTTGATGAAGCTGACGCCATTGGTGAAGTACTGACCCCGCTGGGCGGTGCCGAGCAGGACGTTGCCGCCGCCGTAGAAGCCGTAGCTCGCTCCCAGCAACTGCTTCATCTCCTCAGGGGGAAGGTAGAACTGGGCATTCTGGGTCGAGAAAGTCGAGCCGTAGCTCTTCCAGGCGAAGCCGTCATTGAGGAAAATGGCACTGCTGTGGCCGTTTCCACAGACATGGTGCGGGCTTGCCACGTTGCTCTGGCCCCAGCTATTGCTGAAGATGAAGGCGAACTGAGCCCCGCCGATATCCCAGAAGCAGGGCGCCGTCGCCTTGTCGTCCCAACCGTTGTTGATGTGGGAGAGCGTGATGGGGTGGAGGATGGGGCCG
>DATNHL010000205.1:0-8987 GCA_035604995.1 Occallatibacter sp. | reverse complement strand
CGTTCTACGCCACATGGCCATCAACGCCATGCAAAAAGAGGGATCAAAAGGCTCCTTGCGAGGTAAGGTCAAACGCGCCGGCTGGGACGATGGCTACCTCTACCGGCTACTGGAGCTATTTTGAAATGCGATTGCCCTGCCGGCCCTCCCACGCGAAGATTCAGCGGAAGCGGACCTCTTTAAGATGATCGTCAGGGACCTTAGCATGGGTGGAGTTATAAGGCAGGCTAGGGAAACGGATGCGTCCGGTAGGTTCCGGAGAAAGACGTCGCCCGCCCGAAGAACTTCGGTCTCAAATACGATGGAATCAGCATTTGAGGATTCGAAGCTATATGTCTTGACTGGTCTTGGCATCCATTTTGTGCATTACACCATGAGCGAATTGGTCACCCGGCTGGGCGCCGAATCGACGGATCCTGATTTCGAACGCTAGGTAAGCGGCTCCCCGAGCTACTTCGCATCCGGGTGCGGCAACACACGAAAGATCGCTATGCTTTCGCCTCCGATGTCTAGTCTCTTAAGCAAGCTTGCTTTGAATGCTTGCTCGCCAGGTGCGACCAACCTCCAGCCTTTGCCAGTCGCCATACGCACACCGCGCTTCACCTTTGCGCCAACTACCGTGGTTTTTCTCGGCATTTGCGAATCCTTCTTCCTTCCAATTTTGGTCCTTGGTACGGTAGGGCGATTATATGGCAAGTTCATCAGGTCTCGCGTAGGCTCACCCGAGTGGACCGTAAGCCTCAGGGCGTTGCGCGCGGCTCGCGCCGCGCTCATTGATTTTCAAAACTGATGGGTGGGTTCTATGCACGGGCTGAAGCCCGTCCCCTTCAAGGCGGCGACGTTCTGCGGAAAAGGCAGGAATCCCAGGTCCCAAAAGCGGATTGGGAGCTGGGATTCCTGGCAGGAGCGGCCAGGCCTGCCGGGGGGAGGCGGGCCAGCCAGGCTCCGGTCTGCGGCCCGGTTTAGGCCGCTGACTTCTGCTCGGCAGGCTTTTGTGCCTGCACGAGTTCATCGAAGATGGCGCGGTACTGGATCATCGCGGTGCGCAGTTCTTCGGTGGTGGCTTCCACTTTGCCGGGGCGGACGGCAATGTCGTGAGCCACGCGGTAGTTTTCCATGACGCGCGGGTAGGTCACTGACAGATCCGCAGCGCGCTGGTCAAATCCGACATGGGGATAGCCACGCGCTTCGAGGATTGCATTGACCAAATCGTCGGCTTCGGTGAGGGCGGCCCGGGGATGATCGAGGAAGCGCGACTGGACGATTTGCCACTCGGCGACAAAGCGATCCCGCTCGGTAGCGCCGAGTTCGCGGATTGCGAGGGCCTTGACGCGGGTTTCGCGATCAGCCAGTTTTGCTTCGGCGTCGCGCGAGGAGCCATGCGTGAGCACGGCGCGGTCGTATTCCGTTCCAAAGCGGTTTTTGAAGGCCAGGGTGCGCCTTCTGCGAAGTGCCACGTACGCGGCGACGGCGATGCCAACCACGAGCACCAGCACAATCGCCCCAACGACGATCTGGGTAGTTGTGAAGCTGTAGTACATGCCAAACATTTGACCTTGCATCGTGTTCTCCTTAGCGGGACTGTCCGGGTCGGTAAGCAGTTGATGGTGAGTGTTACGGGGCCAGGAGGGCCTATGCACACCATCATCAAACGGGGAGACGCGCGAAAGATGGCCAGAATTGCTCGTGCCGGAAATGAAATGCATCCAGCGGGCCTGAGGACAGAAGAGAAGCGCCGGGCGCCCCGGGTTTGGGGCCTGGGAAAGCGCGAACTCAAGAGCCCAGATGAAGGGAATGCGTCTTCAGCCCGTGCCCTTCAAGGAGGCGAAAGGCAAACGCAGGTCTCCTCCCGAAAAGCAACCGCAGGTCCTTCGACTCGCTGCGCTCGTTTGACAGTCAATTATCAGGATGACAGCTTTTTGCGAGACCGAGCGCCTTGAGCCCTTGCCTGGACGGCCAGTCCTTAGTGCTCGTGTTTGCCGGGGCGGAGCATTAAATCCTTGATGGCTTCGCGGGGGTCCTTTCCCTCGTCCAAAATCAGCTCCATTTGCTCTGTGATGGGCATTTCGATCTGGTGGCGGCGGGCTAGGCCGAGGGCGGCGCGGGTAGTGAGGACGCCTTCGGCAACTTTTCCGCCGAGGCTTTCGAGAATCTCGGGCAATTTGCGGCCCTGGCCGAGTGCGTGGCCGACTGTCCGGTTGCGGCTGAGGGAGCCGGTGCAGGTGAGCACCAGGTCGCCTACGCCGGAGAGGCCGGCAAGGGTTTCGCGGCGGCCACCGCAGGCGACGGCGAGGCGGGTGATCTCGGCGATGCCGCGGGTCATGAGGGCGGCGGCGGAGTTGTAGCCCAGGCCCATGCCGGCTGCGACGCCGGCGGCGATGGCGATGACGTTCTTGAGAGCTCCGCCGAGCTCGACACCGATGACGTCGGTGGACGTGTAGAGGCGGAGGGTCTCGGAGGAGAACTCGTGCTGGATGCGAGCGGCGACGGCCGGGTCGTCGAAGGCGACGGTGACGGCGGTGGGCTGGCCCTGCGCGACTTCGAGAGCGAAGCTGGGGCCGCTGAAGGCGCCGATGGGGAGGACCAGGTCGTCAAGGGAACGCGGTGCGGGCTCGATGCCTGAAGAACTGACCTCGGGGGCTGTGGACTCGACAAAAACTTCGAGACGGGTGTCGGGGTTGGGGGCGGGGATTTCCAGCGCGTGGCTCTCTGCGCGGGCGGCGGCGAGCTCCGCCTGTGGGGTGATTGCGCCGAGGCTGGAGGCGATGACCTGCGTCATGCGCAGATAGGTGTTGTTTTCGACGCCCTTGGTGGCGGAGACGACGACCTGGCCGGGATGGAAGTAGGGGCGGAGGCGGTCGAGGGTGGGGCGGAGAAACTCCGAGGGGATGACGGAGACGACGATCTCAGCTTCGCCGATTGGGGCTCCGTCGGCCGTGAAGGCGATGGCTTTGGGGAGCGGGAATCCGGGCAGGAAGAGAGTGTTCTCGCCGGCGGCGACGATCTGGTTGGCTTCTTCGGCCGAGTGGGACCAGAGGGTGACTTGATGTCCGCCGCGGCGGTGGAGGGCGAGTGCAATGGCGGTTCCCCAGGCTCCGGAACCAAGTACGGCGATGCGGCTCATAGTTTCTTCTTTGCTCCGAAGCGGGATTCCGTGCCGGTGAGCAGGCGGCGGATGTTCTGGTGGTGTTTGGCGATGATGAGCAGGGCGACGGCGAATTGGACGGCGATGAAGAAGGGCGGGCGCTCTCCGCGGACCAGCACCCAGGCAAAGAGGGGGAAGCTGGCGGCGCCGAGAATGGAGGCCAGCGAGACGTAGCGGGTGAGCAGCAGAACCAGGGCAAAGACGGCGATGGCGGCGAGAGCCGAGGTGGGCGCGGCGACCAGGAAGACTCCAAAGCCGGTGGCTACGCCTTTGCCGCCCTTGAAACGCAGCCAGACGGGAAAGACATGGCCGAGGACGGCGCAGAGAGCGGCCAGGGCCTGCATGTTGCGGACCAGAGCGTTGGGGGCGAGGAGGGCGCCGAGGAGCGCGCCGACGTAGACGGCGGCGCAGCCCTTGAGCATGTCGCCGAGGAAGGTTGCAGCGCCGAGGCCCTTGCCGCCGGAGCGAAGAACGTTGGTGGCGCCAATGTTGCCGCTGCCGACGGAGCGGACGTCCTGCTTGAGGAAGAGACGGACCAGCAGGTACCCAACGGGGATGGAACCGAGCAGATAGGCAACCGCAACGACGAGCAGGCTTACCGGGAGCATGACGACTGCGAGTTTACCACCTGGCACCTGCGGTGCGGCAGACGCCGCTTGCGCGGCAAGGGGTTCGTGGTTTCCCACCCTTCCGCGATGGAACTGCGCAAGGATCGGCACGGGGTCTGTTGCGGCTGCTTAAGGGGTAGGGACTATTCGACCATAACCTCGCCGGGGAGGATGGGGCGGGTGCGGTAGAGCTTGCCGTGGGCGGAGAGAAGGCCCATGAAGAGCAGGGCAGCCAGGTAGGCGGCGAGTTTGACGAGGTCGGCGGTGTGGGTGCGGGGCAGGGTCTTCCAGAGGACGAGAAGGAGTGTCTGGGCGGCGGTGACGGCCCAGACGGAGCCGTAGAAGTAGCGGCGCTCCACGCCTTCGGCTCTGGTGGAGGGGCCTACGCGGGGCAGTTTGCCGAGTGCGCCGAGAGTGAGAATGAGGCCGCAGAGGGGGAAGTAGGTCCAGGAATAGATCTGGTGCATGTACCAGATGCCGGTTACTGCGGAGCCGACCAGGCCGGCCAGGTTAAGGCTGGCGAAGGTGATGGCGGCGCTCCAGGCAAAGGTGTAGCAGACGCGGCGGTAGAGGGGGTTGGGCCGGTCCTCATCGAAGCGAAGGATGTAGGGGCGCGGCTCGGCGCCGGGAAGGCGGCCACGCAGGCCGGCAATGCCGGTGCCAACGAGCACAACGGCCAGCCAGAGGCCATTGGCGAGGCTGAAGCCAAGGGCAAAGAGGGAGAAGGTAAGGGGGCCGGGAGCCAAAAAGAAGACCCAGATCCAGATGGGCCAATGGCAGAGCCGATAGAGGCGGGTATTCCGCTCGCGGATCTTCCGCTCCTGGGCAAATTCCACTTTTCCGCGATATTGCATTGGCCTGAGTTTCTCAGGGTTGGCGGGCGGGCGTCAATCGTTGGCGGCGCCGGACCTGCGGGGCGCTTTGCTGCAGGATGGCGCTGCGTGCGGAGCGGACTTCAGCGGCGAGCACTTGCAGGATCTTGAGAGCCAGCAGGGGGTCAGAGCGCATAAGGGCCGTGAAGCTGTCGCGGGTGAGAAACCGGATCTGAGCGCCGGCGTGGGCGAGGGCGGTGAGCGTGTAAGGTTGATTACCAATGAGGCCGGGAAGGCCGAGCAACGAGCCGGAGTTGGCTGTTGTCGAGGCGATTTCCTTGCCCTTGGGGGAGTTCATGGTGAGGGTGACTTCGCCCGTTTTGAGGATGTAGAGACCAACCGGGGCGTCTCCCTGGCGGAAGAGGACGAAGTCTTCGCCGCAGGAGATGGGGGTGGATTGTGCTTCCAGGCCCTGGATCAGTTCCGGTTCGGCAACAAACGCGGTCGGGTCAAGATTCACGGTCGACCTCCATGAATGAAGACGGGGGTAAAGGAACAGCGATTGCAAGAAACAGAGGATTCATGGCTCGAGATCTATGGTTGCACCACGGGAGGGTTCTGTTTTGTGATGTGTATCACGGATCGAAGGTTAGGCCATGAAGGGCGGGTGATGTGAGCCCTGAATTCGTGGCGGCTGGCTATGGTCCAATTGACGGGGAGGCATTGCTTTAGGAACAGACCAGCTCCGCTTTAGGCGTGCCGTGGAATGTAACCTCGCCACTTCTTTCCCAAGGAGGCTGTAAACAGCCGTTTACAGGTTTTGGCGGTCCTGTCCCGGAGCGATTTTCAATAACTGATTGACATAAATATAGATAGCTTCCGAATCAGATTCGGCATGCCAATTGCACGTGAGTCTCTAATCCGACTGTGGCGGGGACAAAGAAGCTTGGAGGGAATTCAACGTGCACACAATGCTTATCAAGCTGCACATCAAGATCCAGGACTTGGCAAGCGGCGTGGAGGGTCAGGATATGGTTGAATATGCGTTGGTCCTTGGCCTGCTCTCCTTTGGCGTCACCGCCGCCTCGCAGTTTCTGGCCCAGAGTCTTGCTTCGGCCTTTGAGGGTCTGAGCACAACCATGGGCGGCTACATCAGCTAGGAAGCTGGCAACTGGTTTCTGTTGAGTTTGCTGGGTCTCTTCGGGGTCCGAGGCCTGCGAGCGCCGTCGGCGCTCAACTCCGGGAGACAGGCCGCGAAGGGCGGCGCACCTTCAAGCCAATTTATCGAATGGTCTCCCTGTCGACACAACGGGATAATTTTGCAACAATTCCTGACCCTCTTTTCTGATCCCCTCCCGCTTCTTCAATTTTGAGTTGAGACCCTTGCCTGCCTTGAGCGCGTTTTCAAGGCAAAGGCACGGCAATGCGCTGTTCGTGATTGATGCCTGTGACGGGTGCGCAAAGAGGCAAGTTACTCGTAGCGGAGGGCTTCGATGGGGTCGAGGTTGGCGGCGCGGATGGCGGGAATCATGCCGCTGACCAGCCCGGTGATGGCGAGGATGACGGCGGCCACGATGACCGACGTAGGCGAGATGAGCAGACGGATGTCGGCGGACTCGGCGTTTTTGGCCAGAGCGCTGTAAAAGGTGATGCGGCCCACCAGAGCAGAGATGAGATAGGCGAGGGCGATGCCGCCCGCGCCGCCGACGGCGGTGATGGCCATGGCCTCGGCCAGGAATTGGATGAGGATGTGATGCCTGCGTGCGCCGAGAGCCTTCTCGATGCCGATTTCGCGGGTGCGCTGCTGCACGGCGACGAGCATGATGTTCATGAGGCCAATGCCGGCGATGCCGAGGGTGAGCGCGCCAACGAGGGTGAGCAGAATCGACAGCGCGATCGAGAGCAGGCGAAACACCTTGACCTGGGTCATGAGGTTGGCTACGCCCATTGCGTTGTGGTCGGAGGGGACAAAGTGATGGGCGGCGGCCATGGTCTCGCGCAGAGCCTTCTCAACCAATTCATTATCGCCGCGATAGTCGAGCCAGACGCTATCCAAGTACTGCGTGTCTTCGAAGTCATTGCTGGTATTGAAGGGGATATAGATATTCCGGTTGCTATCGTCGTTGTCGCCTTCCTGCATTTTGGGCAGCATGACGCCGATGACGGTGAAGGCTTCGCCGTTGAGACGGATGGTTTCGCCCAGCGCCCAGCCGCCGGAGAAGAGCTTGGTCTTGTTTTCCGATCCGATGATGCAGACGTGGGCGCGCTCCTCATCTTCGGCGCCATTGAAGAAACGGCCCTGCTCGAGGTTGAGCTTCCAGATCTCCTGATAGGGGGGGCGGACGCCATTGACCGACCAGGTGTAGGTGTGGAGATCGTTCTGCACGGGAACGCTCTTGGATGACATGGGCGAAATGTGCAGGATGCCGGGAACGCTGTTGGAGACGCGATCGACATCGTCCAGGGTGAAGCGCACGCGTGTCCCCGCCTTATCGCCGCCGGCCTGCTCGCTGGTCCGGCCCCCCCAGAAGATGATGGTGTTGGTGCCGAACTTGGCAAAGATGGTCTCGATGGCGTGGCTGAAACCTGCACCATAGGCAACCAGAAGGACAACGGTGGCGATGCCCCAGGCCATGCCGACCATGGTGATGGCGGTGCGGCGGCGGTTGTAGATCATCGCTTGCCAAGCCTGACCGAGAATGTCTTTGAGCATGATGGGCACCAGGTTTCAGGGATCAGAGATCAGGGATCAGGGATCGGTTGTGCGGCTAGCGCTATTCCCGCCGCAGGGCTTCAATGGGATCCATTTGAGCGGCCTTGCTGGCTGGATACAGGCCCGCGGCTACGCCGCAGAGGACCAGGCAAATGAGGGCCAGCGCGGCTGACCACGGGACGAGACGCGGTGGATCGAATCCCGGTATCTTGCCGGTGAGCAATTGCTGAAGGACCCACATGCCCCCGGCCGAGACGGCGATGCCGATGATGCCGCTGACTGCGGTGAGCAGCAGGCCCTCCCAGAAAAACTGGGCCAGGATGCTGCGCTTTGTGGCACCGATGGCCTTGAGCAGCCCGATCTCGCGAGTGCGCTCGGTAACCGAGACGAGCATGATGTTGATGATGCCGACCGCGCCCAAGGCCAGCGTGACGATGCCGACGCCGCCGAGAAAGATGTCCATGGCGTTGAAGATGGCGCCGATCATGTGCTCTTCCTGGATGGTGTCCCACTCCTCGAAGGCGTCTTTGAGGCTGGGGTCGAAGCCGTGGCGCTCGGCGATGACGCGATGGACGGCGGGCACGGCGGCGGTGGTGTCGCCGTGGGTGGCGGGTTGATATTGGATGGAGCTCAGGGCGTCCTGGGCAACGTTGCCGCCCTTCATGGCGAAGAGCTCCTGCATGGTGGTGAGCGGGATGTAGACCTTCTGGTTGTCGAAGTCGTTGTTGCCACGGCTGATGGTGGCGACGCGGCCGATGACGGTGAAGCGGACGTCGTTGATGTTGATGGACTCGCCCAGCATGGGACGGCCGGGAAACAGCAGGGTTGCGCCTTTGGAGCCGAGCACCACGACGCGGCGGCGCTCGGCGAGGTCGGCGGCATCGAGGAAGCGGCCCTCGGCGAGGGGAACAAAACGGACCGCGGCGTAATTGGGCTCGACGCCCATGACCTGGCCGGAGGAGTTGGCGTAGGCGCTGACTTCATACAGATCGTTGCGCTGCAGGAAGCCGGTGACGGCGCGCAGTTCGGGAAGGGCGCGCAGGGCCGCCTCATCGCCGGGGGTGAACTGGTAAGGACGCATGCCGGTATGCTGATTGGCGAGGGCGGGGATGGTGCCGTCCCACATCATTACGACGTCGTTGCCGAAGGTGGAGAGCTGCTTGTGCTGGCCGGAGCGGAAGCCTTCGCCGAGGCCGACCAGGACCAGCAGCGAGCCGACTCCCCAGGCGATGCCGAACATGGTGAGGAAGCTGCGCAGCTTGTTCGCGAGGATGGCGCGAAAGACCTGGCCGAGAGTGTCGGAGAAATTCTGCATGCGAGGTTTAGACGGCGCACAAGGGCGCTTGGAGAAGGATACGCTGCGGAGGAGGTAGCGGTTCCCGCCGGATGGTTTTGGGGCGTTTGGAACCAAGGGACAACGGGTTGCGTAGAATGTGACAGGCAGACGCAGACGCCGTCTGAGCAGTGGGGCTTGCTGCATCGATTTATTTCAGTCATTCATCAACGGCGGAGAGCTAAGGCTTGCTTCGCAAAAAGAACGGTCCTCCAATTCACGTGCCCCTGGCGCGGTTTTGCAAGGCGGCTTTCTCTTGGTGAGAAAGCCGCTCGGCAGCGTAGCTTCGGAACAGGGCAATTGGAGAACCGCTGAGGGGGAGGGTTTCGTGGCTGCAGCGCGTAGGAGCAGGCGGTTCTGGATCTGGGTGGGGGCC
>DATNHL010000204.1:0-7854 GCA_035604995.1 Occallatibacter sp. | reverse complement strand
CGTCCCCTCATAGCCCACCAGCGGATTCGAAATGTGCCGCACCCCGATCATTCCGCCCGCCGAGTTGGATGGGCTTTGTGCAATCCCGTCGCCCGTCGTGCTGCCGCTGAACGCTCCGTACAGGCTCACCGAGACATCGGTCTGTGAGATGGCCTTTACTGCCTTGGCCTGGGCGCCCGCTGTTGCAACGCCCACCGCCGCCAATCCAACCGCCAGAATTGCCGCCTTGATCCAGTTCTTATGCATGAAGACCTCACAAAATGAAATCAATCGCTTCCGATTCTCCATCGCCTGCTCCGGGTTGCCCGTTGCACCGTTTGACGCAGGCTGCAACGCTTCGGCTGTTTACTCTTGGAGAACCCCCTCGTTTCCGTGTCCAAAAGCGAACACCCTTGTCCGGCCTTGAACACCGGCGCCTGCCCGCCGCCGCCTCATTCGCTTCGTAAGCTCATCTCCATCAGGTCTCCAGGCAAAACGTGCTTTGGAACATCGATTGCTACCCTGAAGCCTGGGGAATCCCTGTTCCGCCTCCCGCACCAGGAGAGAAGCCATGACCGCCCTCTGGATCCAGGACCTGCGTTATGCGCTGCGGCAGCTGCGCCGCTCCGCGTCGTTTACCGCCGCAATCGTGCTCACCCTGGCCGTCGGCATCGGCCTCAACGCGGCCATCTTCACCATTGTGGACTGCGTCTTGCTCCGCCCCCTCGGCTACCGCGAAGCCAGCCGCATCTACTCCATCGACACGCGCTTCCTTCAGGAGAGCCGGTCCATCCCCCGGCTGGGCGGCGACGACTACATCGATGTGGCGGGAAAGGTGCGCTCGCTTGAGTCAACCGCCTGGTACGCCAGCGGCGAGGATGGTTTGCAACTGGATGGGCAGTCGCTCTACCTGAACATGGCCGCCGTTAGCCCTCGCTTCGGCAGCGTGATTGGCGTTGAGCCGGTGGCCGGCCGCCTGTTCCGTGACGACGACCCCGACGGCGCCGAGGCTCTCGTCGCCAGTTCGTTCGCCGAGCAGCACTTCGGCTCCGTGCAGGCCGCCGTGGGCCGGCTGATCCGCTCGAGCGGCCGCACGCGGGCCATCGTGGGCGTGCTCCCTGCCGGGTTCTCGTTCCCGGAAAAGACCGTGGTGTGGGTCGAAAGTCCCCCACGCCCCGAGATTCCCAGCCGCACTGCCTATAACCAGAGCGCCGTCGCCCGCGCAAAGCCCGGGGTGACCGCCGCGCAGTTGAATGCCGAGATGGCCACCCTCTCCCGCCAACTGCAGGCCACCTACCCCGATGACCGCCTCAAAGCCCTCGAAGCCGTTCCCCTGCAGGACCAGATCGTCGGCTCCATTCGGCCTCTGCTGCGGCTGTTGATGGGATCGGTGTTTGTGGTCCTTCTGATCGTCTGCGCCAACATTGGCCATCTGCAACTGGTGCGCTCGACCCAGATGCGCCGCGACGCAACCATCCGCACCGCGCTGGGTGCAACTCCGAGGGCAATTGCGCGGCGGGCCTTGCTGGAGTCGCTGATTCTGGCCACGGCCGGCTGCGGGCTCGCACTCGTCATCGCCCAGCCTGCGCTGCATTTGCTGACGGTGATGGCCCAGGATCAGATTCCGCGCCTTGCCGATGTACGGCTGAATCGCGATGTGCTGCTGTTCTCCTTCGTGATGAGCATGGCCACCATGGTGATCACGTCGCTGCTTCCGGCGTGGCGTTCCGTCACGGTAAGCCCGGCGGAGGTATTGAAGCAGGAGCAGGCGGGAAGCAGCGAGAGCCGCAAATCGCGGCGGCTGCGCGATGCCCTCATTGTGGGCGAAGTGGCTCTCACGCTCACGCTCAGCGTTGCCTCGGTGCTGCTGGCGCGGCAAATGATCGCCCAGTCCCGCCAGGACCTGGGCTTTCAACCCGATAACCTGTTGGTTATGGACACTCACGCAATCGCGGAGCAGCCGCAGCCCGCCTTTGAGGAGTCGCCTGCCGCGCTCAACACGCTGCGCAATGTGCTCGACACCATCGCCAAGGTTCCGGGCGTGAATAGCGTGGCTGCCGATCAGGGTGTTCCCATGGGTCAGGGAACCGCGAACGTGAGCTTTGCGGTGCGCGGACGCATGGAGTTCAAGCCAGGGGTCGAGCTGCCCTGGGCAGACATTCAGCCCATCACGCCTGCCTACTTTCAGACCATGGGGATTCCGCTGCTGCAAGGGCGCATGCTCACCGAGGACGACAACGAGAAGTCCGCGCCGGTGCTGGTCATCAGCCGCGAACTGGCGCAGAAGGTGTTTCCCGGACAGAACCCTATCGGGCAGCAGGTCATGTGCGGCTACGACATGGAATCGAAGTGGTGGACCATCGTCGGTGTCGTCGGCGACATTCGTCAGGACTCGCCCGCTTCGCCCATGGCGCAGACCATCTATGTGCCCGTCGCGCAGCATTCCTTCCGCGCCGCCGATATGCAGGTCGTGGTTCGCACCGGCATTGATCCAGCCACCATGGCCACGACCCTTGAACAGCTTCTCAAGCGCAACTATCCGCAGGTCGCCGTCAGCTCCACCACCATGCGCGAAGCAATCGGAGAATCCTCCCGCTCCCAGCGCTTCCGCACTCTGCTCTTCGGCGGCTTCGCAGCCGTCGCCATCCTGCTGGCCGCGGTCGGCATGTACGGCGTCACCGCCTACACGGTGGCCCAGCGGCGCTTCGAGTTCGCACTGCGCTTTGCCCTGGGAGCCAATCGCACCCAGATCGTCACCATGACGCTTTCCCATGGAATCGCTGTAGCGTCTGTGGGCATCGGCGCAGGCGTGGCGCTCAGCCTCGGGCTGATGCGTGTGGCCGGGAGCTTCCTCGGCAAGCTTCCCGCCTTCGATCCCGCCTCCTACGCCATCGCCATTCTGTCCGTCCTGGCCATCGCCATCAGCGCTGCAATCGTCCCCTGCCGCCGCGCATCAACAGTAGAGCCCATGCGTGTCCTGCGCGGCGATTAAGCTGCGCGCTGCACAAGTCGACTCCGCCGCGTGTGCGCTATCCTGTCAAAACACCATGACCGCACGGAGCCAATTCCCCATCCTGGCCGTCGTCACCAGCGCCGCACTTTCGCTTCCCGCTCTTTCCGCCGCCGCCCAGGAGAGCACGAAGAACTTGATTCCCTACCTCGACGAACAGCCTGTCCGCGCCCAGCACGGCATGGTCGTTGCCGTCCATCACCTTGCTGCCGACGCGGGTATTGAAATCCTGCGCGCGGGAGGCAATGCCGTAGACGCGGCCGTAGCCACCGGCTTTGCTCTCGCCGTTGTCCATCCCGCCGCGGGCAACCTGGGCGGGGGCGGGTTCCTGCTGCTGCGCGTCCATGATGGCCGCACTACCTTCATCGACTACCGCGAGAAGGCGCCGCTCGCCGCCACGGAAACCATGTACCAGGACGCCAAGGGCAACGTCATTCCCGACACGAGCCTCGAATCGAGCGTCATCGGCTATCGCTCCATTGCCACACCCGGCTCCGTCGCCGGCATGGTCTACGCTGAGCGCAAGTACGGCAAGCTGGGCCTGGCGCGCATGATGGCGCCGGCCATCAAGCTCGCCGAAGAGGGCTTCGTCCTCACTGCCGAGGAAGCCAGGGAACTCTCCGACCCGGACCTGGCGAAGTTCCCCGACTCCAAACGCATCTTCCAGCGAGGCGGGCATCTGTACAAGGAGGGCGAGACCTTCCGCCAGCCGGAGCTGGCCCGGACGCTCGAGCGCATCGCCGCCGACCCCGGCGACCTCTACCACGGCAAGATGGCCCAGGAACTGGTGGCCGACCTGAAGAAGGGCGGCGCGCTGCTTACGCTCGACGACCTGGCCCAATACAACGTCGTCGAGCGCACGCCGATAACGGGGAGTTTCCACAACTACACCGTGATCAGCGCCCCGCCTCCGTCTTCCGGCGGCATCGTCCTGCTCAGCGCGCTCAACATTCTGGAAGGCTACGACCTGGGCAAGATGGGCGACCGCTCCGCACAGTCGATGCACCTGATCACCGAGGCCTACCGCCGCGCCTACATGGACCGGACCGACTACCTGGGCGACCCGGACTACAACGAGATTCCCACCGCTGCGCTTACCTCGAAACCCTACGCCGATGCCTGGCGCGCTTCCATTGCCCTGCACGCCGCTTCGCCCTCGGCCTCGCTTGTCCGCCCCGCAGGATTCCTGCCGCCCGCGCCCACAACCGCCGGTCGCCGCAAGCTGGAGTCGCACGACACGACCCACTACTCCGTCGTCGATGCGGAAGGAAACGCCGTCTCCGTCACCACCACCCTCAACGACAGCTTCGGCTCCCACGTGACGGCCGGCTCGCTGGGCTTCCTGCTTAACGACGAGATGGACGACTTCGCCGCAAAAATGGGTGTACCCAACATGTTCGGGCTGATCCAGGGGCCGGCCAACGCCATCGCCCCAGGGAAGCGCCCCCTGAGCTCCATGACCCCGACAATCGTTCTTGAGGGCGACAAGCTTCGCTACGTCCTCGGCTCGCCCGGCGGCGCGCGCATCATCACCACCGTTGCCAACATCTTTCTCTCCGCGGCCGAGGGCGGCCTCAACATCCAGCAGGCCGTCGACGCGCCCCGCTTCCACCACCAGTACCAGCCCGACAAGCTTTACCTCGAACCCGGCTTCCCGCAGGAAACCCTGGCAGATCTGCGCAAGATGGGCTACACCCTTAACATCCGGGACGGCCACTGGTCGAACGGGGAGTGCCTCGCCATCGATCCCAAAACCGGCGAACTGGAGGGCGGACAGGACCACCGCAGCCATTACGGCAAAGCCGCCGGATACTGAACCTCCATCCGGCGGATTGACAGACCGCGTCGCCGGAGCGGCAATCGGGCGCGGCGTCCCCACCCGGGCGCGCCGGATTCATGTCCCTCCTCCATCCAGCTCCGCAAGGATTCTGAATGCTCGTGATTTTGTGTCAACATCTTTCGATATAGCGAAAGCAATCTAACGGCTAGATACAGTTCAGAAAGCCATTCTCATCTCTGATATAGCAGAGTTTCTCCTGGGAACTTCGAAACCTGGTCAAAACTGACCATCCAGGCCAGCCTCTCAGTGCTACGCTTGCGGCTTAACCGTTAGTGAGTCCACATGATGGCCTCTCAGCGGCTGGAGTGAGCGGCAGCCGTGCCGCCCCATAAGCATGGGCTTTCGTCAGCCCTGACTCCACCGGAGCGGGTCGCTTCCCAGGTGACTGGAGCTCCTGAAAAGTCCGCGGCTTTCCCTTTTGCCGTTTCCCAGTCTGCGAACGCGATGGCGGCCGGCGATCCTTTGAGGATCGCCGGTCTCCATGGCTTGCTTTCCATCCACGTCCACGGAAATCTATGCCGTTGCTCTGCCGGCCCGGCCCTGACAGAAACGGGGTTCCCTACCCGCCGTTCGCTCCCGCACCATCATGCGCAACAGACTTATTGCCGTAAACTGTTGCGAAAATGAGACAATCTTCAGTAGGGTCCGGCTTGCTCTCCAGGCCTGCCGGATGGGGGAGATTGACCGACCATGCTGCGAGTCCTTTCCACGCACCTGTTCCTCAACCAGCGCCTGCACCCCGGCCTACTGGAACTCGCTGCGCGCTCCGGCGCTCAGGGCGTTGAAATCTTTGCCGCCCGCCAGCACTTCGACTATTCCAGCCGCGAGCACATCGCTGAGCTCGCCTCCTGGTTCCGCTCCAACTCGCTGCAGCCGTTCTCCATGCACGGGCCGCTGTTTCCGGACCGCGAGATGGGCCGCGCCGGCGCCCCCGCTGTCAACGTCCTGCACCCGGAGAAAGCCCGCCGCATCGACGCCATGGACGAGATCAAGCGCTCGCTGGAAGCCGCCGAGCTGATCCCCTTCTCGAACCTCGTACTGCACCTGGGCGAGCGCGAAGACGGCTGGTCGCAGCGCACCGTCGAGTACGCCATCAACGCCCTCGAACACCTGGGCGCCTTCGCCCATCCGCTCGGGGTGAGGTTGCTGGTAGAGAACCTGCTGAGCGAGCCCACCACCCCCGAGCACCTGATGACCATTCTCGACCTCGGCCACCAGAAGAACGTCGGCATCTGCCTGGACCTGGGCCATGCGCACATCACGGTGGGCGTCGCCGATGCCATCGCCACCCTGCGCAGCCGCATCGTCAGCGTCCACGCCCACGACAACCACGCCATCAAGGACGAGCACCTTTGGCCCGGCGACGGCAAAATCGACTGGCCCGCCGCGGTAAAGGCACTGAAGGCACTCCCAACCCCGCCCGCCGCAGTGCTGGAAATCAACTACCCGCTGGGCAACGACCTGCACAGCCTGCCCGCTCGGATTGAGCAAGCCTTTAAGCTGTTCGACTGAAGCCTCCGCCGGCTACGGGCAAGTCAGCGCTGCGGTGCCTGCGACGAAGCCGCCTTCCGAGGTCATAGTGCGCGCAAGCACCAGGTCCTGGAACACCTGGGTTGGAATCGGGCCTGAGCTAGGCGCATTGGGATCCGCGGGGGCAACAGCTAAAACAACATAATCCAATGTGGTCTCGGTCTGCACCTGCGAACAGCGCTGGGCCCGGTAGTTGCCATTGGCAAGAGAATAGGCTGACCCTGGTGGATCGATTCCCGAGCCCATGATGAACCACGAAACAGAGAGCGGAGTCACTGTCATGGGAGACGGATTGAAGGCGCCGGTTGCGGTGTAACTGGCCGAAGCGCCGCTCGCCGAACTGGGGGAGATGCTGATGGACTGAAGTTGCCGATTCGCTCCGTTGCCGCATCCGGGGATGGATAGCAGGAGCACAAGGGCCGGAACGGCGATGAAGTGAACTGGCTTTCTGGACATGGGAGCCTCCAAATAAAGCCAAAATGTAGCTTCACGCTACCACGCTTGCAAAGCCCCCGGCAATCTGTGCCGATGGATTGGGACTGGGCATGCGCAGCTCCATTCGGTCTCGCCGCGACCTTTTCGCGCTGCCGGTTGCAGAGAATTAACGCCGAACCGCGCACAATGATTGCCGGGTGCCGGCTGGCGGGTGCCCCAGGTCTCGCTTTGTCAAGTTTCGGGACATGGTTTACCGCGCCAGAGAAGGAACAGAGAGATTATTAGCGCATTTGCCTTACGAAAGTACTTCCAGGCAGCTCAGCAGAGGCCAACTCCTGTGACGCAGACCACGGCGCGAGATCCTGAGCCGGATTACTCTGCCCTCGCGCATCCAGAGTTGTCGCGTACCCGCGCGAAGAGCGCCAAAGCTCACCATCCACGTTGATTCTTGGAGGCCGAAGACATGCACGTTCTCGTTGCTTTCGCCAGCCGCTACGGCGCCACTCAGGGCATTGCCGACCGCATTGCCGCAACGCTGCGCCAACAGGGCCTTCAGGTCACGGTGCAGCCCGCTCAGCAGGCCGCCGATCCGGCCGGCTTCGACGCCGCTGTGATTGGCAGCGCCGTCTACTACTTCCACTGGATGAAGCCCGCAGCTAACTTTGTCCGCCGCAATAGAGCCGCTCTCGCCGGCCGCCCCGTCTGGCTCTTCAGCAGCGGTCCGCTCGGCACCAAAGACAAAGACGAACAGGGCCGGGACCTGCGCGAATTCCTCGTACCCAGGGAGATAGCCGAATTCCAGCAAGCCCTCGAGCCCCGCGACCACCGCGTTTTCTTCGGCGCGATGGACCCCGTCAAACTCAGCTTCACCCACAAGTTGGTTTACAAGCTGCCCGCCAATCGTGACAACAAGCTGTTTCCTAACAGCCTGTGGTGCAACTGGCCATTTCCCAACTTGGTGTGCACCAAACTTTGATGAATGGACTTCGATCCAGATGCGTATGGTCGGCACGTGGACTGGGCTTAGCCGCGCTCTCGGGCCGGTAAAGGTTGATGAGAC
>DATNHL010000203.1:0-3253 GCA_035604995.1 Occallatibacter sp. | reverse complement strand
ATCCGCAATCAGGCCATGCGCCCGCAACAACTCACGCTTCCATCCAGACAGTCGCTTCTCCATCGCAAAGAACGGAGAACCACAAACCAGAGCGAATTCAGCTTATCACCTATCTACAACTGTAGTACTAGGAACCAACCTAGCAGCCTGCTTTCTATACGGGGAAACTCTTTTTGATGCGAACTAAGTCTTTTTAATCAGACGTTTATAGGGCAAACCAAGGGGTTGGTAGTTCTTCTCTCCGAATGGGTGGGTTCTCTTGAAGGTATTGCCAATCTCGCAAGACGTTTGCACGATGTCAAAAAATGAGCAGCTTTACTTTACGGCAATTTAAGCGTACGTTAAGTCCACGATTGCTTTTCGAGGAATCCAAGGTGTGAGGCGGGCCCAGGACATGGCAACCAATCCAGAATCGAACGCGGCGCCCATGAAGTTCGAATCCATTCTTCAGCACGATGTCCCCAAAGGCCGGGACGGCAAGCACAAGCGGATTGTGACGCAGTTGTTGAGCGACATCGACCAGCTGGGAGCGGGCACGGCGCTGAAGGTTCCGCTTTCTGCCCTGCCGGACACCAAGGAGAACATCCGTTCCGCGCTGAACCGTGCGACGCACTTCAGAGGGCTCGAAGTGGCCACATCCAGTGACGCCGAATTCCTCTACGTCTGGAAGGTTGAACCCGAATCCTGACGCGATCTCCGTTGCACTTGCCTCGCTGACAACTTCTCGCATGGGACAATCGATCATGTCCTCGCTACGCATCGACAAGTGGCTGTGGGCGGCGCGGTTCTTCAAGACGCGCGCCCTGGCCCAGAAGGCCTGCGACCTGGGCCGCATTCACTCCAACGGCATCCAGGCCAAGCCCGCCCGCGAAGTGCATGCAGGCGACATGCTGCTGGTCAAAAACGAAGGCGGCGAATTTCAAATTGAAGTCCTCGAGTTGAGCCACATGCGCGGCCCCGCCGCCGTGGCCCAGACGCTCTATCGCGAGACGGCAGAGAGCAAGGCAGCCCGCCTGAAGCTGGCCGCCGAGCGCAAGGCGATGCAGGAGTTTGCCCCCCTGCCCGAGCGCCGCCCCTCCAAGCGCGACCGCCGCCGCATCATCCAATTCCGCGGCGAAAGATAAGCCAGAGATTCACGGGTGTGCGAGGGAGCCGGCGGGCTCGTCCGCCCAGTACCCGCTCCGCGCCGTCACCCGCAGGTCTGGATGGTCTTTCAGCTTCAACTCCACCGCGTGAAATCCCGCATGCGGCGCCGCCGGTTGAAAGCTGAGCACATAGCGGTTGGGCACGTGGTTGGAGATGGTGAGCAGACTGCGCACCAGCCTCCGGCTGTTCTCAAATGTGAAGTACTCCCCGCCCGTCAGTTGCGCCACCGTCTCGGGAACGTTGCGTTGCAACGCATCGGTGGCGCGGATGGCCGCCATCTTGGCCAGTGCCAGCGGCGGCACAAGCTGCGTCAGGCAGTCGTAAGCCTGCACTGCCTTGTTCTGGGTAGCGTCAGGGTCGGGGTCCTTGCCCATGCATCCATGAGGCGGATTGGGGTAAGCGTTCCCAAGCCCGAGCCCTCCCTCCGTTTTGTGAACGGGGAGTTCGTGGTAGCCGTAATTCGCAGCCTCCGCTTTCCCCGTAGAGAACCCCAGGCTGTAAGCCGCAGCGTTGGTATCGCTGATCGCCCGCAGCGCCTCGTCCATCGTCGCCTGGCTGCCGTGGTCGGCTGTCTCCGAGATCAGCAAAATGGCGCGCCGATAGTTGGGCGGCTGTTTTCGCAACTGGTCCACGGAAAACTTCAGCGCATCCAGGATGGCCGCTCCCTTGTCCCCGGGATCGAGCCCGCTGAGCGCCGCGCCGGCCGCCATCGCGTCCGGTTTGAAGTCCTGGATCAGCTCCGGCGTGCTGTCGAACGCCACCACCGCCACGCGATGCGGCACTCCACCCACCACAGCGTCAATCACTGCACCCAGATGACGATAACTGTCGAGCTTGGCTTTTCCTGCGCCCCCGGTCTCGACCGCCACCACCAGCGCCAGCGGCTCGCTCCCCGTGTCCTCGTCCAGGGTGAGCTTCTGCTCGACGCCGTCATCGGTCACGCGAAAGTCGCCCGCCTTGAGCGTGAACACCAGCTCGCCTTTGGCGTTCCTCACCAGCGCAGGAACCAGCACCACGTTCGACAGCGTGCGCACCGCCGGCGCCGGAGGCGCGGCAGTGGGCGGAGCCTGCTCCAGCCAAGCCGAACACGCCAGCAACGCGGCTACGGCGACGATCCTCATCGACACGCTCCTCCAAGGCGAGTGTAGCTGCCGGCAGATTGCATGTACCTTGATCCAGCCGCACCGTCAGGACCGCTCGCTCTCGTAACCTGCCTGACTGCCCCCAATTTTAGTAGACTCAACGGCAGCATGTCTGTTTCTCAGCCGCACCTCCGCTTCTTCCGCTCCGTAGTTGGATTCTCCGCCCTTGCGGCGGCACTGATCGCCATGTTTGCCACGCGACCCGGCCTTGCCCAGGGCACACACTTGTGGACGCAATCGCGCGTCGAGGAGTTCGAGAAAGGCACGCCGCAGGGGGTTGCCGTCTTGAGCGACGGCCACCTGCGCGTCGGGCCGGGCCTGACCGAGGTCCTGACCACGCCCTCAACCTTCGTGTGGTCGCTGGCCGCAGGCAAAAACGGCGAAACCTACGTCGGAACCGCCTCGCCCGCCACAGTCCTGCGCGTGGGGGCCCGGCCGGGCGACAAGCCCGTCACGCTCTTCGAGACAAAGGACCTGAGCGTGCAAGTCGTTCGCCTCGGCCCGGATGGCGCGCTCTATGCAGCCACGCTCCCGGGTGGCAAAGTCTACCAGTTGAAGCCCGATGCGGCCTCGAAGCAGGACGACGCAACCGCCACGCTGGTCTTCGACCCGGACAAGCTCGACAACGCAAAAACTGCCGGCGCCAAGCCACAGCAAAAGGCAGACAACGCAAAAGCGGCGGACGGAAAACAAGCCGACAAGACAGACAGCAAGCCGCACTACATCTGGGACCTGACGTTTGATTCTGCCGGCCGCCTCTACATTGCCAGCGGCGGTCCGGGGGCGGTCTACCGTGTGGACCCGTCAAAACCCGCCGCACCGCCGGAGGAGTTCTTCAAGAGCGACGAGCAGCACATCCGCTGCCTTGCCTGGGACGCAAAGGGAAACCTGATTGCAGGCTCCGACGGCAGCGGCCTCGTCTACCGCATCGACGCGCAGGGCAAGGGCTACGTGCTCTTCGAAGC
>DATNHL010000202.1:0-5312 GCA_035604995.1 Occallatibacter sp. | reverse complement strand
ATACGACTGCGAGGGATAGCGCTCCTTGCCCTGTTCAATCTGATAGATGTTCCGCCCCTCAGGCACTTTCAGCGGCCGCAGCACCAGGGCAATCAACAGGCTGAAGACCACCGCGTTGGCCCCGATGCCGAGAGCAAGGGTGACGACGGCGACCGCGGTAAAGCCGGGTGATTTGCGCAGCATGCGCAGGCCGTAGCGCGCATCCATGAGCAGGATCTCGAGGAAGCTGCCGCGGGCAGCCTGGTGGATCTCCTCTTTGTATTTTTCGCGGCCGCCGAACTCGACGCGCGCGCGGCGCTCCGCTTCGGGGCGTGGGAGGCCGGAGCGCTCGAGATCGTCGGCGCGGTGCTGGATGTGCGAGAGAAGTTCCTCTTCCATCTCGGTGTGGATCGCATCGCGCTTGAAGAGTGTGGCGATGCGGAAGCGAAGGGAATCGAGAAGTCTCATACTTCCTCCGGTTGTAACGAGTGCGCTGAAGCTCTCGCAAATAATGCCGGTTCACTCCTCGCGGAGCAGGATCAGGGGATTGACCGACAAAGCGCGCTGCGCTGGAATCCACGTTGCAAGCAGGCCAAGCAGGGCCATGGCGAGAACGACGCCGGTCAATACCAGCGGGTCGCGGGGGTTGGCCTGGTAGACGATATAAGCCAGCGCGCGGGCGGCCAGAACGCCGAGGAGCAATCCTGCGGCTGAACCAAATGCCAGCAATTTCAATGGCCGTCCCAGCGCTGCCTGGAGCACTTCTTTGCGTTGCGCCCCCAGGGCCATGCGAATTCCCAGTTCCCGCAGCCGCTTGCTCACCGAATACGCGGCCATGCCGAAGATGCCGGTGATGGAGAGCATGGCGCCCATGATGCCCAGCACGCCCAGCGCCACCGTGGCCACACGCGAGGGAAACAGGGCGATGCCGAGCTCTTCGGTTCGGGTGTGGATGTTGAAAGGCAGGCCTGCATCGAGGTTCCGCAGTTTGCTCCGGATGTCTGCCGCCAGTCGCTCCGCATCGCGCCCCGAACGCAGCACCATAAATGTCTGACTCGTGGGCGCTTGCAGGAAGGAGAGAAACATCGCCGGCTGGGGATCCTCGGTCAAGAGAGAGTATTTTCCGTCTTCCACGATTCCCACCACTTGCACGCGCGTTCCATCTGCTGTCTTGTAGAACCTGCCTATCGCGCCGCTGACGGAGCCGAAGATCCTGTGCGCAAACTCCTGGTTGACGACTGCAACGGGAGGCGAGTTTTTGTCGTCATGCAAGCTGAGAGCTCTGCCCTGCAACAAGGATGTACCGGCCGCGCGGAAGTAGTCGGGAGATATCTTGTACTTCATTGGTTCGGCAACGGCATTGGGCGGGCTCAGATCCTGAGTCTGGTCGGTAAAAACATTCTCGCTCGTCCCGCTGGCGCCCAAGGGGACTTGATCGATGAATCCCACAGACCTTACTCCGGGAATCGTCCTGAGCGCATCGATCATGCGCTGTTGCATGGGGGGCACATGATCGCCGCTGTAACCGGCCATGCTCAGATTTGTATCCACCAGCATCACGTTCAGCGGGTCAAAGCCGAAGTTGCTGTGCATGGAGCGCAGCAGGCCGCGCACGGCAACCAGCGAAGACGTGACCAGCACGGCACAGATGGAAATCTGCAGCACAAGCAAGACGTCCCGGATCGTAATCCGGCGCGCGGTATTGCCTGCGACGATGCCGCTCGAACCCGCCTTGACGATCTCATAGGGATTGGTGCGGAGAATCTGCCTGACCGGGACCGCGCCAAAGAGGAAACCGCTGGCTAAAGACAACAGCAAAGCGATGACATAGACAGTTGCGTCCGGGTCCACGGGCACATGGATGGGAAAGGAGGGAACTGGACGGAACGCGCTCAACTCGCGCAACAGCCCTATGCTGCCAAGCAGCCCCAGTGCGCCTCCGGCGAGTGAGATGAGCACGGCTTCAGTAAACACCGCGCGCAGGACGCGCTTGCGGCTGGAGCCAAGGGCGAGGCGCAAAGCAATTTCGCGGGAGCGGTCGGCAGCGCGCGCGGCAAACAGGCTGCCCAGATTGGCGCAGGCGGCCAGCAGGATCAAGCCCGCCAGCAGCATGAGTCCCGTAACGAAGCCTTTTACCGGGGGTCCGAGCAGGTCGCCGGCAAGACTTGGACGCGCCAACGTAAAGGTCATATTGGCATCGTCCTTGGGGTAGGTTTTCTCGAGATACATTCCAACGGAGTTCAAATCCGCGATTGCCTGAGCCGGAGTGACACCCGCCTTGACGTGGCCCAAAGTCATGTAGAAGGCGCGGTCGCCGCGCGTGTTCAGGATATCCGCCCCCTGCACCTGCTCATGATTGACGACCGGTACCCAGTAATCTGGAAAGAAGAACAAGAGTGTCCCCTGAAATTGAGGCGGCGTTACACCGAGAATGGTGAAAGGATGCTTGTTTACCTGGACAACGCGGCCCACCACGCGAGGATCGTCCTGCAAGTGGCTGTGCCAATATGAGTAGCTGATCACCAGATACGGCGCGCTGTTGGGGCCGTGCTCGTCGGCACCGTGGAAGAAGCGGCCCAGATAGGGCTGAATGCGCAACGCGTCGAAGTAGTTGCCGCTTACCTCGTAGCCCATGGCTTCGGACGGGTTGTTGCCCGTATCCAGTCCTACCGAAGAGATGGTGTAGAGGGCGACGGCATCGAAGCTGCGGTTGCGATCGCGCAGATCGAGATAGTCGGGGTACGACTCATTCGCTTCCTTATCGGGTCCGCGCTCGATGGTGTAGAGGCTCTGCGGATGAGGCACATTGAGCGGGCGCAGGATCAGCGCATTCAATATGCCGAAGACCACGGCATTCGCGCCGATAGCCAGGGCCAGCGTCAAGACGGCAGCGATGGTGAAGCCGGGAGACTTGCGCAGCACGCGGAGAGCGAAGCGGGCATCCTGCAGAACAGTCGCGATGAAGTTGCCGCCGAGCGACAGGTGGATCTCCTCTTTGTACTTTTCGCGGCCGCCAAACTCGACGCGCGCGCGGCGCTCCGCTTCGGCGCGAGCCAGGCCGGAACGTTCGAGATCGTCGGCGCGGTGCTGGATGTGCGAGAGAAGTTCTTCTTCCATTTCGGCGCGGAGCCGGGAGCGCTGGAAGAGTGCGGCCAGGCGCAAACGAAGCGAGGTGGGGAGACTCATACTTCCTCCGGTTGCTGCGAGAGTGCGGCGGCGATGGCGCCCGCGAGCCGGTTCCAACTGTCGGTCTCCTGCTGAAGGCGTTTGCGGCCCGCTGCGGTGAGCGAGTAGAACTTGGCGCGGCGGTTGTTCTCCGATGTGCCCCAGCTGGCCTTGAGCAGACCCTGGCGGACGAGGCGGAAAAGGCCGGGATAGAGAGCGCCCTGTTCGATGAGGAGGGCATTGCCGGAGATCTGGGCGATGCGCAGCAGGGTGCCGTAGCCGTGCAGGGGCCCAAGCGAGACGGCGCGGAGAATGAGCAGATCGAGAGTGCCGGGAAGGAGTTGAGCCTGGTCGGTCATCGGTCCCCCTAAGATGATTAGGAGACTACGCCAGTTCTCCTAAGCTGTCAAGGAGAATACGAGTCAGGCAATTAAAAAGTTCACAGACAGGGGAAGGAGCCCTCGTAGGCGTGACCCGGTTGGGCAGCTTTATGCGGCCATGGCCTGGGCGAGGCGGCGGACGGTCAGGACGGTGATGTCGTCTTCCTGGCCGAAGGACTTGGCTGCATCGGCGATGTAGAAGGCGGACTGATTGCTCAGGTTATGCACGCGGTCAAAGCCGAAAAGCTCGCCGGAGGGTTGGCGGGCCTCGACCACTCCATCGGACATGAGCAGGATACGGTCGCCGGGATGGAGGTAGAGGCGGAGTTCGTCGTAGGTGATGTCGGGCAGAACGCCGAGGGGGAGACCGCCGGGCATGCCGACCTCCTGGCTGTTGAGGTAGGGCGGCAGGTGGCCGGCGTTGGCCATCACCAGTTCGCCATTGGCGCCAAAGCAGGCGACCTGGCAGGTGGTGAAGCTCTCGCTGCCGGTGAGGACGCGGTTGAGCGACTCGAGGATTTTGGCGGGGCTGCGTTCAGAGGTGCGGCGGAGTGCGCCCATGAGCATGGAGACGTTCATGGCGGCCTTGAGCCCCTTGCCGGCCACGTCGCCGAGGATGACCAGAAGGCCGCCGTCTTCAATGGGCTGGACGTGGAAGAAGTCGCCGCCGACCTCGTTGGCGGGATTATAGATGGAGTCGACTTCGAAGCCAGGGGTCTGGATCTTTTCCTGGGGAATCATCAGTTCCTGAACGCTGCGGGCGGCGGCGAGTTCGCTGGAGACGCGCTCCTGGTCGTGCTGCACGCGCAGGAAGCGGTTGAAGATGATGATGACGATGGCCAGGATGCCTACAAAGTCGGCGATGGAAGCGAAGTGGATGGGAACGGGCCCGGCCAACAGGGTTAGCGGAGAATGATAGGAGTGGCCGCTCCACTGGCTCATACCGCCGGTGAGAATGAGCTCGGCCATGCCGACCAGGTCGAGAATGAGCGGAATGAGAAGCAGGCCGGCCTCAAAGTTACGGCGCACGGTGGCGGCAATGAGGGTGGCGAAGATGAAGACCAGCCAGCCGAGGAACCAGAGGAGCGCGAAGACCAGGATTCCAGCCAGGAGAAAACCAATCACCCAGCTATGGCCCACCTGCAGGAGGACCGGGCCTACCCCCACCAGTACCGGAGCGGTGAAGCGCAGCAGGGTGATGTACCAGCGGCGGCGGAGGGAGAGGAAGGCGATGAGGAACTCGAAGTAAAGGTAAGCCGAAATGACGACCAGTTGCAGGACGGTGGCGGCGTACCAGAGGGTGTCGAGGCGGGCGGAGCTTCCGGCCAGTTCCACAAATCCGAGGGGCGCCAGCACCAGTTCGTTGAGCGCCAGCCAGAGGTATTCGACGTGGCCTTTCTGGGTGAAATAGAGGGCCAGCAGAAAGAGGGAAAGCACCAGGAGCAGGATGGAGTTGATTACCCTGGGCAACCGCTCGAAGAGGGCATGAGTGCTCCACAGTTCGAGTTCGTGGTCGAGGTCGTCGCGGTTGCCGAGGTCGAACTTGCGGCCGGCAAAGAAGGAGGTATAGGCGGAATAGCCGAAGGGGACGTAGATGGTGCGCAGGACCAGGACCAGATTGGTTTCAGACGCGGGAACCGAGAGGCTGTAGATCCGGGAGATCTGCTGGTAGTGCTGTGGAGCATCGCCGTGGGGGCCTTCCGGCTGAATCGGACGTCCGTTGGCAAACACGTCGACGCCTGGGCCGGTTGAACTGAGTGCCATCGTGGTGCTTTGCGAGACGGGCAA
>DATNHL010000201.1:0-5917 GCA_035604995.1 Occallatibacter sp. | reverse complement strand
GTCATCACCGCCGGCATCCCGCGCAAGCCGGGCATGAGCCGCGACGACCTGCTCAACACCAACTACAAGATCATGCAGGACGTGGTGGGCAAAGTGGTCACCAACTCGCCCAACTGCATCCTCATCATCGTGTCGAACCCCCTGGACGCCATGGCGCAGGCCGCTTACAAGATCAGCGGCTTCTCCCGCAACCGCGTCATCGGCATGGCCGGGGTGCTGGATTCGGCGCGCTTCCGCGCCTTCATCGCCATGGAGCTGGGCGTAAGCGTGGAGAACGTCACCGCGTTCGTGCTGGGCGGCCACGGCGACACTATGGTGCCGCTGCCACGCTATTCCACCGTTGCCGGCGTGCCCATCACCGAACTCATGGACAAGTCGACGGTCGAGCGGCTCGTGCAGCGCACGCGTGACGGCGGGGCCGAGATCGTCAAGTATTTGAAGACGGGCAGCGCCTACTACGCGCCGTCCGCCGCTGTGACCGAGATGGCCGAGGCGATTCTCAAGGACAAGAAGAAGATCCTGCCCTGCGCCGCGTATCTGGAAGGCGAGTACGGCATCCACGGACTGTTCGTGGGCGTGCCCTGCAAGCTGGGCGCCCGCGGCATCGAGGACGTGTGGGAGATCCGCCTGACCGACGAAGAAATGGCCGCTCTACGGAAGAGCGCTGACTCGGTGAAGGAGCTGGTTGCCGTAGTCGGGGTGTAACCAGTCGCCAGCCGCCAGTTTGAATCCCGCCCGGGAGGGCGGGATTTTTTGTGCACGAATCAGGCAGGAGCCTAGGGCACCGTTTCGTCATGATCTTCTCGCGCACCAGGAGCCGGACCTCCAAGTTCTGCGGCGAGCTGCGACTTGAGGCTGCGGTTCACTTTTTCGAATTCCGCTTTCCCCCTGGCTAGTTGTCCCAGCATGGCGTGCATCCGCTTGGGACCCAAGACCAGGAATCCGAGGGCAACAAAGAAAGGGAGTCCCGCGCCAAAACCCATCATTTTCCCCTCCCTAGCCTTGGTTCTCGCCGGTCGTGGTAGTTTTATCGGACGGCGCCTCGTGCTGCTTTATCGCCGACTTGAAGCTGCGGATACCGTCGCCAATTCCTTTGCCCAGCTCCGGAAGCTTCTTGGGACCGAATACCAGCACGGCAATACCCAAAATCACCAGCAGATGCATGGGTTGAAAAAGTCCTTCGAACATGAATCCTCCTTACACTTGAGTGAAGCGGCCTGCAGCGGCCGCGGTTCGAGGCGGGCGCTGTACCCGCTGGTCTGTCAGGCACAGCGCCCATCCGCAGAATAACCAACTGATACACCATCACGGACGATCAGCACTCGCGCCGGGCTTCGTCCGCATCCTCGGCCAGATCGCGCAGGAGTTCAAAGAACTGCTTCGATTGGCCGATGAAAAGCCCATCTGCCGTAAGCCCCTTGACCGCCCCCATAGCAGCTCCCCGTGTCTCGGTGGGCCGAACGATGGAGCATACCGGGAATTTTGAGCTCAGGAAGTTGCAGGGCTCCGGCATGATCAGATTGGTCTGGAAGTCCTCCCCACCGAAAGGAGGGAAATTGAGGTTGGGGAAGAACAACCCATTGGTGGGATCGGTCAAGCTGATCGGGTTCCCCATGCTATCGGTCAAGTTGATCGCATTGCCCGCCTTGTCATGCCAGGTCTGGAAGTGGGAGGTTTCGACCGGGCCGATACTGAGCAGAATCCGCAGAACCTCCAGGTTGGTCACTCTCTGAGCCAGTGACGGATAGAGGCTGCTGCCCCCCTGTTCGATGAACGCGAAGTGGAAACCTGCCGTGTTGGCGATCGCCTGGATGTGGTCGCCGGGGGTCAGGTCGTTGTCAGATCTGGGAATGGCGGGAAGTCCTTGAGGAAACCTGGTCTTGTTACTCAGATCGGCAACCGCCTGCTTGAACGTGAACCCGGGATTGAGGTCGGGATTCTTGTCGCGGCTGCGGTAGCGAGTCCACCAACTGGTGTCCACCGTGAGGTTCATGAGGTTGGTGAGCCGTCCGATCTGATTGGCGCCCGTGGCTTTGCTGCTGGGCAGAGTTCGAAACTTATCCAGATTGACGGTGTCGGCGCCCTTCGAAGCCAGATAGGCGTTGATGAAGTTTTCGTGGGTGAGTTCGTCCTCGGTGTTGTCGTGGATGTACTGCGCCATGTCCCCATCGAGTTGGTTGAGCGCGTTGGTATAGGTTGGGCTTCCCCCGGTCGGGGAGGTGGGGTAGTTAGGAATCGGCGGATTCACTGAATTAGCCAGCGCGGGTATTTCGTTGTCTTGAATTCCTCCGAGTTCGGCGTACTGCAGCCAGAGGTCGCTCTCGATGATCTCGGCCGCGGCCAGGAAGCGCAGGATTGAGGCATCGCCCCTGGTGAGCGAGCCGCTGCTCTCCTCCGCGCCGGCTACCGTGGTCAATAGCGCGCCGGCCGACAGGGCTGCCCCGGCGATCCCCAGACCCTTGAGGAAGGAGCGCCGCTGCACGGCGCCGTGGGATTGAAGCTGATCATCTTCTCCTGTCGAACGAGCAGGAGCCTCGGGCGACAGAATAGCTGGGAGATTCTTTCTCTTCATTGTTCACTCCGATCCGTCAGGAAATGTTTCGGCAATTCAGCCGATGTGTAATTCACCGCACCAGCAGCGTAGGTGCGCGCAGGTTGGCGTGTGTCATACGTTCGTCGAAAATATGTAAGAAGTTTGTCCTTCGCGTCGCGTACTAGTTTCCTTTTTTCACGCGTCCACTCGGTTCGCACGCGCATCAAAGAAAACCATGCCAAGAATGCGTGCAGTCGAAGCCACCAGCCCGCAGGGCCCGCTGAAGATGGTCGAGCGCGAGATCCCGCAGCCGGGGCCGCGCCAGGTGAGGATCAAAGTACAGGCCTGCGGCCTGTGTCACAGCGACTCGCTGACCAAAGAGGGAATGTGGCCGGGGATCAGCTATCCGCGTGTGCCCGGCCACGAGATTGCCGGAGTGATCGATGCCGTCGGCGGCGAGGTCCCGGAGTGGCGGCCGGGGCAGCGCGTGGGCGTGGGCTGGTACTGCGGGCACTGCGGATATTGCGAGTCGTGCCGCCGCGGCGACTTCGTGACCTGCCGCAACGGGCGCATAACCGGCATCACCCAGGACGGCGGCTACGCCGACTACGTGGTGGTTCCCTTCGAGGCGATAGCTCGCATCCCCGACGGGCTGACCGCCGTCGAGGCCGCGCCGCTGGTGTGCGCCGGCATCACCACGTTCAACGCGCTGCGGAACAGCGGGGCGCGTCCGCCGCATTTGGTTGCGGTCCTCGGTATCGGCGGTCTGGGCCACCTGGGCGTGCAGTTTGCGGTGAAGATGGGATTCCGCACCGTGGCCATCGCGCGCGGCAAGGACAAGGAGCCGCTGGCGCGTAAGCTCGGCGCCCACCAATACATCGACAGCCAGGTGGAGAACGTTTCCGAGCAATTGCAGAAGCTGGGCGGAGCCAAAGTGGTGCTGGCAACCGCCACCAGCAACAAAGCCATGGCCGACACGCTGGGCGGTTTGGGGGTCAACGGGAAGCTAATCATTCTAGGTGCATCGTTTGAGCCCCTGCCGGTGAACACGATGCCGATGATTGGCGGACGCCAGTCCCTCACGGGCTGGCCTTCGGGGAGTTCGATCGATTCCGAGGACACATTGGCCTTCAGCGCTCTCAGCGGCGTGCGGCCCATGACTGAGGTGTATCCGCTGGAACGCGCCGCCGAAGCCTATGAGCGCATGATGAGCAACAAGGCGCGCTTTCGCGTGGTGCTCACCACCGGCAACTGATTTCGTCTATCTTCCTACGGAGGCAGCGATGGACCTGCGCTATCCCATCGGCCCATTCAAGTTTGACGGCCAACCGAGCGAGCAGCAGATCAAACAATTTATCTCCGACATCGAGCAGGCGCCGGCGCGGCTGCGCGCGGCCCTCGCCGGGCTCTCGGAGTCGCAGCTCGAGACGCCCTACCGTCCCGGCGGCTGGACGCTGCGCCAGGTGGCGCACCACGTTCCCGAGAGCCACATGAACGCCTACGTGCGCATAAAGCTGGGGCTCACCGAGGAGAATCCCACCATCAAGCCCTACGACGAGGCGCGCTGGGCGGAGACGCCAGACGTCCGCGACACGCCCATCGCCACCTCGCTCACCCTGTTTGAGGCCTTGCATCAGCGCTGGGTCACGCTGCTCAGGGCGCTGGGCCCAGCGGATCTCGCGCGCACCTTCACCCATCCCGAGAGTGGGCCGTGGACCCTCGGCAAATATCTGGCGCTCTACTCCTGGCACGGCAAGCACCACGTGGCGCACATCACCAGCCTGCGCGAGCGCATGGGGTGGTAGCGCCGGCCCGCGCGCATTATCCTAAATGCGGACCCCTCGGCGGCCCGGGCGCGATCTCGTGCTGCTCTTCGAGGCGCTCGAGCAAAGACTTCAGGATAAGCTCGAGATCGAAGTGGCGGACGATCAAGAGGTCGATGCCGAACATCTCGTCCCAGCCTTCTTCCCGCATCACCTGCGCGATGCCGCTCGGCGTTCCCACGAAATACGAGATGGTCCAGGCATCGCCCGCAGGGTTCTCGAGTTCCAGAAAAAGCTCATCGTAGAAACACTCCGGGTCGGGTGGGCCAGTATCGGAGTCGAAACTGCGGAAATAATGATTGCGGACGCGCAAACGGGATTGATCGTCCTCTGGCTCTTCTGCCGCGGGGAGGGGAAGAGTCGGGATCTTGGGGGCCTCGAGTATCGCCGCATCCGCTGGCCGCGAAAGCCGCCGCAGCAGCGCGAGCAGCCCGACGCCGCCGGCCACGAGCACGACCGTGCCCAGGGAGTGGTCCACGCCAACAGCATGGCACAAGGATGCCGAATCCAGGTAGCCGTTTACACGGGAACTCTCGTTGTGCCATTCTGAGCGCGCCGCCGAAACACCGGCGAGCTCGCGGGGAGGATTAAATGCGGACAAGCGTCCTGGTTGCGCTGTTGTTCTTGGGATGCGCCTGGATCTGGGCGGCCGATGCGATCAAACTCGATGTGAAACTTGGCCTCTGGGAAACGACCAACACTTTCCAAACGAGTGGCATGCCGCAGGTGAACATACCTCCGGATGCGCTGGCAAGAATGACTCCCGAACAGCGTGCCAAAGTGGAAGAGACGATGAAGGGAATGGGCTCCGGGAGCCCGAGAACGACCACTACTAAAAGCTGTATGACTCGCGAGAAGATGAATAAGCAACAGATGTTCGGCGACGACCAGAAGCAGTGCACGCGAACGGTGGTGAGTTCGTCGGGCACTAAGATCGAAGTGCGGCTGCAGTGCAACACCGACGGCGCCAAGACCAATGGGACCATCCGAGTTGAAGCGATGAACTCTGAGAACGTCAAGGGCTCGATGCAGATGGCAACCACAAGCGGCGACCGGACCATGAATATGAACTCAAACTTCACGTCAAAGTGGCTGGGCCCGGATTGCGGCGACGTCAAGTAACCTCGACGCCCGAAAAGCCGAGACCTCCAGAAGCACTCAGCCGTCAACACTCAGCAAAGACTCAGAGCATTTGCTGAGAGCTGACGGCTGAATGCTGACTGCTCGTTTACGCCGTCGCCGCCCGCAACTCCGGTTCGCCGAACTTCACCGACACCAGCTTCGAGACGCCCGCCTCCTGCATGGTGACGCCATACATTACCGGCGCCGCAGTCATGGTCCGCTTGCTGTGAGTGATGAGGACGAACTGCGTGGTGCTGCTCATCTCCTTCACCAACTCGACGAAGCGCCCGATGTTGGTTTCGTCCAGCGGCGCGTCGACTTCGTCCAGGATGCAGAAGGGGCTGGGCTGGTACTGGAAAATGCCCACCAGCAGCGCCAGCGCGGTCAGGGCTTTCTCGCCGCCAGAGAGCAGGAGCACGTTCTGCAGTTTCTTTCCCGG
>DATNHL010000200.1:0-14722 GCA_035604995.1 Occallatibacter sp. | reverse complement strand
GATTCCGGAGCTTGGATGCGCCGGCTCAGCTTGTCACCCACCTTCCCCTGACCTCAAGTTCCTTCGGAACCGGCACGGCCTGCCTGCGCCCTTCCAGTGTGTCCCTATAGAAGTCCTGGATATCTGCGCCGCTTTTGAGTTCGGAAATAGTCTTCCCATTGGGCCAGAACACATCGAGGTCATCGCTGACGTCGGTCTTGAACGTCTCCTGTTCGCCGTGTCGAACCATGGGAACATTTGGGCTCTCAGCGTCCTTTAGGACACCAGCGGCTTTGAGGAAATACTGCACATCGTACAGCTTCTGACCGCGCGAGTGATTCGCGCCGCCGAAGCCCTCCTCACGAACGAAGATATTCGGTTTCGGATTCGCAGCCGGCACAATCGCGTAGAGATCGTAGTCTGCATGGATGTACTCACCTTGCGCGCGGAAGACGGGTTTGTACATGACACAACCATAGTGCTTGTGTCCCGGATCCAACTGCAGGGTATAGTGCTTGCCGGCTCTGTCTGCGGCGAGATTCTTCTTGGGGTCTTGAGGGTCGAATTCGTACAGGTGTGGTATGAAGTTGTCCCATTCTTCCTTGGCTTTTGGCCACTTCTTGGGCCCGAAGGCATCGGGAAGCAGCTTCGGGCTAGCTACCAAGCCGGCGCATTCTCTGCCTGGGACGTCCTGGTCGGCGGTCTTGGCCTTGCAGTCGAGGAGCTTCGGAATGTAGCCGAACTTCCCGATCCATTTCAGAGACTTTGAATTGCCGCGCCGGACAAGGATCCACACCTTGAAGTATCCGGCGGCCCTCTGAAACGCCTCTACGTGCTTGGCCGGCATGTATTTGAAGACTTCCGTATTCGGCTGAAGTGGCGGGCTGGGATTCATGACGAGCGCCTCCCAATGGGGCATGGTACCACGCCTTCCCTTCCGAATACAGCCTGAATCGAGGGCGAGCCGGAATAGAGTTTGCTGTCCAAAATCCAGGCATCGGGATGGGGAAGCCTGTCAAGCGTGAAGTGTCGCCAGTCTCTGAAGCGGCTCCTTTTGGCCCTGCTGCTATTTAGGCGGATTGGGCTGCGCAATCCGGAGCCCGGAGACCTTTACTCCGCCGGATCATCCGCCGTGAACGCCGAGCAGCACGGCTTCTCCGTCGCGTGGAAGTTCATAAGCTCCAGCCGAATCCCGTCGGGGTCGTAAAGGTTGAACTGGTACTTGCCGTCTTTGCCGATCTTGGGTGCGCTGTCGTGGACGCCGCCCAGGCGGTCGGCGTCGGCCAGCACCTTGTAGGCCTGGGGGACCGAGTCTTCGCCAATGGACAGATGGTCGAGCACGCCCAGGTCGTGCTGCGACATATCGGCGGGAATGCCGGCGCTCGCCGAGAGCGGAGTGTTCCCGTGCGTCAGCATGTATTCGAGCCAGTCGTGGCTGTCGGGCGACTGCTGACTCACCCAATCGATTCTGCCCTCGACCATGCCGCCAAACCAATAGGGCTTGAAGCCGAGCAGGTCGCGGTAGAAGGTGTCCTCGACGGCGCGATTATGGACAAGGTAGCCGAGGTGGATGATGTGTTGGCCGATGGCGTTGGGAGCCGGAAGCGGCTTGGGATGCTCCGGGAGCTGAACTAATTCCACCTTGTTCCCTTCCGGATCCTTGACGGTGAACCAGAGGCTGCCGTCGATGCCTTTTTCCACCTGGCCGGGCACCTTCCAGGCCTTGGAGCCAAGATAGCGGCGCAGGGTTTCGGCATCGTCGGTGTTCCAGGCGGTGTGGTCGAGGCGGTTGATGCCGGAGCCCTCGGGAAGCGGCAGCACCTCAATGAACTGCGTGGCGCTGAGGGCGTAGCGAACGCCCCTGGGGGTCTCGGGATCGGCCTGCTTCACGGCGCCCACGATGTCCACGTAGAAGTGTTCGGTGGCGGCGGGGTTCGAGGTGTAGACGGCAATATGCGAGATGCCGGTGATCCTGGGCCGCATGATGGGCTTGTCGGGCAACTGCGCCGCGGCTGTGAGGGAAAAGGCAACGAGCGACGCGGCAACCAAGAACCTGAACTGCATACCTGCACCTCGACTTTGCGTTGGCTCCACGATAAATCGATTTGGGCCGCGGCGCAAACGCGGCGTATTGGCGAAGATTCAACCGCGGATTAGACTACGGGCCGATCTGGCGCGTCTTGACAGATAGATGCGACGGTCGCCGGCCGTTCCCCGCCGGGGATCTCGCCGTCGATGTGCCTGGAAAGATGAGGAAGGGGGAACGAAAGATGGGACAACATGTGTGTCCGTGGTGGATGGGCTATTGGCTGGCAAGCCCGATGCGGCGCTGGATGCAGAAGCCTGAAGAGTTGCTGGCGCCGTATGTCCGCGAAGGGATGACGGTGCTGGAGCCGGGGCCGGGCATGGGCTTTTTTACCCTGCCCATGGCCAGGATGGCGGGTCCGCAAGGGCGGATTATCGCTGTGGATGTTCAGGCCAGGATGCTTGACGGGCTGCGGCGACGGGCGGCCAAGGCCGGACTCCTCGAGCGCATCGATGCCCGGTTAGCCCAGCCGGATTCGCTGGGAGTCGACGATCTGAAGGGAGCGGTGGACTTTGTAATGGCCTTTGCGATGGTGCATGAGATGCCTTCTGCCGAGGAGTTTTTTCGCCAGGCGGCAGCCGCGCTCAAGGCGGGCGGCGTGTTGTTGCTTGCCGAACCCGCGGGGCACGTAAAGGCAGACGAATTCGAGAGAGAGCTAGGCGCGGCGGGAGCGGCAGGGTTTGCGGTGGTGACACGGCCGGCGGTTCGCAGGAGTCAGGCGGCGTTGCTAAGAAAGGCGTGACTGAGGAGGCGCTCGACCGCGACGCGCCCAGGAGGGCTCATTGCCCGTACAATTCCTCCATGCACAGGAGATTCGCTTACCCCTCGATTGCAGTGCTTTTCTTTTCGTGTTGCCTTGCCACGGCAACGCTTGCCCAGAGCCCTTTGCCCACGGCATCCGCGGAAGACCGAGCGCTGGCGAAGAACATCTTCAAGGAACTCATCGAGATCAACACGACGGACACGCCGCTGGGCAATGTGACCACGGCCACCGCGGCCATGCAGAAGCGATTTATGGATGCGGGGTTTGCGCCTGAGGATGTGCACCTGCTGGGCCCCGACGCACGCAAAATGAATCTGGTAGTGCGTTTGAGGGCCGCAGGAACGCCGGCGGAAAAGCCTGTGGTTTTCCTGTGTCACATCGACGTAGTGCAGGCCCTGCGCGCCGACTGGTCCACCGACCCGTTCGAGTTCGTGGAGAAGGACGGCTACTACTACGGCCGGGGCACGCAGGACATGAAGGACTCCGACGCCGCGCTGGTATTCACCTTTCTGCGCCTGCACCGCGAGGGCTACAAGCCGAAGCGCGACCTGATTCTGGCGCTCACCGCAGATGAGGAGGGCGGCAAATTCAACGGCGCAAACTGGCTGGTGAAGGAGCACCGCGATCTGGTGGACGCGGCCTTTGTCATCAATCCCGACTCCGGCGGCGTGGAACTGGACCATGGGCGCGCGGTGGTGGCCGATGTGGAAGCGACGGAGAAGGTCTACGCCGACTACCAGGTAACAGCGAGCAATCGCGGCGGTCATAGCTCCATTCCCCGGCAGGACAATGCGATCTATGAGCTGACCAAGGCGCTGAACAAGCTGGCCGACTATGCATTCCCTTTCGAGATGAACGAGGTGACGCGCACCTACTTCACCAACCTGGCCGCCCAGGAGACCGGACAGACCGCGGCGGATATGCGCGCCATTCTCACCCTCCCGCCGGATCTGGCGGCGGCCGCGCGCCTCAGCGCCTCCGAGCCCAGTTTCAACTCGAATTTCCGCACCACCTGCGTGGCCACGCGGCTGAGCGGCGGCCATGCCAACAACGCTCTGCCGCAGACTGCCCAGGCCAATGTGAACTGCAGAATCTTTCCCGGCCACTCGCCTGAGGAGACTCGCCAACAGCTGATCGGCATCTTCGCTGGCGACAAGCTCACCGTGAAGTACGTCTCCGATGCGGGAGTGAGTGGTCTCCGACACGGCGCCGGAACGCAAGGCAATGGCTCCGCCGGCGCCGATCAAGGAGGTCTTCGAGCCGCTCACCCGCCTCACGCAGGCCATCTGGCCGGGCACGCCGGTGACGCCGGTGATGGAGAACGGGGCCAGCGACTCAATCTACTTTGCGCAGGCGGGGATTCCCTGCTACGGGTACTCGGCCATTGCGCTGGAGCGGGACGACGATCGCGCGCACGGGCAGGATGAGCGGCTGCCGGTGGATTCTTACTGGAAGTCGCTGGATTTCTTCTACTCGTTTGCAAAGGCTGTGGGCGGAGAGTGAACGAAGAGCAGGGGGCAGGGATCAGGGAACAGGGGGCAGGGAACAGGGACCAGGGACCAGGGAACAGGGACTACGGACTAGGGACTAGAGACTAGAGACCAGGGGCTCAAAGGTCTGCGGTCCGGTGAGAGGCCGACTGATTTTGGGGGCGGCGCATCTAATCCGGCAGAGGCTCATGGATGGCCGGGGGCCGAATGATTGCCGGCGGGGTTTCGAAGGGACAACACGCATGAAGAAAGTCAGACTGGCGGCCTTGATGGTTGGCGTGGCGCTGCCGATGGCGGCGCAGGCGTTTGCGCAGGGTGACAAAGGCGCCGGGCAGGGGCGGGCCGTGGTGACGATTGTTGCCAAACACAGCGAGGTGGCTCCCACCGTCGCGCAGCAGGATGTGAGCATCAAGGTCAATGGGAAAGACGCCATGGTGACGGGCTGGGCGCCGTTCAAGGGCGCGGACGACGGGCTGGAACTGGTGGTGCTGATCGACGGCGGGGCGCGCAACCTGGGCCGCCAGTTCGAGGAGATCGGGCATTTCGTGCAGGGTCTGGGCCCGAATACCAGGATTGCCATTGGCTACATGCAGAATGGACGCGCTGTGATGGCTGGCCCTCTGTCGGCAGACCACCAGCAGGCGGCGGGTGAGTTGCATTTGCCCGCCGGCTCGATGTCCAACCCGTACTTCAGCCTTTCGGACCTGGCGCGGCGCTGGCCTTCGCAGGATCGCAAAGCGCGGCGCGAGCTGGTGCTGCTGAGCGACGGCATCGATCCGAACAACCCGAACTTTGAGGCGGACGACCCCTATGTTCAGGCGGCCATCAGCGATTCCGTGCGCGCGGGGCTGGTCGTTTACACCGTTTATTGGCAGGGCCGGGACCGCAGCGACGCGAATGCCAACGTGGTAAACGGAGGCCAGAGCCTGCTCGGAGAACTGACCGAGGCGACGGGCGGTGTCAGTTATGCGTCGGGGACTGGGAATCCTGTCTCCTTCGAGCCATTTTTCAGCGATCTTATGCTGCGCTTCGCAAGTCAATACGAAGTGGACTTTTCTGCCAGGCTGGATCGCAAGCCCATGGTTGAGACCCTGAGAATGAAGGTGGAAGGGCTGGGCCTGCAGGTGACCGCGCCGCAGCAGGTGTTTGTTGACCGCCCGGCTGCGCAGTAATTTCGGCTGGCCGCCGGACGGTCCGCTTACGCCGATTGCGCGATTGTGTACTCGCGCGCGTAGCCTGACGGTTCGGCGAGGATTTTGACGCGCAGGCTGCCGGTGGAGTCGCAGGTGTATTGCTCGCGAATCCGCAGTTGGGGGTAGACTGGCAAGCGGGCGGGAGACCCGAATTGACTGCATTCTCAAGAATCCGCGATCTGATCCATGCCACGATGGGTGCTATAGTGATACTAGGTAACACCTTGGAGCGCCTTCGATGTCTACGAATTCTACAACCAGCCTCAAGCTCGACCGTGAACTGAAAGAGCGTATCCAGCGCCTCGCCTCGGCGCGCCGGCGGTCGGCGCACTGGGTGATGCGCGAGGCCGTGGAGCAGTATGTGGCGCGCGAGGAAAAGCGGGAGCAACTGCGCCAGGATGCGCTCGCAGCCTGGAACCACTATCAGGCGACCGGCCTGCACGCGACCGCCGAGGAAGCCGACGCCTGGCTGGCTAAACTCGAAGCGGGCGAGGACGCCGGGGCCCCTGAATGCCACGTCTGAAGTGGTCGCAACCGGCTCTGCGCGATGTAGCTCGACTGCACGATTTTCTGGTTCCCAAGAGCCGCGACGCGCCCAGGCGCGCCGTGAAGGCTATCCGGCAGGGCGTAAAAGCCCTGGGCAACTTTCCCCAGATGGGCCGTCCCGTGGATGAGCTGCCGCCCGAGTTCCGCGAGTGGGTGATTGAGTTCGGGAGCGGCGCCTATGTTGCGCTGTACCACTTCGACGGGAAAGAAGTGGTGATTCTGGCAGTGAAGCATGGTCGCGAGGCTGGGTATTAACGCTGCTAGACTAGAACCACATGATCCTCCCGTTTGTCCGCGAGATCTTTGCGGAGCTGGAGCACTGTTCGGGGTTTGAGCGCGTACGAAGGCATTTGAGCCTGGGTGCGGGGCGGAGGCGTGTGTCCGGGCTGACCGCCACGGCGCGGGCGCTGTATGTGCCGCTGATGGCGCGCGCGGCCCGAAAGCCGGTGATTGTGGTGGTGGCCGACAACAAGGCCGCCGAGGCGCTGGAGCCGATGCTGCGCGCCGGCTGCGAACTGACGGGCGCAGTGGACCCCGCGGCGGTGGTGCGCTTCCCCGCTCACGATGTGCTTCCCTTCGAGAATCTCTCACCGCATCCCGACGTCCAGGAGCAGCGCGCGTCGGCGTTGTGGAAGCTGGCGACGGGGGCGGTGTCAATTCTGATTGCGCCGGTGGAATCGGCTGCGCTGAAGCTGTTTGACCGCGACTATTACGCGGGCCTCGCAGTGACCCTGAGGCGCGGCGAAGAGGTGGACGTGGAGGTGCTGACCGGGCACCTGGCCAGCGTTGGCTACACGCAGATGGACCTGGTCGAAATGCCCGGCCAGTTCACGCGGCGTGGCGGCATTCTGGACGTGTACTCGCCAGAGGCCGACCGGCCGGTGCGCCTTGAGTTCTTTGGCGACGAGATTGAGACGATTCGAAAATTCGATCCGGAGACACAGCGGTCGCAGTCGGGCCTGGATGAAGCGCTGTTGCTGCCGTTGACGGAGACGCCGGTGACGGAGCGGCTGCTGGCCGCGGTGCATGCGCGGTTGAGCCGGCAGCGCGTTGAGGGTGAAGACGAAGAGATGGCTGCCGAGATGGCGGCTGCGGGCGGCTTGAGCGTCTTTCCGGGATGGGAGTTTTTCTCCGCGGTAGCAGGGGCGGAAAAATCGCTGCTGTCGCTGCTCCCCAAATCCGCGCTCTTGATTGAAGAGCCGGCCATGGTGCGCAACCAGATCGATCGCTGGTGGAACAAGGTGGAGCAGCGGCATGAGCGCTCGGCCATGGGTTCGCTGATCCGGCCGGAAGACATTTATCTTCGTCCGGAGGTGCTGCAGGCGCAGTTGGACGCGCACATGGGCCTCGACCTGGATCAGTTGGGCGTGGTGGACGTGCTGGATGAGGACTCGACGCTGGGCGAGATTGAGCTGAACACGCGGCCTACGCTCAGGTTTCATGGGTCGATTCCGGCGCTCACCGAGCAACTGAAGAACCTGATGGCGGCGGAGACGCGGATTGTGCTCGTCGGCCCGCACCAGGGCGATGTGGAGCGGCTGGCCACGGTGTTGCGCGAGTACCAGATTCCCTACCGGCTGGGCAGCCGGAATCCGCATCCGGGCGAGACGATGCTCGACGAGGGCAGCTATCTGGCGGGCGATTTGCGCGTGCCGGTCATTGTAAGAACGCCGCTGGCCGCGGGAGTAAGCTTTGCCGATGCCAACCTCGTCGTGTTTGGGGCCAACGATCTCTCCGACGAAGCGGATGTTGCGGCGCGGCCGGAGCCGAAGCGATCGAAGACGGCGGCGTTTGTTTCCGACTTCCGCGATCTTACCGTGGGCGATTACGTGGTTCACGTGGAGCACGGGATTGCGCAGTATCAAGGCCTGAAGGAAATTGTGCAGGATGGGCTCGCTGTCGAGTTCATGATCCTGGAGTTCGCTGAAGCGGCAAAGCTCTACGTCCCGCTTACTCGTCTCGACCTCATCCAGAAGTACCGGTCCACGGATGCAGGTCCTGCGCCAGTCCTGAACAAGCTGGGCTCGCAACAATGGGCCAAGACCAAGGCGCGCGTGCGCAAGGCCATGCAGGACATGACCGGCGAGTTATTGAAGTTATACGCCGAGCGGACAACAGCCAAGGGAACATCTTTCTCGAAGGACAACGAGTTTCAGAAGGAGTTTGAAGAGTCGTTCGATTACAGCGAGACGGAGGACCAGTTATCCGCGATCAGAGCCATCAAGTACGACATGGAGTCGGCAACACCGATGGACCGTCTGCTGTGCGGCGATGTGGGCTACGGAAAAACCGAAGTCGCCATGCGCGCCGCCTTCAAGGCCGTGCAGGATGGCAAGCAGGTTGCGGTGTTAACGCCGACGACGATTTTAGGCTTCCAGCATTTTGAAACATTCAGGCAGAGGTTTGCGCAGTTTCCCATCAACATCGAAATGATTTCGCGATTCCGCACGGCGAAAGAGCAGAAGACAATTGTCGAGCAGGTGGAAACCGGTCGCGTTGACATTCTGATCGGCACACACCGGCTGCTCTCGAAGGACATCAAGTTCCAGGACCTGGGCCTGCTGATAGTGGATGAGGAGCAGCGCTTCGGCGTACGGCACAAAGAGCGGCTGAAGCAGATGCGCAAGGAGATCGATGTGCTGGCCATGTCTGCCACGCCCATCCCGCGCACGCTGCACATGTCGCTGGTGGGCCTGCGCGACATGAGCGTGATTGAGACCCCGCCCAAGGACCGCATGGCGATTCAGACGGTGGTGGCCAAGTTCGACGAGAAGATTGTGCGCTCGGCGGTCGAAGTGGAACTGGAGCGCGGCGGGCAGGTTTATTTCGTTCACAACCGCGTGGAGTCGATCTACGAAATTGCGGCGCGGATTCAGGAGCTTGTGCCTGCGGCACGTGTTGCGGTGGGCCATGGGCAGATGAGCGAGACGGAGCTGGAGCGCGTGATGCTGGCCTTCATGCGCCATGAGTACGACGTGCTGGTTGCAACGACCATTATTGAGAACGGTCTGGATATTCCCCTGGCGAATACTATGCTGATCAATCGCGCTGACCGGCATGGGTTGAGCGAACTGTACCAGTTGCGCGGACGGGTGGGCCGTTCGAACCGCCGCGCTTATGCGTATTTACTCATTCCCCCGGAGAACGAGCTGACAGAGATCGCCCGCAGGCGGCTGGCGGCGCTCAAGGAGTTCAGCGACCTGGGCGCGGGATTCAAAATTGCGGCGCTGGACCTGGAACTGCGCGGCGCGGGGAATATGCTTGGCGGCGAGCAGAGCGGTCACATTGAGGCGGTCGGATTCGAGCTGTACACGTCGATGCTGGAAGCCGCGGTGAAGGAGATGAAGGGCGAAACGAGCGAAGAGCGCCCGGCCACGCAGCTGAATCTGGGCATTGCACTGCGCATCGACGAGAGCTATGTACCGGAAGAAAATCAGCGTCTGCGTCTCTACAAGAAGATTGCGGGCGCAACGAGCGAGGCCGCGGTGAACGAGGTGCGCGCAGAGATGGAAGACCGCTATGGCGCTCCGCCGGATGCGACCGTGTATCTGCTGGAAGCGGCGATGGTGCGCCTGGAATGCGAACGCATGGGCATTGCGCAGGTGGATCGCAAGCGCGGCGAGCTGCAGATACGGTTCATGGAGAACGCGGCCGTTGATCCGCAGACGCTGATGCGCCTTGTGGCGAAGAACGCCAAGCGCGGCGCGCAGTTCACGCCCCAAGGCCTGTTGAAGTATCCTTTGGCTGCCACGCGGCCCGACGAAGTACTGCTGGAGATTCACGAAGTGCTCGCCAAACTGGCCCCCGCGCCGGTGAGTGCTTGAGAAACTGCAGTCAATCGAGAGAGGAACTGTGAAGAGACTTCTTGTTTTGTTTGGGATTGGAGTTTGCATGAGCGCTGCGACGACTGCGCATGCCGCGGCCGAGAATTGGAAGCATAGGTTCGAGAAGGTAACCGATGAGTACTTCGACCAGGTGTACTTTCACTACGGCCCGACGAATGGGACACTGACGGGGTATCACCAGTACGACGGACAACTGGATGATTACTCGCAGAAGAACATCGATGCGGAGATTGCCGCGCTGAAGGTGTTTGAAAAGCGGATCGAGGCGATTCATCCGGATGATGCCGCGGCCGATTTTGTTCCGCGGAGCGACAGGGAGATGGTGCTGGGCAACATCCGCTCGCGGTTGCTGACGCTGGAGACAATTCGGCCGTGGGAGAAGAATGCGGATGGTTATTCGAGCGTCTGCGCAAGCGGGGCGTTTGTGCTGATGGAGCGCAAGTTTGCATCGGCGGACGAACGGCTGCGGTCCCTGGTGGCGCGCGAAAAGCAGATGCCAGCGCTGCTGGCCAATGCGCGGGTGAACCTGAAGAACCCGCCACGCATTTATACGGAGATTGCGATTGAGCAATTGCCGGGGATTGTGAGCTTCTTTGAGAAGGATGTGCCGCTGGCTTTTGCCGACGCCACGGACCCGGCGCTGAAGGCGGAGTTTGCTGAGACCAATGCGGCGGTGATTGCCGAGCTGAACAGTTATCTGAACTGGCTGAAAACGGATTTGCTGACGCGATCGAATGGGGATTTTAGAATCGGCGCGGAGACCTTCCAGAAGAAGCTCGCCTACGACGAGATGGTGGACACGCCGCTGGACAAGCTCGAGGAGATTGGCTGGGCCGACCTGAAGAAGAACCAGGCGCACTTCAACGAAGTTGCGAGGGAACTGGAGCCTGCGAAGGAGCCGCGCGCAGTGGTGGAGCAACTGGGCTCGAATCATCCCGCGCCCGATCATCTGCTGGACGCCTTCCGCGCCACCTTCGACGGCTTGGTGAGCTTCATCCGCGCGCATCATATCGTGACCATCCCCTCCGATGTGCGGCCCATTGTGGAAGAGACGCCGCCCTTCATGCGCGCCACCACCTTCGCGTCCATGGACACGCCGGGCCCGTTTGAGCAGCACGCGACCGAAGCCTACTTCAACGTCACGCTCCCCGACCCCTCGATGACGCCCGAACAAGTCGAAGGCTACATGCACTCCTTCAACATCGGTACCGTGATTTCGACTGCGGTACACGAGGCCTATCCGGGCCACTACATGCAGTTCCTGTTCCTGCCGCAGGCGCCCAGCAAGGTGCGCAAGCTGCTGAGCGCAAACACCGGCGTCGAAGGATGGGCGCACTACACCGAGCAGATGATGCTGGACGAAGGGTATGGCCAGCCCGGGGTTGGAGCGAAGGATGAGCGTGAAGCGAAGTTTCTGCGCCTGGGGCAATTGCAGGACGCGCTGCTGCGCAATGCGCGGTTTATTGCCGGCATCGAAATGCATACCGGCAAGATGAGCTTCGACGAAGCCGTCGCCTTCTTCCAGAAGGAAGGCTACCAGTCGAGAGAGACGGCGATGGTTGAAGCGAAGCGCGGCACCAGCGATCCCACCTATCTCTATTACACGCTGGGCAAGCTGGAGATCATCAAGCTGCGCGAGGATGTGAAGAAGAAGCAAGGCGCGGCGTTTTCGCTGGAGAAGTTCCATGACGAGTTCCTGCGCCAGGGCTCTCCGCCGATCAAGATTGTGCGGGAGGCCATGCTGGGGGATCAATCGCCGACGCTATGAGGGCAGGGAACATCCAGCGAGGTTCGGAGTTGGCGGAGTTAGCCGCGCTTCGCGCGAGTTAGCGAGTTAGCGGTAAGAGGGAGACGAGATGAGCAAACAGGTTCGGAAGGCAGTATTTCCCGCAGGCGGTTTGGGTACGCGGTTTTTGCCGGCGACTAAAGTAATTCCGAAGGAAATGCTGGCGCTTGTGGATAAGCCCATCCTGCAGTACGGCGTGGAAGAGGCCATTGCTTCGGGGATTGAGCACATCATCATTGTGACCGGGCGCGGTAAGAGCGCGATGGAAGACCATTTCGACATCAGCTTTGAACTCGATGCAACGCTGGCGCGGAAGGGCAAGGAGGAACTGCTGGCGGTTTCGCGGGGGGTTTCCTCGATGGCGCGGATCAGCTATGTGCGGCAGAAAGAACCGCTGGGGCTGGGGCATGCGGTGCTGTGCGCCAAGGAACTTGTGGGCGATGAGCCGTTCGCGGTGCTGCTGCCGGACGATGTGATCGATGCCGAGGTGCCCTGCCTGAAGCAGATGATCGATGTGTTCAATGAGCGCGGCGGGTCGGTGCTGGCGACGATGACCATCGAGGGGCCGGGGATCAGCGCGTATGGCGTGCTGGCCGGCGAGCAGGACGAGCGCAATCCGCGCATCTACAACTGCACGGGGATGGTGGAGAAGCCGAAGTTCAAGGACGCGCCGTCGAAGCAGGCGATTATTGGGCGCTATGTGCTGACGCCGCGCTTGTTTGGACTGCTGGAGCAGACGACGCCAGGCGCGGGCGGCGAGATTCAACTTACAGACGGAATCATGGCGCTGCTCAAGGAAGAGAAGGTTTTTGGTTACACCTTCGAGGGCAAGCGGTTCGATGCGGGGGACAAGTTCGGCATGCTGCAGGCAACGGTGGAGTTTGCGCTCAAGCGGCCGGAGTTTGGGGAGAAGTTTCGGGAATACCTAAAGGGCCTTGCATTATAAGAAGCAGGTCAGATGGTACGTGGCATTCTTTATGGTCTTGGAGGCTGGGCTCTGTGCGGCGCAACTATGGGCGCCGCGATGGCTGTTACCAGCCTCGGGCGGGCCTTGGTGATCCACGCGGTCGCCGCGCCCGCAATCTTTGCAGCGCTATCGCTGTTTTATTTCCGGGGCAAGAGCGCAATGTCGCCGCTACGGGCCGCAGCTTTGTTTCTTGCCGTTGTGGCGGCCATGGATTTCTTGCTTGTGGCTTCGGTCATTGAGAGAAGCTATGCGATGTTCGCGAGTTTGATGGGGACGTGGTTGCCCTTCGCCGAGATCTTTGTTGCAACGTGGCTGACGGGGGTTGCTGTAAAGGCAGGGAATAGGGAATAGAAAGACCGCTTGGGTTGAGATTTGTGGTTTCCCAGGTCTCAAAATCGAGACCTGGGGCCCAGGATTGTCGGCGAGTTAACAGGTCGAAATCGGATCTGTTAACTCGCTTTTTTATTCCTTCCACTTGATATTGCAGCCGATGGAGGGGCGCTGGTCGGCGGGGACGGGCTTGCCGGCGAGAACCTGATCGATGGCGGCGCGGAGGTCTTCTCCGGTCACCGGTATGCCGTTGCCGGGGCGGCTCGAATCGAACTGGCCGCGATAGACGAGGCGGAGATCGGCGTCGAAGAGGAAGATGTCCGGGGTGCAGGCGGCTTTGTAAGCGTGGGCCACGGCCTGCGATTCGTCATAGAGATAGGGAAAGACGAAGCCGACGGTTTCCGCCTGCTGCCTGAGTCCGGCGGGGCTATCGTCGGGGTGAGTGCTTACGTCGTTCGAGCTGATGGCGACAATGCCCAGAGGTTTGCCGGCGTAGTCCTGGCCCAGCGCGGCGAGACCTTTCTCCACGTGCTTGACGTAAGGGCAATGGGTGCAGATGAAGAGGACGAGCAGCGCCTTCTTCCCGCGGAAGTCGTCGCGGCGGACAGTCTTGCCAGTGACAACGTCCGGGAGTGCAAAGTCCGGTGCGAATGTGCCGAGGGCGAGCATGGTGGATTCGGTAAGGGCCATAAGAATCTCTCCTCAAATGCTAGTGATTCATGGATGTTTGCCTAAAACAGCGGGGTCTGGCGACCGGGCATGGTCAGTCCAAAGTGCTCGTAGGCCAGGCGGGTGGCCACACGCCCGCGGGGCGTGCGGTCAAGAAAGCCGATCTGAATGAGGAAAGGCTCGTAGACCTCTTCAAGGGCGTCTTCTTCCTCGGCGAGGGTTGCGGCGAGTGTGCCGAGGCCGACCGGGCCGCCATCGTATTTCTGCATGATGGTGAGCAGGAGGCGGCGGTCGATCTCGTCGAATCCGTGGGCGTCCACTTCCAGCATGGTGAGGGCGGCGTTGGCGGTGGGCCGGTCGATGGTCCCTGTGCCGCGCACCTGGGCGTAGTCGCGGACGCGGCGCAGCAGGCGGTTGGCAATGCGGGGGGTGCCACGGGAGCGGAGGGCGATTTCGGCGGCGCCGTCCTGGTCGATGGGCACATCCATCACTTCGGCGGAGCGCTCGACGATGAAACGAAGCTCCTCCTCGGTGTAGAACTCGAGGCGCAGCAGAATGCCAAAGCGGGAGCGCAGGGGCGAGGAGAGCAGGCCGGGACGCGTGGTGGCGCCGATGAAGGTGAAGGGGCGAATCTCCATGACGTGGGTGCGCGCGGCGGGGCCCTGGCCGATGATGATGTCGAGCTTGTAGTCCTCGAGCGCGGTGTAGAGCTTTTCTTCGAGGACCGGTTGCATGCGGTGGATTTCGTCGAGGAACAGGACCTGGCGCTCGCGCAGGTTGGTGAGGATGGCGGTCAGGTCGCCCTGGATCTGCAAGGCGGGGCCGGAGGTTTGCTGGAAGCCTACGTCGAGCTCATTGGCGATGATAGTGGCCAGCGTGGTTTTGCCCAGGCCTGGGGGCCCAAAGAGGAGTACGTGATCGAGGGCTTCGCCGCGGGATTTAGCGGCCTCGAGAGCAATGGCCAGTTGCTCCTTGGCTTTGGACTGGCCGATGAACTCGCGCAGCCAGCGGGGGCGGAGTTTGAGTTCGAATCCCTGCTCTTCTTCGGCGCGCGAGGCGCTGACGAGC
>DATNHL010000199.1:0-2437 GCA_035604995.1 Occallatibacter sp. | reverse complement strand
CACCTCCTCCGTATTAGGCCCCAGGCCGCAGCCGAGAAATCGCTGGCCAATACAATTGAAGCTGATGAAGTGCCGCCACCCCATCATGTAGGCCTCGACGAGCAGGGCCGCATCACAATCGTCGCCTTCCGGTGGAAAATGGGCGGTGTCTATCACCAGAGTGGTTTCGTTCTCCTGCGGTTTGCGCAGGTGCTGGCGGGACTCGAAAGCGACGAGACGAAACGCGCTTTTGCCGGCATCTTTTGAGGCGACGTTGGGAAGATGGCTGAACAACTGGTTCCACTCGTTGTGAATAATGTGGAGCAGATGGCTGCGCTTTTTGGCGCCGGTTGAGTAGAGCCGGTCGTTGAGCAGGGTGAAAACCTCAATCGCGGTGGCGGTTTTGGACGGATCATTCGCCTGCTGCGTGATCTGGCGGCACGCCAGGCGAAACTCATCAAAGGTCCATTGCGGCAAAAGCCCGCGCATCGTTTCGAAAATCTGCATGGCGGGAGCGCCGGCGTCCCAGCCGCGCTCGGCGGGAGCAGGGTCAGGATGCGCTGGCGGCGGGGACGCCGGCGCTCGCGGAGGCGGCAATTCCCGCGAAAAATCGCACGATTCGGTTCCTCTGGGCATGGGGACCGGTTTGCCGAATTTGTCAGTGCAGGTGATCCGCATCTTGCCGGCGGCGTCCTTTTGCAGATTGAAAATGAAGGCGCCGCCATCGTTGTGACTGCCGCCGCGCGCGTTCCAGTACCGGTCCGCCACCGGGCAAATCCGTTGGTCGTCCTTCGACAAGCTCAAGAGCGTGGCATCAATGGCTTGTTTTTCCGAACAAATCAGGCCGACCTGCACTTGGCCGTCGCAGAAAGCAAACACCTGCGGCCGAAGCATGGCGGTGTCGGTGATGCCCATCAACTGGAACTGCTTTTCCCGGGCGAGCGTGCGGGCGATGATGAAGAACCAGGGACCGTCGGGCGACCCGTGCATGTGCGTGGACTGGATCGCCCGGTAGATCTTCCTTTTCTCCGCATCGAGACGGTCAAAGTCCAGTTCCGTGGTGGGGGCGAGCGCCTCGATGATATATTCCAGCGGATAGCGGTAGGTGCGGCTGAGCAAATCGAAGAGCAGGGCCGAGACTTCCGTGTCGGTGAGGAACTGGGGATAGATCTGACGCTGCTTGAGGTACTCGCTGACGGAATGGTAATTGGCAAAGTCGCCGTTATGCACCAAGGCCATGTCAATGGCCGCAAACGGATGGGCGCCGCCCGGGTGCCAGACGCGGCCCTTGGTCGGGAAACGTTGGTGGGCAATCCATTCGTAGGCGCAGAGGTCCTCAATCTGGTAGTACTTGACGATGGCTTCGGCGAACCCGACGACCTTGAGGATCATGATGTCCCGCCCGTGCGAGAGGACGAAGGCGCGTTTCTCCCCGAGCGAGGCGTAGTATTTCTGATTCAGGCTAAAGCTGTTCTGGTTGACAAACTCGGCTTCCGCTTCCTCGCGGCCCAGCGCCTGCAGATTGTTCCGGGCGATGAACGCGTCCAACACCTTGGGTTTGACGCGCACAAAATAGCGGCTGACCGCCGGTGGCATCACCTCAAGCCCCGGCACGGACTTCCAGTCTTGGAGCTGGTCGAGCTGGGCGGAGGCGGCGATGTCGAAGTGTGGGGTGATGAACTGCGCCTCGATTTCGGGCCGCACCATGGGGTCGAGGAAGGCCAGGTGCAGCAGGTAATGGCTATCAAGGACTTCGCGGCTCACCCCAAGCTGCTCGGGGACCAACCCCACTGCGGCGATGCCGCCTCCTTTGCCATTGCCGCGGTTGTGCATCTGGCGGGACGGTTCATAGATATGCTTGCCCGGCACGGGCTCGCTGCAACAGAAACCCACGACGCCGCAGCCCCCTTCCTCGGCTTCCTTCTTCAAGCTGGAGGAGTGGTTGAGAGACTGGGCCAGGCGTCTTCTGGAATCGGCCAGGCGCTTTATCAATTGAGCGTTCATGGGGTTTTCGCCACGTCGTTGGTGTAATCCAGGTGCATCATGAGGTCGGTCCGTCCGCGCAGCTCGCTCACGCTGCGCAGGCCGAGGCGTTGCAGAATGGAGACGAGCACGTTGCGCCAGGCGCTGTAAAGGTTGACGAGTCGCTGCGTGCCCCAGTCAATCTGCATCTTCTCGGAAAGCTCGGGGTCGGTCGTGGCGATGCCGCGCGGACAACCGCGTCCGCTCTCACATCGGCTGCACCGCACACAACCGAGCGCGACCAATTCCGCCGTGCCGATGACCGCTCCATCGGCGCCCAGGGCGATGGCCTTGGCCACATCGTAGGCCGAGCGCATGCCCCCGCTGGCAATCAGAACCACCTTGTCGCGGACCCCTTCCTCGGCGAGAAAACGGTGGACCTTGCCAATGGCGTATTCGATGGGCATGGCGATGTTCTTCTTGGCGATGTCCGGCG
>DATNHL010000198.1:0-5738 GCA_035604995.1 Occallatibacter sp. | reverse complement strand
CTAGCCCCTGCATCCCTTGGTCCCTACCGTTTTGCTCCAGGCTACTGGCTATTCCCTATTCCCTATTCCCTGTCTTTCGTCTTTCCCCATCCTCCTCGCTTCTTCCTCCCCGTCCAGCACGCGAAACACCCCCTCCGCCAGCGCCCGCAGCTCGTCCTCGCCGGGATACACAACGACCGGCGCCATCCACTCTACTTGCCCGCGCAACCGCTTCACCAGCCTTTCCGAGTGCGCCATCCCGCCGGTCAAAAGCACCGCATCCACCTTGCCTTCCAGTACCGCCGCCATCGCGCCCGTCTCCTTGCCAACTTGATAGATCATGGCCTCGAACACCGCCGCGGCCTCGGCGTCGCCCGCATCCATCCGCCGTTCCACTTCCATCAGGTCCCGCGTTCCCAGGTACGCAAACATCCCGCCGTCGCCGAACACATGCCGGTCCAGCGCGGCCTCCGTCATCTTTCCGCTGAAGCAAAGCCTGATCAGCGCCCTCACCGGCAGCGACCCCGTCCGGTCCGGCCCGAACGGCCCTTCTTCGATGGAATTGCTGTCGATCATGCGTCCGCCGCGGTGCGCCGAGACGGTAATCCCGCTGCCCATGTGCGCCACGATCAGCCGCAGCTCCGCGTACGGCCGCCCCACGCTGCGCGCGTATCGTTTCGCCACCGCCTTCGTGTTCAGCGCATGGCCAATGAACGTCCTCTTCACCAGCGGCGAGCCTGAAAGCCGTGCGCACGCCTGCCATTCGTCCGCCGTCACGGGATCCACGATGTACGCGTTCACGCCTGCCGCCCGCGCAAAGCGAACGGCGAGCACCGCTCCCAGGTTCGACGCATGCTCGCCGCGCCGCGCCTGCCTCAGCTCCTCCACCATGGTGTCGTCCACCAGGTAGGTGCCGCACTCCATCGGCGGCAGCAGCCCGCCGCGCCCCGCCACCGCCGCCCAACACTCCGTGCCTCGACCCCTTGGAGTAAATCCCGCCTCGGCCAGTGCCGCCTCGATCTTCCCCGCCCGGTACTCCAGCCGGTCCAGCATCGGCCGCCCCCGGAACCGTTCGATCTCGTCGTCCCCGTGGTGAATGTTGCGCGCCATCTCCTCGCCCGCGCGCGTAAACACGCCGAACTTCGTCGAGGTCGTTCCGGGGTTGAGAACAAGAACCCTCTCGTGCTCGCCGCTCAAGTTTCACCTCCCTGGCGACCTGCCGCGGCTTCACAAGGTCTGTACGCCGAACCGGCAACAGCCGGGCCGGCTCCTGCTCCAGCAAAACCCACCCTGTCGAGCAGCCAAAAGCGGCGCATGCATTGTGGAACCGCTCTTGAGTGTACCTTGCCGTCCTATCCGCGCACTGGGCCACCCGGCCGCTCCGGGAATAACCGCCCTAGCGGCCCTCTTTCCCGTTGATGCCAAAGGATTTTCGCGGCCGCCGGCCCATTCCGTGCTACACTCATAGCAATCGTAGAATTCGATTTGAAGTTCTTGCCTGTTCCGCGTTGATCGCCTACTCGCAACACTCCACATTGCGTTCGGCGGTAAATCAGCATCATGAGGAGCAACACATGGAACAAGGCACAGTCAAGTGGTTCAACGACGCCAAGGGATTTGGATTTATCAGCCGTGAGAACGGCGAGGACGTCTTCGTCCATCACACCGCCATCAAGTCCACCGGCTTCCGGTCCCTGCAGGAAGGCCAGAAGGTCCAGTTCGACGTGACCAAGGGCCCCAAGGGCTGGCAGGCCGAGAACGTCGAGGTCGTCTAGGAGCAATTGCCGGGCAACCGGCCCCGAATCCTTACCCGGATCCAGAAAAACAAAGAGGGACGGCAAAACTGCCGTCCCTCTTTTTGCGTTCGCTATTCCCTGCTAGTCCCTATTGCCTATTCCCTATTCCCTGTCTCTTCACGCCGCCGACTTCAGCTTCACCGCCGCGCCGTCGGGATGCACGCCCCCCTCGGGAGCATCGTGCGCGCCCAGGTATTGCAGCATGTCGTTGATGGAATCTTCAAATCGCGAACCCGTTTTATGGGTGGCTTTCACGCCCTTCGCGACCAGCCGGCAGACCTCAAAGCGGTTCATTCCCCGCGCCAGCGCGCGGTGGATCTGATCAGAACGCATGACGAACTCCCCCTTTACAGGGTGATTGTTGCGTGAAGGTGCGAAGCTCGTCAGAAGCGATTGGACAGCCGGAGCCGAGCAGGCCTGGCAGTTGGACGTTTCTCGTTGAATGATCCTTCTTCATTGTACGCTGCCAACGCCTCTCGCGCGGGTGTACGCCCCGATATGCGGCCCTGAATGCCGTCAAACAACGCGCAGCACTTTCACCGGCCCCGATCTCCCTGTTACCATTGAGGTCGCGAAACCCGCTGCGCGGGAGCCCCTGAACACATTCGATGGAAAGAGGTTAACGTGGCCGATACCACAAACATCAAAGACAAGGCAGAACGCAAAAAACTCAAGCGCGCCGCCCGCAAGAAAGCCGCCCCCAAGGCCAAGCGCACTACGCCGCGCGGCTCGCTAAAGCGCAAGGTAAAGAAGATGGTCCGCGGCCAGTCCAAGCGGTAAGAACAGGGATCAGGGATCAGGTCTCAGGGGTCGGTTCCCGGCGTTCATGCGCCGGCAGCTTCTCTGTCTGATCCCTGACCCCTGACCCCTCCAAGGAGCTCCACCTGCCCAGCCAACTGCTCGCCTGCAAGTCGATTGACAAGCTCATCAGCGAGTCGGAGGAACCCCATCGCGCGCTGAAAAAGACCCTTGGGCCTTGGTCGCTCACCGCGCTGGGCATCGGTGCGGTCATCGGCTCGGGCATCTTCACCGTCATCGGCACTGCCATGGCCGGCCAGCACTTTGACAGGCCATCGCTCGAAAACACGCCGCTCCTTCACTACCTCATCTTTCACACCGCCCTCGCCGGCCGTCCCGGCGCTGGTCCGGCCCTCGCGCTTTCGCTCGTGTTTGTGGCCTGCGTTTGTGCCTTCACCGGCCTCTGCTACGCCGAAATCTCCTCCATGATCCCCATCGCCGGCTCGGCGTACACCTATACCTACGCCACCCTCGGCGAACTGGTCGCGTGGATCATCGGCTGGGACCTGATCCTCGAATACGCCTTCTCCAACATGAGCGTCAGCGTCGGCTTCGCCGCCCATATCGTCGATCTGCTCGACTGGTTCGGCATCCATCCTCCGCTCATGTGGATCTCGCCCGCCTACCTGCCCACCGGCCTCCAGGATCTCGCCGGCAACAACCTCTACAATCCCGGCTGGCACTTCGGCTTCAACATCCCCGCGTTCCTCATCGTGATGATCCTCACCGTCATCCTGGTCCGCGGCATCCGTGAGTCAGTCCGCGCCAATAACATCATGGTGCTGGTGAAGATGGCCGCCATTCTCGTCTTCATCTTTGCCGCGGCCAGCTTCATCAAGCCGCACAACTGGCATCCCTTCATGCCCAACGGCTGGGGCGGAGTCCTTGCCGGCGGCTCCATCATCTTCTTCACCTACATCGGCTTCGATTCCATCTCCACCGCCGCCGAAGAGTGCCGCAATCCGCAGCGCGACCTTCCCTTCGGCATCCTCGCCACGCTCGTCGCCTGCACGATTCTTTATGGCGGCGTCGCCATCGTGCTCAGCGGCATCGTGCCTTGGCAATCGGTCATGGGCGATGCGGCCCCGGTGGTCAACGCGCTCAAGCGGCTCTCCATCGCCACCGGCAGCAGCCAGTTGCACTGGGTGCGCCTCTTTGTCCTGGTGGGCGCGCTGATGGGCATGGTTTCATCCATCCTCGTCTTTCAGCTTGGCCAGGCCCGCATCTGGTTCGCCATGTCGCGCGATGGGTTGCTGCCCGCAAAGTTCAGCCACATTCACCCGCAGTTCCGCACACCGGCATATGCCACCTGGGTGGCGGGATTCGTGGTGGGAGTTCCGGCGGGACTGCTCGACATAGGCACCGTCGCCAATCTCACCAACATCGGCACCCTCTTCGCCTTCGTTCTGGTTTCCGCCGCCGTCATCATCCTTCGCTACCGCGAACCCGATCGCCACCGCGGCTTCCGGGCCCCGCTCGGACCAGTCTTCCCCGTGCTCAGCATCGTCTTTTGTATCGTGCTTATGATGGGCCTTGAGGTCATGACCTGGATGGCCTTTTTCGCTTGGCTGCTGATCGGACTCGTCATCTACTTCCTCTATAGCCGCAACCGCTCGGAATTCGCCCGGCCCCGCTAACGCCGGCCATGCAGCGTCAGATTGTAGCGCCGGCCTCCTGGCCGGCTGTCGTGCGGGCGTCCTCGCCCGCACCTGTTCGGCAATCATCATTCAATCAAGATGCCGGAGCACTAAACTGATACGGGAGCACAATGAAGAACTGGCAAAAAGCGCTCGTCATGACTCTCATCACGCTGGCCATCGGCGGCATCTACCTGTTCTCCGTCTTCGAGCATCGCCGCAGCCCCGGCGTTCAGCCCGAAAACAACCTCGAGCAGAAACCCTCGCCCGACGATGTCGCCGTCGTGCGTATGATGTTTCCCACCTCCTTCGACGATGTGCTCAAGCTTCAGGGCACAAGCGTATGGATGAAGAACGGCTACACCATGCCCTATTTCCCCTACGAAGGCGGCCGCATCGTTTTCAGCAAGAAAATCGGAGTCATTCCCTCGGCCCAGCGCCTCGACATCAAGAAAGTCATCAAAGCTGTGCCGCCCACTCAGGTGGACGACGGCATATCGCACGGGACGCGCCAGGCCTTCACCATCTTCGCGCTCCCCGGCGGCCCCAGCCTCTACGCCACTGTCGTCGGCGCCATCGACGGCAGCCAGGAGGAATACTTCTCCGATGTCCTTTTCTTTTACGACGATCCTCACACCATCTACGACAACTGGCCCAAATCCGCCTGGAACGCCATCGACGCGCACCAGGTGATCCCCGGCATGAACGAGCTTCAAACCCGCATGTCCGTTGGCCAGAATCAGCAAGTCTTGAGCTCCGGGGAAGGCAATCGCACCGTCACTTACGATCAGGCGGGCAAGAAGTGGACCATCACTTTCGTCGACAACAAAGCCACCACCATCAAGTCCCCTTAAGATGCACGTCTCGAGGAGATGGCAGAATCCTATCGGGTGATGCGCGGCGTCATTCTAGATGCAATGCGCCGCTGGAAGCGGGGCCAACGACCGCGACGAGGACCGAAATCCCGCGGCGACGTAGCGTGGAACCGGCAATAACTTCGATCTGGAGAGGCAAGAAATGAGGCTTGTTCTAAATTCTCTGGTCCAGACGATCGTCTGGTTCGGCTTCATGGGCGCGATCATTTTCGGCGCTGCGGGCACCTTACACTACGCCGGCGGGTGGCTCTTTCTCGGTCAGATGGTCGCCCTCTCAGTCGTTATTGGGCTGCATTCGGCGCGCGTCAATCCCGGTCTCCTCAAAGAGCGCCTCAAGCCGCCGGTGCAGAAAGATCAGCCGCTCGCGGACAAGCTGGTTATCGTCCCTTTCCTGATCCTCTTCTTCTTAGGGTTGGGCTTCATGGCGGCCGATGCTGCACGCTGGCACTGGTCACGGATGCCCCCTTCCGTCGAGTGGGCAGGATGCGGCCTCTTCCTGGCGGCGATCTCGTTCATGTATTGGACCATGCGCACGAACAGCTTCGCTGCACCGGTCGTAAAAATACAAAAAGACCGCGGGCAAGCGGTTATCACAACAGGCCCTTATGCCCTTGTCCGCCATCCGCTCTATTTCGGAGCGCTCTTCTACATCG
>DATNHL010000197.1:0-9366 GCA_035604995.1 Occallatibacter sp. | reverse complement strand
CTGGACAATACGCAGTGCAGCCGATGCACCTGCTGCAGCTGCCCGTCCTGGTGCTCAACGCATCCTACGAGCCCATCAACATCTGCGGCGCCCGCCGCGCCCTGGTCCTGGTGCTCAAGGGCATCGCGCGCACCGAGGAGGAGCACGGCCTCATGCTCCACGCCCAGCGGAGCCGCATCGCCATGCCCTCGGTGATTCGCCTGCTTGAATATCGCCGCATCCCTCACCAGACGCGCGCCCTCTCGCGCAAGAACATCCTGCTGCGCGACCGCAACACCTGCCAGTACTGCGGCGTCGTGCTGCCCTCAAGCGAACTCACCCTGGATCACGTTGTGCCCCGCTCCCGCGGCGGCAACTCCACCTGGGAGAATCTCGTCGCCTGCTGCCACGCTTGCAACCGCCGCAAAGGCAACCGCATCCTCCACGAGATCGACGACATGATCCTGATGCGCGACCCGCGCCCCTTCTCCCTCCACACCAGCCGCCAGATCATGCGCATGCTCGGCCGCGGCGACGACCGCTGGCGCAAGTACCTGTTCTATTGAGAGCAGGGAGCAGGGAGCAGAAGAGTTGTGGCGGGTCCGCGTTTCGATTCAAATATAAAGAATCTATGAAGCTGCTCGTAGATACATGGATCGAGCTTGCCACCGAACTATCCAACCTTCGGCTCAAACGAGATCAAACCTGAAACGCTCGGAGAACTTGTCACTCTCCAGTTAAAGACTATCCAAAAGCGATAAGCGTAAAGCGAAACAGCGCGGTAAGAATCTAGATAACTTGCAACGTCGAATTATTCCGCTACGCTACAACGCATAACTTAGTCTTTTCAATTGTTCTTTCGGCTTAAGGAAAACCCTACACAGTTCAGGCGGCAAAGCCTACTTCAATCACAGTTTTCGCCGATGTTCACCATCTTTCTCACCCCGTATCGTGGTGATATCGACTTACCCTCAGTGAGGTAAAGACAATGAAATCCCGCTTCTCTCCCGAGTTCCTCAATTTTCTCTCAGACGACGAATTGCTTGATCGACTAAAGCAACTGGACAGTGCTGAGTTCGCAGCATCGATCACGCAGCCATTTCCCCTGAATCCAAATGAATATCGGAGCGTCTGTATTGGTCCAGGATTTTCTTCAGTTTTGGATCCAGCTGGTTATCCATTTGACTCAGGTAACACCTACAATATGGGGGGTTGCGCCCCTCATGCGGGAAATATCCGGGGCCTCCAGATTGGGCAATCTGGGGCTTGAATAGGCCCGCCAAAGCCATGCAAGAGCCAAGGGCGCTTTTCGCGGCGATCTCGCTGCCGGACACTGCGGAGATGCCCTGCCTAACGGCGGCTGCATTCCTGGATGCCAATAGCAGAGTTCGATGAATAATGTTGTTGCAGGAATACAAGAAACTCACTTCGGCTTGGAATCGTTTAGGCCTACCATCACGTAAACAATTCCGCTTTCTATAATTTCCGAGGTTTCTCGGGTCCACGGGATTCTGGACGCCTCGAATGCGCCAGCTAGAGCATCCGCGCCTGGAGGAATGTCTTTCAAATCGTGTATAGCGGGCGCTACCCCGTATGAAGGAGCTGTGTCTATCAGAAACTTCGCTCGTTCTGGGGTGCAACCCGCATCCTTCAGGGTTTTTACTATTTGCTCTGCATAAACCATGCTTTCCTCATTTCCGGTAATTGGGCGAACCCTCAGGAATCTTCGATTCAGGACCTTAATCCTAAGAGGGCCAGGATCGTGATTCAGATTCAAGGCAAACTGCAGGAACGCAACCTTGCTGGAACGAAATCTGGCGAGGTTCCGTAGTAACCTCAATACGTCCGATGAGGAGGCGCCATGTATTGCAGCGGATGTGGTCAGGCTCTCATGCCGGGTCAGCCGGTTTGCGCGCAATGCGGCCGTCCGGTTGCGCCTGTGGTTCCGGCCGTGCCCGGGCTGCAGTTCCAACTGGAGAGCTACGCAGGCAAGGTGAAAGCGCTGAGCGTGGTGTGGTTTGTTTACTCGGCTTACTCCGTGCTGGTGGGAGTGGCCGGGCTGACCTTCGCGCATGCCTTTTTCTTCAATCACTTCGGCAACTGGGGTCATGGTCCCTGGGCCGACGGGCCGATGCCGCCCATGTGGCTTGGGCCGGCGATCTTCCATTTTGTCTGGGTGACGGTGCTGATCCGCGCAGGGTTGGCCCTGGTGGCCGCGTGGGGTCTGTACGAACGGACCCAATGGGGGCGGATTGTAGCGATTATCGCCGCCATCCTGAGCCTCATACGCTTCCCCTTCGGCACGGCGCTGGGCATCTGGACGCTGGTGGTTCTGCTGGGCTACCGCAATACGACGCTCTATGAGCAGTTGAACTGGGGTCCCCAAACTGGCCCCAATCAGTGAAAGGCAGGCTCCTCATGGCCTACAATCTAGACCATGAGTTTTCCTGAGATGCGGATGCGCCGGCTGCGGCGCAGTGAGTCCATGCGCGCGCTGGTGCGCGAGACGACGCTGGAGCCCGGCGACCTGATCTATCCACTCTTTATTTGTCCCGGCCAGGGCATAAGGAAGCCGGTCGGGTCCATGCCCGGCGTCTTCAACGTCTCCGTGGATGAGGCGGTGCGCGAGGCCGAGGAGGCCGCAAGCCTGGGAGTGGGCGGGTTGCTGCTGTTCGGGCTGCCGGAGTCGAAGGATGAGCAAGGCACGGGCGCGTGGGACGAAAACGGCATTGTGCAGCAGGGATTGCGCGCCATCAGCCAGTCGGCCGCGGCAAAGAAGCTGGTGCTGATTGCCGACGTCTGCCTGTGCGAGTACACCAGCCACGGTCACTGCGGCATTGTGGCGGAAACCCGGGACGGCTGGACGGTAGAGAACGATCCAACTCTGGAGCTTCTGGCCCGCACCGCCGCGAGCCTGGCGCTGGCCGGCGCCGATGTGGTGGCCCCCAGCGACATGATGGACGGGCGGGTGGCGGCCATTCGGCGGGCGCTCGACGCGCAAGGGAGCACCGATACGCCAATCCTCAGCTATGCCTCGAAGTTCGCCTCGGCGTTCTACGGGCCGTTCCGTGAGGCGGCCGACTCGGCGCCGCAGTTCGGCGACCGCAAGACCTACCAGATGGATGGCGCCAACCTGCGCGAGGCGATGCGGGAGATCGACCTGGACCTGGGCGAGGGCGCGGACATGATCCTGATGAAGCCCGCCATGCCGTATCTCGACGTGGTTCGCGCGGCGCGGGAGCGGGTGGATGTGCCGATCGGCGCTTACCAGGTCTCCGGCGAGTACTCGATGCTGCAGGCGGCGATCGCGAAGGGCTGGCTGGATCGCGACCGGGTGATTCTTGAGTCGCTGGTCGGCATCCGGCGCGCCGGGGCCGACTTTGCCGTCACTTACTTCGCCAAGGATGCTGCGAAGCTGCTGGGGTAGCAATGTGGACCTCTATGACGCGATGTGGAGGAAGTATCGGCGGCTGAGAATGACCCACATTCTGCTCTGGTTAGGGTTTCTGCCCTTCGTTTGGATCTGGTATTTCTTCAGCCAAGTTCCCAAATTGCATAAGGTCGTCGGCCCTTTGATCCCTCTGTACGTCCTGCCCTGGGCCGTAGTCATGATCCGTTTTGAGACGTTCCGTTGTCCGCGGTGCGGCAAGTTTTTTGCGATGGCTCGGTGGTAAAGCCTGAGCGTGCTCGCCAGTTTAATTGCCCGCAAATGCGTCCATTGCGGCCTGGAAAAGTTCGGAAGCGGAGAGTAGCCGCACAAATCGCTTTGTATCCAGGCCGGTTTGTGTTTTTCTACTAATGAACCTTCGAACAGGTCGCGTTTTGACCGGACAGCCCCTCAGGGGCTGAAGCCCGCAATCCTCTCTGCTGCGTTTTTCGGCACGACTGAAGTCGTGCCCTGATACAAGACCTCGCTTTTCGCGACTCTACCCACCCGCCTATGCTCAAGATCCTGGAATCCTATTTTGAATTCGCGCGCCTGGGGACTAACTGGCGTACCGAGATTCTGGCCGGCGTCACGACTTTCCTGACCATGGCCTACATCGTGCTGGTGAATCCGGCGATTCTGTCGGCCTCCGGCATGCCCCTGGCCGCGGTCACGGCGGCCACTTGCCTGTCGGCGGCGTTCGGCTCGATTCTCATGGGCGTTGTGGCGCGCTACCCCATCGCGCTGGCCCCCGGCATGGGCCTCAACGCCTACTTCACCTACACCGTCTGCCTGAAGATGCACATCCCGTGGCAGACCGCGCTGGGCGCGGTGTTTCTTTCCGGCATCATCTTTCTGGCGCTCACCGCGGCGGGGATCCGGCAGATGATTCTGCGCTCCATTCCCCACGAATTGTACGCGGCGGTCGCCAGCGGCATCGGCCTGTTCATCGCCTTCATCGGTTTTCGCAACGCGGGCCTGGTGGTGGGCGATCCGGCGACGCTCGTTGGGCTGGGCAACATCCGCAACCCCACCGCTGCGCTGGCCCTGCTGGGCCTGATCCTCATGGTCGTCCTCGAGGTGAAGAAGGTGCGCGGGGCAATCCTGATCGGCGTGCTCTCCATCACCGGCATCGCCTGGGCGCTGGGGCTGGTGCACTGGACGGCGGCGCCGGGCGGCTTCCACGAGCTGACCAAGACGGCCTTCCAGTTGAACATTCGCGGCGCGATCAACAAGGGACTGCTGGAGATTGTCTTCGTCTTCTTCTTTGTCGACCTCTTCGACAACCTGGGCACACTGGTGGCCGTGACCAAGCGCGCCGGGCTCATCTCGGCGGACCACTCCATTCCGCGGCTCAACAGGATTCTGTTTGCCGACGCCACGGCCACCGTCTTCGGCTCGCTCACCGGGACCTCCACAGTGACCAGCTACGTGGAATCGACGGCGGGCGTGATGGCGGGCGGGCGCAGCGGGGTGACCGCCATTGTGACCGGATTGCTGTTTCTGGGCGCGATTGTGGCCGCGCCCTTTGTGGGCATCGTGCCTCCGGCAGCCACGGCTCCGGCGCTGATCCTGGTGGGCTCGCTGATGCTGGCCACCATTACGGAGATTCGCTGGACCGACCCGCTGGTGGCCGTTCCCTCGTTCCTCACGCTGGTGCTCATCCCGCTCACTTACTCGATTGCCAACGGGCTTGGCTTCGGCATTATTGCGTGGGCGGTGCTGCACCTGGCCACGGGCAAATTCCGGCGGCAGGACTGGCTGCTCTATGTGCTGGCCGCGCTGTTTCTGGCGCGATTCATCTACCTGGGCGCGAGTTGAAAAACAGGGAACAGGGAACAGGGATCAGGGATCAGGCAAAGACGCGCCCACCGAGCATTTGTGGTTTTCCACTCTGCCTGATTCCTCCCTGGTTGGCGAAGGCGCAAAAGTCGTAAACTTGTCCCATCGACGCCCCGTACTATGAGGGGAAGGCCTTAGTTGCACTGTCAAAACATGTTCTTCACGAAGAAAGCCCGGAGTTTAAGGGGTAAAGCAGCACGGCGGTTGAAACTGCCGGGCCTGGCGTCGATTGCGCCGGCTTGCCTGGCGCTGGCGCTCACGGCCTGCGAAAACGTGGCCAGCTACACGCAGCCCAGCCTGGTGCGCGTCATCGACGCTTCCTACATTGCGCCGGCGATCAATGTGCAGGTGGAAGGGACGCTGCTGGCGACAAACATCGGCCAGGGAACGATTACGCCCTACGGCACGCTGCCGGCCTCGAGCAATGCGGTCATCGACATTACCGCAGCCACCGGCGGGGCCACGCTGGTGAGCACCAACGGCACGCTGCTGGCCGGCCATCAGCACTCGGTCTTTCTTACCGACAACGGCACGGCGCCTACCGGCTACGAAGTCACCATCCTGGAAGACCAGCAGGTGGCGGCGGCCACGGGCCACTCGGCCTTCCGCTTTCTCAACCAGGCGCCGAAGACCGGCGCCGTGGATGTGTACATGGTTCCCAGCGGCTCAACGCTGGCTAACAGCGTTCCGCTGGTCAGCGCACTGCCCGTGGGCTCAACGGCCGGCTACATCAGCTTTACTTCGCAGACCGTGACCATGGTGCTTACGCCGGCCGGCTTGTTGACGCCCAAGTACACTTCCACGGCCCTGGCCCTGACCGGCGGGGAGGTGCGGACAGCGCTGATCGTCGATACGCAGCTGACCAGCAATCCCCCCGTTGAAGTCTTCACGGCCAACGACGTGAATTAGCGCTTTGAGACAGATTCCGCGCATGCGCCACACAATCTTTCGTCGCACCCTCCTCGCGCTCTGCCTCTTGCCCTTCTGGGCTGCGGGCGTCGCTGCGGGCCAGATGATCGACGCTGCGGCCCAGGCGGCGGACGGCTACCAGGTGGTGCACGCCTACCCGCACGACGCGCAGGCGTTTACCCAGGGACTGGTCTACGTGGACGGGCGCCTGTACGAGAGCACCGGCATCGCGGGTCAGTCTTCGCTGCGTATGGAAGAACTGGAGACAGGACGGATTCTCCAGTACCACGACGTGCCCAGCCAGTACTTTGCCGAGGGGCTCACCAACTGGGGCAGCACACTGATTCAGCTCACCTGGGAGAACCACACGGCCCTGGTTTACGACCGCTCAAGCTTCCGGCTGCTGCGCACCATTTCCTACCCCGGCGAGGGCTGGGGGCTGACGCAGGACGGCGCTCACCTGATTCTCTCCGACGGCACGGCCAGGCTGCGCTTTCTTGATCCGGAGACGTTCCACGAAGTGCGCCATGTGACGGTCAAGGATCACGGCAAGCCGGTTACCCAGCTGAACGAGCTGGAGTTCATCCATGGCCAGGTTTACGCCAACATCTGGCACTCCGATCGCATTGCCCGCATCGCGCCTGCAACCGGCAAGGTGCTGGGCTGGATCGACCTGGCCGGGCTGCTTCCCGGGAGCGAGCGCTCCGGCCCGGAAGCTGTGCTGAACGGCATTGCCTGGGACAGCGCACAAGAGCGCCTGTTCGTGACGGGAAAACTATGGGCAAAAATATTTGAGATCAAGGTAATTCCGCAAAAGTCCGGCGCCGTCCCCGCGCTTCGTCCCAAATAAACGCCGCACTCGCCAGCAGGGAGCAGTCGGCGCCTGCACTGCCGCTGTCGCCGGGCTCCGCTGTCCATGCAGGCCCACAGAGCTCGTCGATTCGCCCTGAAACAAGCCAATTCACCTTGCACCACAGAAAAATATGCCCTACAATCGTGCTACGCAGGTTACCTGATTACTAAAGTGCGCATCTTTAGGTGACTGATTCTCGACCTTCCTCGACCGGCATGCACAAGAACCGGTCCGAGTTTTGGAGCATTGAAAGACTATGAATTGCATTTGGTGCGGATTATCGAGCGTGCGAAACTCGCGTTTACGGCTGTCCGATCTTTTCCACGTGTCTTTACTGCAATTCCCGGTGCGCTGCAGATCGTGTGAAAAGCGATACTTTGCCAGCATCCTGAGCGCGTGGAAACTGCACGTCGAGGCAAAGGCGCGGCGCATTGAAAGGCGGCGCAAGGAAAGCCCCTCCGTTTAGGGCTGCTCCGGCAATCCCCCCGGACGATCATGCTGCCAGACACGGGTGTCTGATGAGGGGGCCCCGGTCTTTGGCGTCGAAGGTGTTACTGCCAGGGCATCGCCCCGCGCGCTATACTCTCTAGCCGATGACCCATCCACACCTGTTCGCGCTGACACTGGGGGACCAGTTGCAGGATGCCGCCACGCTGACCATCATCTTCGCCTTTGCCGGGTACCTGGTCACGTTCCTCAGCTCCCGCATGCTGGCCCGGCGGCAGGACAAGCTGCGCTTGGTGAACATGCGGCTGAATGAGTTCTATGGGCCGCTCTACGTGGCTTCGGAGGCCGGCAACATCGCCTACCGATCACTGCTCGACAAGCAGGGCAAGACGCAGAGCGAACCCATCACGGACAAAGACCTGAAGGAGTGGGTGCTGTGGATGACCACCATCTTCATGCCCCTCAACGACGTCCGCGAGAAGATCATCATCGAGAAGGCCTACCTCATCGTCGAGGAACACATGCCCCAGTGCCTGCTCGATTTTGTGACGCACGTGGTGGGCTACAAGGCGGTGCTGTCGAAGTGGGCCGAAGGCGACTACTCCGAGCGCCGCTCCACCATTGGCTGGCCGCCGGAGTTCGACGTGTATGTGCGTCGCTCCTACCAGGCCCTCAAGGCCGAGCAGACGCGCCTGATGCACAATTCGCTGTGGCGGCTCTGGAGCCGCCTGACCCATCGCAAGCGGAGATAAACAGCCTCATCGCCCCAAAAGGCAGATGCCGTGCCCCATCCTTTTCACGCCTTTTGGGAAAAGGGTTGGAACCCTTAAAGCCCACTCCTTGCCCAGCCTCTGCGCTATCCACGCCTCGGCAGCGCTAGGTTCTTCCATAGGCGCAGGGTCGGCTCGGCCCGGTTGACGGTGTAGAAGTGCAGGCCGGGCGCGCCGTTGCGCAGCAGGGTTTCGCACACGCGGGTAACCACGTCCACACCGAAGTCGAGCAGCGCTTGCTTTTGGTCCTGCAGTTGTTCCAGGCGCAGGCGCACCCAGCGCGGCAGATCGGCGCCGCACCCGCTGCAGAAACGCACGGCGTTTGCAAAGCTGGTGATGGGCATGATGCCTGGCACCACCGGGATGCAGATGCCAGCCTTGCCGCAGCGCTCCATAAAGTCGAAGTATGCGTCGGCGTTGTAGAACAGCTGGGTCAGGGCTCCGTCCGCGCCAGCCTCCACCTTGCGCCGGAAGTTGTCGAAATCCGCATCGGGGCTGGGCGCCTGCGGGTGCATCTCCGGGTAGGCGGCCACCTCGATCTTGAAGGCGTCCCCGTGGGTCTGGCGGATGAAGCTGACCAGCTCGTTGGCGTAGTGGAAGTCCCCCGGCGCAGAGGAACTCATAGCCGTGGCCGGCAGGTCGCCGCGCAAGGCGACAATGTGTTTCACGCCTGCCTTCTGGTAGCGTTCGAGCAGGGCGGCGACGTGGGCGCGCGTTGAGCCCACGCAGGTCAGGTGCGGCACGGTCTCCACACCGGTTTGCTCCACCACCGTGACCAGTGTCTCGTAGGTGCCTTCCTGGTTTGAACCGCCCGCGCCGTAAGTCACCGAGAAATAGTCCGGCCGCACAGCGGCCAGCTGGGCAATCACAGCCGGCAGGTTCGCCGCGCCTTCCGGCGTGCGCGGCGGGAACAGCTCAAACGAAAAACTCAAGGGCGAAGCCATACGTACGGCACCCGAAAATCAAAAAGCGGGGCCACTCGCGCGGCCCCGGCTGTTGCGGACAGTGCAGCTAGGGCCTGTTAACACTTATAGGGCGGACAGCGTTGCGAGAGAAAATCGGGCCAGACGAGGCGGAGCCCGAAGGCTTTGGCGACCCCAAGGTCGAGGGCGACAACAAAGTATGGCCCGATTTTATCC
>DATNHL010000196.1:0-16999 GCA_035604995.1 Occallatibacter sp. | reverse complement strand
CGGCCAGCCGCTGCGCGTGCCGGTCAGTCTGGTCAATGGACAATACGTCGCCGCCGCGCCGCAGGACACTTACTCCCGCGTCCTCGGTTTCCGCCACACCTACGAGGTTCCGGTCGCCCGCGACGCTGCGTTTCAATGGCGAGCCGGCTACGCGTGGCTGCCTTCGCTCAAGATTCACGCGCAGCACTTCTTTGCCGTGGAAGGCCATCTCAACGGGCTGGGCTACATGGCCGATCGAGAGGGACAGCTGGTGGCCGCGCCGGTGATCGTCGCCGACCACACGGGCCGTTGGCCGGACAGCCGCATGCTGGGCAGCCGCATGGTGGCTCTCGACTTCGATCCCGACGCCGGCTACTGGGAGAGCACGGACGGCATCGCGCTCATTCATCAAGCGGCCACGTACGCCGCCCAGGGAGCAACCGGGTTCAGCATCGAGACGCAATTCTCTGTGATCCGTCCCGGCGAGCCGCCCGCTCTGACCGTTCATCTGCGCTTCCCGCGACAACAAAAGCTCGGCACAACCCCAAGCGGCGAAATCCAGGTCCAGCTCTCCTCGGAAAAGGAAGTCGTGGCCAAAGCCACGGTTCCTCTTAATGGCAAGCCCGTCGAGGATCTGGGCGAAGAGTTGGGTGCGGCCTTCAGGCAGCCGCTGCCCACGGGCTTTTACACCGTCTCCGCCGTGCTGAGCCAGGGTGGCCAAGCGCGCGAGTTTTACGAGAATGGCTTCCTCGTCGCGGACATCAGCACGCTCAACTCGGGTCCCGTTCTAGGCGTCCATGGCGACTTCATAACCCTCGACGGCAAACCCTTCTTTCCCGTCGGAACCAACTACTTCTCCACCGAAGAGAATGGCTGGGATTTCTCCGGCCCTCGCAACGCCGCGGTGTGGGACAAGGACTTTGCCGAGATGCAGGCTCACGGTGTGAGCTTTGTCCGCACTGGCGTGTGGATGCCCAACGGCAAGTTCATTGATCCCGACTCCGGCGGCGTGGACCAGCGGTTCCTGCGCAACCTTGAAGCCTTTCTCCACTGCGCCCATCGCCACAGCATTGCGGTCAACTTCACTTTCTTTGCGTTCTCTCCACACTCGGGCGCGCTGCCACGCGTTCCGGACCCAGCCGTTACGCCGCCCAATCCCTACATCGATCCCGGCGCGGTGGAAGCCGAGCAGGCTTACATCCGCTCGGTGGTCGAAGAGTTCAAGGATGTGCCCTGGCTCTCGTGGGACCTGATCAACGAACCCAGCTTTTCCAACCCACGCACCATCTTCAAAGGCAACGTCCCCAACGGCGACCCGGCGGAGGTGGCCGCGTGGCACAAGTGGCTGGCGCAAAAATACACGAGCCTGCCCGCGCTGGGCGACGCGTGGCGCGTGCCCGCCGAGAGCCTGAGCAGCTTTGATGCCGTTCCCTTGCCCTCGACCTCCGATCTCCACTACGACCGCTCCGGCGACCCCAATCAGGTGCGCGCCCTCGACTACAACCTCTTCGCGCAGGATATGTTCAGCGGGTGGGTCAAATCGATGGTGGCGCTGATCCGCTCGTCGGGGAGCAAGCAACTGATTGACGTGGGCCAGGATGAGGGCGGCGTGACCGACCGCGTGCTCAACCAGTTCTACGGCGGCGCGGGCGTCTCGTTCACCACCAACCACACCTACTGGCAGGACGATGCCTTGCTGTGGGATTCGGTCGCCGCCAAACGGCCCGGCGTGCCCAACATCACCGGCGAGACCGGCTACCAGCCTGCCTGGGCTGCCGATGGAACGTGGCGCTACGACGAGTTCACCGGCCTTGGCGTCACTGAAAGAAAGTGGGCGCTCGGCTTTGCCGCCGGCTCCACGGGCGCGATGCAGTGGGACTGGGACCGCGAAGTCGATTTCGGCATGTTGCGCAGCGACGGCTCATCGAAGGTCTGGGAGAACCAGATGCGCGACCTGGGCCAGTTTGCGCGCCAGGCCGCTCCCTTTGCCAATGCTCTCATCCTGCCGGACGTTGCGCTGCTGCTGCCAGAGTCTGCCCAGCTCTCCGTGGCCAACCCCATGGCCCTTGAAGCACAGCAAAACGCGGTACGCGCCCTCTACAACTACGCCCGCGCCCAGGCCTACGCGGTGGGGGAATACCAGCCGGAGTTGCTTGGCGCGCCCAAGCTCATCATCGTTCCCTCGCCCTTCGGCTTGACGGACGCGGCATGGGCCGCGATTGAACAGCGCGTCCGCGACGGCGCGACCCTGCTGGTCACCGGCCCCTTCGCCGAGGATGCCCATCTGCATCCGACAGGCAGGCAGCAGGCAACGGGAGTTCCCTACACCGCCGCCGCGCTCACCGCGCGCGAAAACCTCTTCCACTTTCCCGGCGGCGACGAGACAATCACCTACTCGGGCCTGAAGGCCACTGTCCTGACCCGCGCTGAGCTGCTCGATGGAAAGGATTGGGCCGAACAGCTGCTCGGCAAGGGGAAGATTCTCTTCGCCGCGCTGCCCCTGGAGTTGAACAGCAATCTCCGCGCCGTGGGCGATGTCTACAGCTACGCCCTCAAGGCGGCCGGCGTTGCGCCGGTCTACTCGACCACGATCACCGACCCCGGCATTCTCATCTGTCCCACGCGCTATCCCAACGCAACGCTCTACGTGCTCACGTCCGAATCGAACCGGAGCGAAGTCTCGTTCCAGGACCTGCGCAGCGGCAAAAAGTTAGCCGGCACGCTGCCTGCGGGCGGAGCCGCGCTGCTGCTGGTGGGCGCGGACGGAAAACTTCTTGCAAGTTACAATTGGCCCGGACGATGAACCTGCGGACCCGGCTTCATGATCTCCGCAGCCGAAGTCAAACAGTGAACAATCTCCTCAACATCCGTTGCGAAAGGTCCTGTATGTTTGCCACTCCTCTTCCTTCGCTCATCAAGTCAGGCATCGTCGCCCTGCTCGTCCTTGCTCCGGTCACGGCGCTCGGGCAGTCCCAGCCCCTGCCGCACGGCATCTTCACCGACCACCAGGACGTGGGAACCGTGCTGCATCCCGGCTCGGTGGTGTATGACGACGCCACGCACGCCTACACCATCGGCGGCAGCGGCGAAAACATGTGGTTCGGCGTCGACGACTTCCACTACGCGTGGAAGAAGGTCTCCGGCGACGTGGCCCTCACCGCCGACATCGCCTTCCTGGGGACGGGCGGCAATCCGCATCGCAAAGCCGTGCTGATGATCCGCCAGTCCCTCGACGGGCCCTCCGCCGCGGTAGATATTGCTGTGCACGGAAGCGGCCTCACCTCGCTGCAGTTCCGAGACGCGAACGGCGCAAACACGCAAGAGGTCGAAGCCAACGTTTCCGCGCCGAAGACCGTCCGCATCGAGAAGCGCGGCGACTTCTCCTACGCCTTTGTCTCGGGCTCGGACGGCAAACTCCACCCCGCCGGCGCGTCGACCAAGGTGCACCTCTCCGGCGACTTCTACATCGGCATCGGCGTCTGCGCGCACGATAAGGACGTGGTGGAGAAGGCCGTCTTCTCCAACGTGGTTCTCGACCAGTTGCCGCCCTCGAGCGGGAAAACAGTCCTGATCAGTTCGCTGGAGACCATCTCCGTCGCCTCCACCGACCGTCACGTGGAATACGCGGCTGCCGCGCACTTTGAAGCGCCCAACTGGTCGCGCGACGGCAAGTACCTGATCTTCAACCAGGAGGGAACGCTGCGCAAACTCGCCTTCGACGGCAGCGAGCCCACCATCATTCCGACCGGACCGCAGATCCACTGCAACAACGATCACGGCATATCGCCGGACGGGCAGTTTCTCGCGCTCAGCGACTCATCCAGCGACGACCACAAATCGCGCGTCTATCTCGTCCCCATCACCGGCGGCACGCCGCGCCTGATTACGCCCAACGCGCCCTCCTACTGGCACGGGTGGGCGCCCGACGGCAAGACGCTCGCCTTCACCGGGCAGCGCGGCGACAACTTCGACATTTACGCGGTCCCTGCCACGGGAGGCGCAGAGACGCGGCTTACAACTGCTCCCGGACTCGATGATGGGCCCGAGTACTCGCCCGACGGAGCGTACATCTACTTCAACTCCGAGCGCACCGGGCAGATGCAGATCTGGCGCATGAAGCCCGACGGCTCCGAGCAGGAGCAGGTCACATTCGACGAAAGCAACGACTGGTTTCCGCACCTCTCGCCCGATGGCCAGTCGATGGTCTTCATCGCGTATGAAAAAGGAGTCACCGGCCACCCGCCCGTGAAGGACGTTGAACTCCGCCTGATGTCGTTGAAGGACAGGAAGGTGCGCGTGCTGGCCAAGCTCTTTGGCGGCCAGGGAACCATCAACGTTCCCTCGTGGTCACCCGACGGGCTCAAGGTCGCTTTTGTCAGTTATGAGCAAATGCCCGAGGAGAGCCTGAAATAGCCAGGGTGCAATAGCTCCACCCATCGACAATCCGGGTGCCCCACACCTTCGACTGCGCTCAGGGGTGGGAGAGTTCCACCTATCTATAGCCTTTTATCGCCTTTTTACAGTCCTTGATCGATCTGTTTCAGCCACACCAGCTCATCCCATGAACAGCCCGCCATTCACATCCAGCACATGGCCGGTGATGTACCCCGCAGCATCGGAAGCCAAAAACGCCACCGACTGTGCAATCTCCACGTCTGTGCCTGCGCGCCCTAACGGAATGGCCGCCATCATTGCGGCCCGTTGCTTCTCGTCGAGCACCGCCGTCATGGCCGTTTCAATGTAGCCCGGCGCCACGGCATTCACGGTGATCCCGCGCGAAGCCACCTCGCGCGCCAGCGACCGCGTCAGCCCGATCAGCCCGGCCTTCGACGCCGCGTAATTCACCTGCCCGCCCTGCCCCGTCCGGCCCACCACGCTCGAAATATTGATAATCCGGCCCCAGCGGTTCTTCAGCATGGGCCGTAGCACGGCCTGCGTCAACAGAAATGCGCCGGTCAGATTCGTTGCCAGCACGTCGTCCCAGTCGGCGCGCTTCATAGCCATCATCAGCCCGTCGCGCGTAATGCCGGCGTTGTTTACCAGGATCTCCACCTTGCCGAACCGCTCCAGCACCGCCCTGGCTCCGGCCTTGATCGACTCCTCGCTGGCCACATCGAGCGCGAACGCCGCCGCCTGCCCGCCCGCAGCCTCGATCTCCGCAACCGCCTCGGCCAGCCTGGCTTCATTGCGCGCCGCCAGAGCCACCGTCGCACCGGCCTTCGCCAACTCCAAAGCCACAGCGCGTCCAATCCCCTGCGAAGCGCCCGTCACCAAAGCAAACCGACCCTGCAGATTCCCCATAGGTCTCACATCCCTTTTCCGGCGCAATCAACTCTTGCGTCCGTCCGTTCCCCATTATATTGGTGCAAAACTCGGGCGTTGCAGAGGGAAGGTTCCAGTGAACAAGAGACAGTTGCCATGCGTGCGGAAGGTTGGCCAGCAATCTTTGGGCTGGGAGCTGTCTGCACACAAAAATGCGCCGGAGCCGCTTACCGCAGCCCCGGCGCGCTGAAAGCCACATTTGCCAGATCACTGACAACTGATCACGGACGACTGTCACCAGCGGTCTGTCAGTTGAGTTCGTCCACGTAGTGCGCCAGAAGCACCGTACTGCCGTCGATCGGACTCTTGATCAGCAGTCCAACTACGCGTACGTTGGCTCCGGCGGTCATGCCGCTCATTCCGCCCCAGCCATCGCGAAATTCCGTCTTGCCCGCGACCCACACTGTCACCGTCTGCGGCACCAGGAGCCCGGCAAAGCCTTTGATCTGCATCTGGAAGGTCCCGTTCGCCGCGCTCACGCTGTTGGCAACCACCGTGCCATTGAAGCCCCAGTCGCGCAGAACCACCCGCTTGACCGCCACGTCTTGCGCGTTGGCCGCGCCAGTCGCCGGTCCGCCCACTGAAACGTGCTGGCCCGGCAGCAGCAGGCTGTCGTTAAAGAGGAACTCAGTGAGAGGATTGTGCCACCAGTAAATGAAGTACTTCTCGTTTCCGCTCAGCTGCACGGTGGCAATCTGTCCCAGCGTGAGCCCGGTCGTGGTGGGCAGCAGCCCGCGCACATACAGATCGAAACTCGTCGCCGGCCCCGTCGATGGGTCAACGTACGTGATCTGTCCGCCCGCGTAGAACCCATTCTGCGACAGAATCGCCACGTCGTCCGCGTCGATGGTCGCATCGGCCCTGTCCAGTTTTCCGGAGATCGCCACGATGCTGCTCGAGCTCAGATCGCTGATGCTCTCGTTGTTCTCCCACTCCGTCTGCCCGCTCACGTTGATCGTGAACTGGCGTCCGTGGGGCCCCTGCACAACGAAGGACTGCGCCGTCGTGTTCACGCTCACTACTGCAGCTTCGAAGCAGTCAATGTAGGCCCCGGAGTCGCTGTAGTTTACCGAGTTCACGTTGAATGTCGGCGTCACCTGACCCGTGACCGCGCCGCTAGAATCCACCTGGATCGATTTGCGCAGATCGAAATCCACGTGAAGCCCAACAGGGTTACCGGCCTCCGCCACCACAAGAGGATTGGTCAAAGTCGCGGTGTACGTATAAGTCGATGCGGAATTGGGATAAGTCGCAGGCATCGTCTGTATCGTCGGCGCGCCCCCGCTCTGCGTATCGAGGTAGCCGATGGTCGCGGCGCCCAGCGTGATGGAAACGTTGCTGTAAGTGCCCACCGCAACATCGTTCATGTCGAGCAGTGTTTGCAAACCGTTGAAGCGGGCAAAGTCCACCGTTGGCGTGCCGCTGATCAACGAAATGCTGTTACCGCTGGCGTCGGTCGCGGTCGCGCTCTCAACCTGCACCGCGAATGAAACCAAGCTCACCAGCGGCGCATCCGTGCCCACCACAAACGACGATCCCGTCTGCGTCGCCGGCGTAATGGGAGTTGTGGACGACCCGCCGCCGCTGCAACCTGCCACCACCAGCGCTGCGGCCACGAGCGCAACAAAAACCACCGGGAATGATTGAATAGGTCTCCTGGAATCCATTGCAGTCACACTCCTCTTTGGATTGGTCTTGTAACGTGAACAGACGCAGAAAGGTCCCAACCTCTGGACCCATCGCAAGGCAGGCAGCTGAAGCCGCAAATCGGAAGTAGTCATGCGCAGACCCCGCATCGCCAACCGTTGCATTGGCAATGGGCTCAGGCGCGGATGGTCCCCGGAGCGCTCACGCGGAGTCGTAACAGGAACTCGTGTTTCTCAACCAGGGAAATCTCGCACCATTGCACCTAGAGACTCTCCCGGTCGACTACTGCTGACAACACAGGCTCGCACGGGAAGTTGCGCCGCGCGATCAAAAAAACTTTTCTCACTGCGATTTGGCAACCCACCGTTTCAAGCTGGATTTGCCATCCCAAGTCTGGAAAAGGCATGCATGTGCCCGTGTGCGGCACAGAGCATCCGGCCCATTTCGTTCAGGCAGCACAAGCCCGCTTCCGCCTCCGCAGTAAGGCCTCCGCAGCGAAACCGATGGAAAATCCTGGTCATCGTCGTGCAACGCACGCACGGATGGCAATGCCAGCTTTGTGCAAGCGGCATGACGCCCGGGTAATGTGAATTGTGTCAAGTAATTCTAACCACGCCCGCAATCCAACCCCAAACCGTAATCTCCAGTCTGACAGCTAATATCGATGCGCTATCTAATATCCGATAAACGATAACTCATGCTAACCAGCAACTACCAGCTAATAGCCAGCAGCTAGAGCGGAACCAGAATTACTGTACCCTGTTGATGTCCGTGCGAGGTCGCCGCTTCCTGTTGGTCGCGTCGACTTGACGGCTGTGCTTTCGGGGTATACCAATTCTGGTTCCGCTATAGTCCCTCTTACCTGGCTCTCTCACCCCAAGGGCGTTGCCGCCACTGTGACCGGCCGGGCGGCCAGGGCCGGCCGCACCAGCTCTGCGGGCCACACATACACCGCCAACCGCCGCGAGTAGTGCAGCACCGGCTCAATGTCCGGCAGGTCAATTCCAATCGAATGCGCCAGATCGTTGCGTTCGATCTCCGCCTCCGCCTCTTCCAGCGGCCACGGAACGTGGTGCAGATTCGCCTTCACCGGCTCGCCCGCGCGGTTGCGCGTAAAAAGGCACGACCGCTCCATGAGAAAGTGCTCCAGCGTCCCGCTCCTGCCCTCCGCCAGCTTCCGCGTCGGGCCCAGCCCCCGGTAGCGTGCCTTGAAGATCACCGGCTGGCGCGTCAGGCGCCTGCGGCTGAAAAACGAGAACTCCCGCTCCGACCGCTGATCCAGGTGCATCTCCGCCCAGTGGTAGGGCAGATGAAAGAAGGTATGGGCCAGGGCCACGGCCAGAAGGTTGGTTGCATCCAGCGAAAAGAAGTACATTCCCGGCGTGCCGGTCTGGTCATCCCGCACATACGTGCGCACATTCAAATCGGGGAAGTTGCGCATTCCGGGCAGGTTCGGCAGCCCGCGAACCTTGATGCGGTCAAGCCAGAACGGCACCACCCCCAGCCACGCCGACCCCTGAAACTGATCCGGTTCCAGGCCCTCGGGCAAAAGCGGCGCAATCGCCCCGGCAGACACCGGCCAATGGGCAAACAGCAGATCGTTCCACCGCTGCGTCATTCGCCACCGGCCCGTGGGCAACGGCCGCGGACTGTGCGACGTACGTACCAGATATTCCTGCATGGCCTGCTCCTCGAAATCCCCTTCCTGCATGGCCTCGCGCAGCACTACTCAAACCCGTCTTGCCAGCCCAGTCTGCTCGCGCTTCGCCTCTCCATTCTGAAGACGGATCGAAGCCCGGCCAGGATGCACTCCCTGTCCTCACCCTGATGCCGTATTCTGGTCGCGAGCCCATACCAATGTCCAGCGAATCTTTTCTCCCTCCCGGCGCCCGTAATCAAACCGATGTCTTTGCCGTCCACGGCGCCGACCCCGAAGTGCTGGCGTACGCCATGGCCAAGTACTCCCGAAGCGCCCTTTCCATGCGCGAGTCGCTGACGGAAATCAGCGCCCAGAGAGCCGAGCAGTTTCTCAACACATTTTATTTTCAATACGGTCACCGCTCCATCGCCGACCTGGCCCACATCGCCTTTGCCGTCGAGCGCCTCTCGCTGCTGGCCGCCATCGTCCTGGTCGACGAACAGAGGTGGGACGGCCAGGAGCGATCAACAAGGTACCAGAACTTTCTGAAATCCGGCTGGTATTTCCCTGATTTTGGCTCGCATTCCGAGCCTGCGCAACTCTATTCCGGCACGATTAACAACCTTTTCACCACCTACCAGCGCACCACCGCAGCCGTCTTGGAAGCCCTGCGTCGGCGCATTCCCCGCCCGGAGACGATGAAGCCCGAGACTTACGAGCGGACCCTCAAGGCCCGCGCCTTCGATGTAGCCCGCTACCTGCTTCCGCTGGCGACCAACACATCCCTGGGCCAGATAGTCAACGCCCGGACTCTCGAAACCCAGGTGTCGCGGCTGCTGTCCCACCCCATGGCCGAGGTCCGCGACCTGGGACTCAAACTGCGCGAAGCCGCCACCGGCCCCGCTTGGAACGTCAACGCCCAATCCGCCGCCGCCTTCGTCCAGAAGCTCGACCCGCCGCTCGCCGAAGAGGCTGCCAACCTCTTTACTCGGGAGGTCCGCACCGCTCCAACGCTGGTCAAGTACGCCGAGGCCAACCCATACCTCATCCAGACCCGGACCGAACTGGAACAGGCCGCCGCCCAGATCCTCAAAGGCGTCCCTATCGCCCCAGCCCCGCTCGTCGATCTCGTCGAGCAAACGGAAACCCTTGAGGTCGAAATCGCCGCCACCCTCCTCTACTGGGCCAGCGATCATCCCTATCGCCAGGTCCGCGATCTGGTAGCCGAGCTTCCGGAAGCACGGATTTCCGAGATAGTCGAACTCGGCCTCCGCCATCGCGGCAGGCACGACGAGGCGCTGCGCGCTTTTCACGCCGGAGCAGCTTTGCGGTTCGACATCCTGATGGACATCGGCGGATTCCGCGACATGCACCGCCATCGCCGCTGCGTGCAGATCAAGCAGGGCTTCACCGCCCTGCACGGCTGCGAGATTCCCGACTCCGGCGACCTCGGCCCCGATGTCAATCCTCTCGCCGAAGCCGGCATCCTGGCCGAATTCCAATCCGCCCTCGAAGCCGCCCACGCCGCCAGCGCCCGCATCGCCGCAAGCTCGGCGCCCGAGGCCCCGCTCTCCGCCCTTTACCTGCTTCCCCTCGCCACCCGCGTCCGCTGCCTCTTCAAGATGGACTTCGCCGAAGCCCAATACATCTCCGAGCTTCGCTCCAGCCCCGCCGGCCACTTCAGCTACCGCCGCGTAGCCTGGGAGATGTTCAAAGCCCTCGAGCGCCAGCATCCCGCATTAACCAGGCACATCCGCGTAACCGACTTCACCAAACCCATCGACCTGCTGCAGCGGTGACAGTTCATCGTCCCATGCAAAATCTGTGAGCCTCAGCGCAGGTCGCCGCAGCGACCGGAGTCGAAGACCTGCACTGAGCGAAGTCGAAGGGGTCGGATCGCTGCCACTATCTGCAGTCTTTTCTTGCCTCTGAAAAACCAAAGTACCCCGGCAAAACTTTTCCCGCAACATGCATCTCAATTCTGTGTTCGACTGAGTGCGATCCAGAAACGCGGGAGCCGAGGAGCAACAGGCCTCTCGCTGACCCACACAAGGAGAAAAATATGTCCGTTCGTTCAACACTGCGCAGGCTACTTTTTGCCGCCCTGATTGCGGTTCCCATGCTCACTCTGTCTGTCCCGCAAGCGCACGCCGGCATCTTCATCTCGGTCAACTTTGCTCCGCCCGCATTGCCTGTCTACGTGCAGCCCCCGCTGCCCGCGCCAGGCTACATCTGGACTCCCGGCTACTGGGCCTACGGCGACGCGGGCTACTACTGGGTTCCCGGTGTGTGGGTGCAGCCTCCCACATTCGGGCTTCTTTGGACCCCGGGCTATTGGGGCTATGGTGGCGGAATCTATGGATGGCACGCCGGCTACTGGGGCCCCCACGTCGGCTTCTACGGCGGCGTCAACTACGGGTTTGGCTACGGCGGCATCGGCTTCTGCGGCGGTGAGTGGCGCGGCGGCGTCTTCGCTTACAACAGCGCGGTGGCCAACTTCGGCAGCGTTCACGTCACCAATGTCTACGAGAACCGCACCATCATTGAGCAGAACACCATCGTCAACGTAAACCACACCAGCTTCAACGGCCCCGGCGGCATCGTTCGCCAGCCTAGCCCGCAGGAGGCTCAGTTCGCCAACGAGCGTCACTTCGAGGCCACGTCCAACCAGGTGCAGCATCAGAACTTCGCTGCGCAGGACCGCTCGCAGCTCGCCTCGGTCAACCACGGGCAGCCCGCAACCATGGCCTCGTCCAATGTCAACCAGTACCACCAGGTCGCGCAGCAGCACAGTCAGTCGCAGCCCATCTCGGCCGCCGACCGTTCCAGCGGGCTCCGCTACAACCCCAACACCCGCGAGGCCAACCAGGACCAGCGCATCGCCAACGGCCTGCGGTCGGGGCAGATGACGTCAGGCGAAGCCGCCCGCGCCGAGCGCACCCAGTCCCGCATCGACCAGCAGGTGCACAACGACCGCGCCGCCAATGGCGGCAGGCTCACCGGCCAGGAAAAGCAGCAGATCAACAGCGAGCAGAACGCCGCCAGCCGGCAGATCTACAACGAGAAACATAACGGCAACACCATCAAGCCGAACGAAGTGGACAATCGTGAAGCCAACCAGCAGCAGCGCACCGCCAACGGCCTGCGCTCGGGCCAGATGACTTCAGGCGAAGCCGCCCGCACCAACCGCAACCAGGCCAATGTCGCCCAGCAGGTACACAACGAACGCACCGCCAACGGCGGCGCTCTGAACCAGCAGCAGAAGCAGCAGATCAACCAGGAACAGAACAAGAACAGCAAGCAGATCTACAACGAGAAGCACAACGAAAACACCGCAAAGCCCTCGCCCAAGGGTCCTGGTCGCTAAGCCCGATCAAGAAAAGCGCAGCAAACATTGAGACGGCCGGCAGCGCTGCCGGCCGTTCGATTTTTCGCCCGGTTGTTGCTGCGGGCGCATTGATTCCCACTTCCAATGCTACGACTGTCGTCCTGTCAAGCGAGCGAAGCAAGTCGAAGGACCTGCGGTTGTTCTTCTCCCGCTGCAGGATTCCCATCCGTCTTTTTCCTGTGGCGTTCACACAACCTGTGCCATACTTGTGTGGCATCAACACAGGAGCCGGGAAATGGGCGAATCCAAGCTTGACCTCTTGCAAGGCACCTTGGACCTGATGGTCCTGAAAACACTTGCCGCCATTGGCCCTCAGCACGGCTATGGCATCGCCCGCCGCATCGAGCAGGCCAGCGGAGACGAGGTGCTGCTCAACCAGGGCACCATCTACGCCTCGCTCGTCCGCCTGCAGCAGCGCGGATGGATCGACGCGGAGTGGGGCACCTCCGACAATAACCGCAAGGCCAAGTTCTACTCCATCACCCGCAGCGGCCGCAAACAACTCGCAAAGGACGCCGCCTACTGGCAGCGCCTCTCCGACGTGATGCTCCGCGTGCTCTCCATCTCCCCCGAGGGAGGCGTGTGATGGGCGCGCTGCGGCGAGCCTTGAGCCGTGCACGTTCCTGGGCTTCGAAGCCCCCGCTCGACGCCGACCTCGAGGCCGAGATCGCCATGCACATTGAACTGGCGACTCAGGAGAACATCGAACGCGGTCTCACTCCGCTCGAAGCCCGCCGCCAGGCACTCATTCGCTTCGGCGCCATCGACACCGCGAAATTCCGCCAACGCGAAGCGCGAGGACTCATGAAACTCGACATTCTTTTCCAGGATCTGCGCTACACTGTCCGCACGCTCCGCCGCGACCGCGGCTTCACTATCGTGGCAGTGCTCATTCTTGCGCTCGGCATCGGCGCCAACATCGCCGTCTTCAGCGTGGTCAATACGATTCTGCTGCGCCCGCTGCCCTTCCCCAACGCGGACCAGCTCGTCTGGATTGCGCCGCCGCCACAGACATGCGGATTGTCCTGCGCAACCTATTCGACCGACGCCTACGACGAGTTTCGCGTGCAAAGCCGCTCTTACCAGGACGTGACCGGATACTTCGCCTTTTCAAGCCCCGACAACCTGAGCCTTTCGCTTGGAGGGGCGCCAATCCCTGCAACCAGCATCGATGTCATTGCCAATTCCTTCCAGCTGCTCGGCGTGCAGCCGGCCATGGGCCGCCTCTTCACCGCCGCCGACGCGCGTCATGGCGCCGCGCCAGTGGTGCTGCTCACTGACGCCTGGTGGAGGCGCCAATTCAACGCCGATCCAAACATCGTGGGCAAAGCGTTCGACATGAACGGCCGCCAGACTACGGTGATCGGCGTGCTGCCGAGGAGTTTCGACTTCGGCGCCGTGTTTTCCCCCGGCGCGAAGGTCGACGCCATCACGCCCCTCGACCTCTACGGGCCTCCGCGCGACTGGGGAAACATCATCACCTTCATCGGGCGTCTCAAGCCAGGAGTCAGCCTCTCGCAGGCGCAACAGGACGCAGCGGCAGCCGCGCCGCATATGTGCTGGAACAACAAGCATCCTGAAACATGCGGCAACTACAAGGGCTACGTAGTTCCCGTGCCTCTCAAGGACTACGTCAGCGGACGCCTGCGCCGCTCGCTCGTCGTACTGTGGTCCGCAGTGGGCGCGATCCTTCTGACCGCCTGCGTCAACCTCTCCAATCTACTGCTCGCGCGGGCAGCGGCGCGCAGCAAGGAGTTCGCCATGCGCGGCGCGCTCGGTGCCACCCGCAGTCGCATCGTGCGCCAGTTGCTGACCGAGAGCCTGGTGCTCTCCGGTGCGGGTGCGGCGCTTGGACTGGGACTCGCGATGATTCTGGTTGCGTGGCTCGCGCACCAGGGAGCCATTGCGCTCCCGCTGCTGAGCAGCCTGCGCATCGACAGCGCGGCCCTCGGCTGGACGGTTCTCATCGCGGCCTTTGCGGCCGTTTTCTTCGGCCTTGTACCCGGATTGCGCATGGCTGGCGGCAATTTGCACGAAGCGCTCAAAGACACCGGCTCCGGCAGCGGCCAGGGCCGCAGGCATGAACGCATCCGCGCCGTGCTGGTGGTCTCTGAAGTGGCACTGGCCTGCGTGCTGCTGGTGGGTGCTGGCCTGTTGCTGCGCAGCTTCCTGCGCGTCCTCGACGTCGATCTCGGCTTCCAGCCCGAACGCGCCGCTGCCGTCAAAGTCGATTACGACGACAACGCTCCCACTGACCTCGCGAGTGCACAGAAACGCACCGCGATCTTCCAGCAGATCCTGGCCCGCGTCGGCTCTATTCCTGGCATCCAGGCCGCCGGCATGTCGGACTACCTGCCACTTGGCCAGAATCGCGCCTGGGGTACCCCTTTCCCCAAGGGCGTCAAGATGCCGGACAAGATCCTCACCAGCCCCCTCGTCTACGTCGTTACCGCCGGCTATCTCCACGCCATGGGCACCCGGCTGCGCGGTCGCGATTTCGCCTGGAGTGACGGTCCGGCAAGTCAGCAAGTCGTTATCATCAACGAGGCGTTCGCCCGCTTCCTCAACTCCTACGCCAAATGGCCCGACGACGATGCTGTCGGTAAAGCCCTCTCGAATGGTGGAGGACCGGACCTGCACGTGGTAGCCGTCGTTGATGATGTCCACGAGGAAAACGTAGAAGGCGAAGCCGGCTGGCAAATCTACTATCCCGCAACCCAGGAGAGTCCTTCCGGAGCCCAGCTCGTCATCCGCACCAGCCTGCCCCCCGCCACTATGGCCACTAGCGTCCTGACAGGGCTGCGCGAGCTCAACCCCAAACAGCCGGCTGCCGAGTTCCGGCCCATCCAAACCATCGTCGACCGCGCCGTCTCGCCGCGCAAATTCTTCGTCCTGCTGGTGGGTTCGTTTGCCGCCTTCGGCATCGCCCTCGCCGCCCTCGGCATTTACGGCGTCATCTCCTACTCCGTCACCCAGCGCACCCAGGAGATCGGCATCCGCATGGCGTTGGGCGCTACCATGGCGCACGTGCAGCGCAGCGTTCTCTCGCGGACTCTCCGCCTGGCCCTCGTTGGTATTGCCGTGGGCGCCTTCGCCTCGTTGCTGGTCTCCCGCGCCATCGCCGCTCTCCTCTTCAACACCGCGCCCAACGACCCCATCACCTTTGCCGCCATGGTTCTGCTCATCGGCGCTGTCGCTCTGTTGGCCGGATACATCCCGGCCCGCCGCGCTTCCCGCATCAACCCAATGGCCGCCCTGCGCAACAACTGAGTCGACCTCTCACGTTCGCTTCATCTCGATCCGCTGGGAATCGAGCGTGGACTCCGTTCCCGGCCGGGCGGCATTTCGCTTTCAGGATTTCCCGTGGAGGTGCACACATTCCCGCAGCACCAGGCAGGCCTCCTTGCCGAATGACTGCGACAGAAAACTCTTTGTTTCGCCTGGGGCTGGCTCATTCCACAGGCGCCTGGGTTTAAACGCTCGCGCTCCGGTAACCCACCCTGCCCTCTCGGTTCATCGTCATTGCACTCCTGCTCGCGTGAACGATGATTTTGAGTATGTGTTGTGTTTCCTGGCTCATGCCATTGAGCTTGCACGGCGCATACCAAACTCATCGGCGCGAGTTGAGGGGTAATCGGCTGTTGAAAACAAAGGACCTGCTTCCACACTGCGACGGGTCGCTCATGCGACGAAGCGGCAGTGACGAAATTCGCGTGACGCAATGCCGTCACCGCGACTGCATTTGGTCGCATCCCGCAACGACGGTTTCCAGGGAAACCACCAACTCCAGACGCAATCGCACCAGCCCGCACATCCCGCCAGATGCCGCGCTTGAACGCCGCCCCGAGATCACCGGTGCGGCACGGAATAGACAAAGATCTGATCGCGAGTCAGCACGGCCAGTTGTGAACCATCCGGCGCCAGCGCGAAGCCGTCCCGGCTCGATGACGGAGACCCGACAAGCACATTGAGCAGCCGTTTCCCATCCGCGGCGCGATAAACCCCCAGTGCCTCTGAAGTGAAATCCGCCGCGCTGAAGGGTGCGCCCTCAGGCACCGGCCGGATGGACTGCACGGTCTTTACCGCGAAGACCTCATGGTTGGCGCTGCCTTCGGCGGCGTAGCCAAAGTCGCTCCAGTTCGGGGTACCTTTCAGCGCCAGCTTCCCATCCGGCCGCACCACTCGATACTGAAACTCATCATTCTGCCTGTCGCAGCTCACGATGAAGATAAGGTCCGGGGCAATACTCGAAAGCTCCGGTGTACAGCTAGAGTCGAACCGGGCAAAGGTCGAAGTATGGTTGTCCCAGGTCTGCATGAGGATGCGGTAGCGCATATCCGGCTGTGCCAGCAGCTTGGCCTGACCCTCGTTCAGCAGTGTAGGCGGCAACAGACCCGACCGCGTCTTCGTTGCGGCGATGGACTCGAAGTTCCGATTCAGCACCAGGATGTCGAGATCTTCTTCCGGCTCGCCCTCCAGCTGCTGGCTCAGTTGCTTATGCAACTCCGCCGAGTGCCGCTCATGGATCACGCCCACTGCGATAAAGCTTCCATCCGGCGTCACCCGCACAAAGGCCAGCGGTCCGGTAAGCGCGACTCGATTCTGAATCTTCAATCCCGCGCCGTACACGCGCAGCTCCGAGCCGACGTGCACCAGCACGCGGCCCTCGGCCAGCGGCCACAGGTATTGCCCGTTGTCCGGCAGTTCCCAGCCCACAGTGTGTGTTACACGGTGCGTCCCGGTGTCAACCACGGCCGCGCGGATCTCGCGAACCGTCACCCCCGCTGGCCCCAGCGCATGCCTCGACAACAGTGCGTGCGGGTTAAACGCCACCAGCAGCTCCCTGGGACCGAGATAAGCCAGCTCCTCATCGTGATCGAAGGTCTTCATCACCTTTTGCGGGCGCGGAGTATAGCCAAGCTGCTCAATCGAAATGCTGTCCGGCGCGTTGCCCATTGCACTTGCAATGCCCGGAGGCAGGGCCACGTCGCACTGCGGAGGCACGCATAGGTCAATGTCGGGGA
>DATNHL010000195.1:0-4403 GCA_035604995.1 Occallatibacter sp. | reverse complement strand
CCTCGCCCGCGTCCTTGCGCAGGTTGGCCTCTTCCAGATGGAAGAGATAGTCGCGCGGATACTCGCTTTTGAGCTTGCGCACCACCTGGATGGCCTCCTTGTAGCGGGCTTCGCGGCGAAGGAAGAGCGCAATGGTGGTGCGGGCCTCGACGCTGGTTACCGGGCCGCGGTTGCCGGCGTCGGTGAGCAGCTCCAGGCCCCGGGACTTGGAGCCGGTGATGCCGGCAAAGCCGATGAGCAGCTTGAAGGGCCAGGGCAGCGCGCCCACCACGTACTCATAGACGCCCACAAGCAGTTTCGCGTCCACATAGTCCGGGTCGAGTTGAAGGACGCGCACTCCGTCATCCTTAGCTTTGGTGGCCAGCCTGAATCCGCTGCTGTAACCGCGCTCCACCATGGCGACGTAGGTACATGCGAGGGCTCGCGCCCAGCCGCGGGCGTAGAGGGCGTCAACATCGCCAGGGCTTTTGCTGATCCGCCAGTCGGCTTCGTGGACCGCCTCGTCGGCCAGACCCAGGATGCGCTCCCGCGCCTTCGGGTCTTCTTCGGTGGCGTGGCGGCCGGTGAGAAAGCCGTCGTTGGCGTAAAAGGTTGTGTCCAGCAGGTCCTGGCGGTAGAGCTCCTGGAACAGCACCGCTTCCAGGAGCAGCGCCGTTCCCTGCGGATCGCCCGGATGCATGGCGTGAAAGCGGCCGAACCGCTCCACCGCGCCCACATAGTCCAAGTTGTAGAAATGATCGAAGGCTTCCTTCACCAGCGGATCGTTGTTGAGGGGGTTGGTGTGAACCCCGGCGGCCCAACACGCGCTGGACGCTCCCAGCAGGACGACTGCCCATCCGATTCCGCGCTTCCAAAACGATCCCAATCTCAACCTCGAATCTCTTGTCTTGCACCCTTTGCCGTAGCCAGTTCCACTAGCGGTGGATTGCCTGCTCAGTCTCAGGATTGATTCCTTTTTCACGCCTTCTTCAGGGTTCTTGACGCATTTTCGCCGCATTTCTCGCTTTATCTGAGTAGAGGCCTTTGTTCCCCAAGGCGGGCGCACGGCTGCCCGGGGGAAGGCCGGCTGTGCCCTGCCTGGCCCCCCAAAAAGGAAACTCCCCGCCTTTTGACGTTAACCACTCATAGAAGGCTATCGGAATTGCTTCACCTTGTGGGCTCGTTTGCGCGGCGTCCCCAAAAACGCCACTTTGTCCCGGCTTCCTACCTCAGGTTTTTAGCTCAAGGAATGGTGAAATGAATCGAAAAGAGTTGCTGCGTTTGTTGCTCAACCAGGCTCAGTTTAACGGATTCGAGTTCCGCCGCTGGTTTCAGTCCCACGTCCGTCCCGTCTGGCCCGGCGCCGAGGAGGCGCTGACGCTGCTCTCAACCGAGGGACGCCACTTCACGCTGATCTTCTCCCACGACTTCGCGCGCTGCTTCTGGCGGAGCGGGGCGCACATGAGCTTCATGGTCCCCGCCATCACCTACCCCAGGGTCAACGCGCAAGGGCAAGTTGTCCAGGTCACGCGCAAGCAGTTTACCCGGCGCACCATCAAGGCCGACGTGTGGAAGTATCACCTGCGGCAGATGGCCGCGTCGGAGGATCCGATCAACTACCTCTGCCGCTTTCTGCCTGCCCAGGACCAGATGATGCTGCGGCCTGCTAACGCGCAGGCGGTCGCCGCCCAGGCCTGAGCCTGACTTTCCGGCGGGGAAGCCGCGCAGATCGCGGTGGAAGCACATAGGGCTCAGCATCGCTCGCGCCCCCTGAACCTGTGCCTTCCGTGTAAGCCGGGACTTCCCCGCCTGAAACCTCTGCTAGAATCTCGCTGTATTTTAAATACTATCTAACCCTGGGCTTTATTCAGGTCAAAGGCGGATTTCATGCCTGCATCGTGGCTCCGGTTCACTCTCTGCATTGCGGTCGTGACGGGCCTCGCGGGATGCGGTGGAAGCTCCAACGGCGGATCTGGAGGCGGCGGCGGGGGCAACCCCACCATTGTGACCTACACGTTCAAAGGCACCATGCCCACGGCCGTGGCCACGCAGATTGGCACGGGCGCTTTCACGCAGGCGTCGCTGGACTCCGGGACCCTGACCATCAGCGTTCCGAACGGCACGACGGATTACGCGGTAGCCTATGCGTGCCCACCGGACACTCTCTTGACAAATCCGTCCATTACCGAGCAGGTGATCTTTGCAAGTACGCTGGATGGCGTATCGTTCTCACCGAGGTGCGGAGCGACTGTTGCTGTTAGCCAAGGCCTGGCGACGGTCCAGGTCAACGCGGCAGCTATTCCTGGGGCGGCCTTCGTCAAGGTCGGGTCACTTCTTGGGCAGATTCAGCCATGGTCCGGCAGCACGCTGAGCTTCAGCGCCAATCTGTTCACCGGGACACAGGATATCCCCGTGAGCGTGATGGATGCTTCCCTCAATGTCCTGGCCGCCAGAACTCTCCGCGGCCAGACGGTTCCCGGCGCTCTGAACGGCGGCAACCCGGTCGTTTTTGCCGCCAGCGATGAGACAGTCCCTGAAACGGCAACCCTCAACGACATCCCCACTGGCTTTTCAGTGCTTGCTTTCTCTGCCTTTTACCAAACAGATGGCGGAGCACTAATCTCCCTCTCCGTGAATCAAACGCCACATTATTCTGCAATGCCGGCCGGCGCATTCCAGAGCGGCGACTACTACCTGTTCCTTGCGTCCGCATTCAACAACAAAACGCTTGGCGACGGAGTCAGCGTCGAAACAACCTCAGCGAGCGCCGGGCCGCAGTCATTCACCTTCCCCGCGCCCTGGTCGTACTCCGGCCCCACCGCAGCTGCCTTGCCCACCTTCGACTTTGACTACACGGGATTTTCCGGCATGTCGAATGTTTCCAGGTCGGCATTTATTTGGTGGGTTCAGGGGACGGCATCCATCAATACCATTTCGATAGCGGCGTCGGCGAACTATCAGAACGGAGCGACCACCGTTGCGGTTCCGGACCTATCCAGCCTGACTGGGTTTCTTGCTCCCGCAGCCTCTGGTACGACGATCGGATGGAGGACAGAGGTGCATCAAGGCAATCCATTCCTGACCACTCCGCCTAACGGCACCCTCCAATTTGTCTCAAACGCCGGAACGTACACCGAGCCTTAAATCCGGCTCCGCGATCGCCCCCCGCTGAAATCAGATGCATGTAAACTTGAGTCATGCCCATCCCCGAGCGCCTAAATCCAACCTTCGCGCCGACAAACGCAGCCGTACTCAACCGGCAAACTACCGACCCCCTCGACGAGGCCCGCAAGCGCCTCATCGTGGCACTCGACGTTCCCGATGGAGCCGCGGCCGCAGCCTTGGTTGCGCGCCTTGAAGATACCTGCACCTGGTTCAAGGTCGGCATGGAGCTGTTCACGGCCGCCGGTCCCGCCGTCCTTGAACCGATCCTCAAGGGCGGCCACTCCGTCTTCCTCGACCTCAAGTTTCACGACATCCCCAACACCGTGGCCGGAGCGGTGCGCTCCGCCGCCGCCTTGGGCGTGCAAATGTTGACCATCCACGCCGCCGGGGGCCCGGCCATGCTGGCCGCCGCGCGTGGTGCGCTGGAAGGCCTCACCGATCCGCCTGAGCTGCTGGCCGTTACCGTGCTCACCAGCATGGACGCGGCGCAGTTGGCCGCAGCAGGCATGGAACGTGAACCGGCTGCGCAGGTGGAACTGCTGGCGCGGATGGGGCTTGAGGCTGGCATTCGCGGCTTTGTCTGCTCCCCGGGAGAGGTGGCTGCGCTCCGCGCCCTGACCGGTCCCGAGGGGGTACTTGTAGTTCCCGGGATCCGGCCGGCCGGCGCGGGGATCGCCGACCAGAAGCGAATCGCCTCGCCGGCTGAGGCTTTGCGCCAGGGGGCGAGTTACCTGGTGGTTGGCCGGCCCATCACCCAGGCTCCCTACCCGGCCGAAGCGGCGGAGGAGATTCTGCGGGAGATGGCCGAGGCTCTTTGAGCTGTATACTGACAAAAAAGCCCGGCGCGCAGCCGGGCTTTTTCGCGCGCAAAATCCAAAGAGAAACTTAGAGCTTCTCGTAGAAGTCGCACGCAGAGCACGAGATGTAGACGCCGCCGGGAATGCCGCGCTCGCGGTCCTTCACGCGCTTGACGATGCGCGTGGGCTTGCTGCACTTGGGACAGTCGGTCGATTTCGTCGTGTCCATTACCTTCTTGCGGTCACCTGTTTTTGCAATCTTGGCCATCGGTGGGGTGTTTCTCCTTTTGGGGTTGTCTCTGCACACACGCGCAAAAATGTTGCGCGCGGCTTCAACGGCGCGGTTATGGGCTGGCCTCTTGTTTGTCCGGAGGCGAGCGAAACTCGCTCCCTCAAGATTACATCATTTCGGCCTGCGGCGGGTCGATCGCGCTGGAGGGCATAGTCATCGCCTGCTGCCAC